>NZ_PSVG01000001.1:0-387707 GCF_002930885.1 Rathayibacter sp. AY1F2 | reverse complement strand
ATCGCGAGGCCCACCCCGAAGGCGGGGGAGAGGCGGGCGGGCCGCTCGGCCGCGCGGGAGACCGCGATGCCGTCGAGGACTGCGAGGAGAAGCGCCGCGTCGTCGGCGCCGAGCGACGCCGCGGGATGCGCGGCGCGCAGCAGCTCCAGGACGACGTCCTCCGTTCGCGACCAGCCGGCGGTGTGGATCGCGCGGATCTCCGGATCGGTGCCGGCGCGGGAGGCGAAGGCGGTCCACACGATCGCGTCGGGCACGTCCTCGTCCGCGACGCACGCGATCTCGTCGCAGAAGACGCGCAGCCGCACCTCGGCCGAGGGTTCGGCCTCCAGGCGGCTCCGCATCCGCTCGCGGAAGCGCTCCTCGACCCGGGCCATCGCGCCGGCCAGCAGCGCCTGCTTCGTCGGGAAGTGGTGCTGGACGGCCCCCACCGAGACGCCGGCCTCGGCCGCGACGGTGCGGATGCTGAGGTGCTCCGCCCCGCGGGTCGAGAGGACGGCGACGACCGCCGAGAGGATGTCGCTCCTGCTCTCGCGCCGATCCGGCATGGCGTCCCTCTCGTTCGACTGCTCGAGCAGGCTACGCTCTCGGACATGACCAATACGACCGTATTGCCACCCCGTGCCGGAGCCGGCCGCCGCATCGCGACCCTGGACGTCGTCCGCGGTGTCGCGATCATCGGGACCCTCGGCACGAACATCTGGATCTTCTCCCACCCCTGGGGGATGCTCGGACTGCTCTCCGTCCCGGTGACGCCGGAGACCTCCTCCTCCGCCGGGACTGCGCAGCTCCTGCTGATGGCGCTGGCGCAGGGCAAGTTCCTCGCCCTCCTCTCCCTCGCCTTCGGGGTGGGCCTCGCGATCCAGCACGCCTCCGCGGTCCGGCGCGGGACGCGCTGGCCGGGCCGCTACCTCTGGCGCGCGACGCTCCTCCTCCTGGACGGCGCGGTCAACTACGTGCTGATCGCGGAGTTCGACGTCCTCATGGGATACGCCGTCACCGGAGCGGTCGTCGCCTGGCTGCTGCTCACCCGGCCGACGACGCAGCGCCGCGTGATCCTCGTCTGCGGCGCTCTGCACGTCGTCCTGATCTCGGCGCTCGTGGCGCTCGTGGCGGTGAGTCCGGACGGTGCCGGACAGGGGCCGACCGGCCGGAGCCCCTCCGCGGACGCGTCGTTCCTCGGCCTCGCCCTCTTCCGGCTGCAGAACGCGGGCGTCTTCCGTGCGGAGCCGGTGCTCATCGGGCTCCTCAGCCTCGCGATGTTCCTCCTCGGCGCGCGCCTCCATCGGGCGGGGGTCCTCGCCGCCGAGGGCGCGTCACTCCGCCGTCGCATGATGGTCCTCGGCGCCCTCGCCCTCCCCGTCGACCTCGCGCTGGGCGTCGGGGGGAGCGCCGCCGGTCTGCTCGCCGAGCGCTACCTCGTCGCGCCCCTGGTCGGGCTCGGCCTGCTCGCGGCCCTCGCCGAGGCCTGCCTCCGCCGGGGCGCCGAGGGCTGGGCGGCACGCCGGGCGCGGGAGGTCGGCCGGGTCGCCCTGAGCGCCTACCTCCTGCAGAACCTGCTCGGCGGCGCCCTCTTCTACGGCTGGGGACTCGGGCTGGCGGTGACCGCCGCGCAGTGGCGCGTCCCGGCGACCGTCGGAGCGTTCCTGCTCATCGCGGCGGTCGTCGTGCTCGCGGCGCACCTGTGGCTGCGCCGGTTCGAGCTCGGTCCGGTGGAGTGGCTCTGGAAGCGGGGCGAGCGGATCGGTGTCCGCGCGCCCCGCTGACCGGAGGGGGACCTACGCGAGGAGCTCCGCGGCGCCGGTGCGCAGGGCGGCGAGGCGGGACGAGACGGCCGACCGGCGGGCGTCGGCGTCGGAGTCGTGCGACCAGGCGTCGAGGTAGAGCTTGACCTTCGGCTCCGTGCCGCTCGGGCGCGCGATGAGACGGGCACCGTCCAGGGAGAAGCGGAGCGCGTCGGTCGGGGGCAGCGCGCCGCCCTCGGCGAGCAGGTCCTCGCTCCGCTCGACGGCGAGCCCGCCGATCGCGGTCGGAGGCGTCGCGCGCAGTCCGGCCATGATCCGGCCGATCTCGGAGAGGTCGGTGACGCGGAGCGAGATCTGCTCCGATCCGAAGAGCCCGAACCGCTCGGCGAACGACTCCAGCTCGTCGTCGATCGTGCGCTCCTCGGCGGCGAGCGCGCTCGCGAGGGAGAGGAAGGCGAGCGCGGCCGAGACGCCGTCCTTGTCGCGGACCGTCCCGGGGTTCACCAGGTAGCCGAGCGCCTCCTCGTAGCCGAAGACGAGGTCGGGGACGCGCGAGATCCACTTGAAGCCCGTGAGCGTCTCGGCGAAGTCGAGGCCGTAGTCGGCCGCCACGGCACCGAGGGCGGGGGAGGACACGATCGAGCAGGCGAGCGCTCCTCCGGTGCGGCCCTCGCGGCGGGCCTGCTCGGCGGCGCGCCAGCCGAGCAGCGCTCCGACCTCGTTGCCGGTGAGGCGCCGGAAGCCCTCCGGGGCGGAGGCGTCGGGCACGGCGGCGGCGAAGCGGTCGGCGTCCGGGTCGTTGGCCACGATCAGCTGCGCGCGACCGGAGCGCGCGGTCGAGAAAGCGAGGTCGAGGGCGCCCGCCTCCTCCGGGTTGGGGAACGCGACCGTGGGGAACGCCGCGTCGGGCTCGATCTGCTCGACCACGACGGCCGGCTCGTCGAATCCCGCCGCGGAGAGCACCCGGTGCGCCGTCTCCCAGCCGACCCCGTGCATCGCCGTGTAGACGATGCGCAGCGGAGCGGACTGGCGGCCGACGGCGGCCGTCGCCTCGATGTAGGCGGCGACCACGGACTCGTCCGCGAGCCGGTACTCGCCGCGCGGCAGCTCCGGAACGCGCCGGTCCCGCGCGACCGCGAGGATCCGCTCGGCGATCTCGGAGTCGACCGGCGGCACGATCTGCGAGCCCTCGTCGGCGCCGCCGAGGTACACCTTGTAGCCGTTGTCCTGCGGCGGGTTGTGGCTCGCCGTGACCATCACTCCGGCGTCGGCGCCGAGGTGGCGCACGGCGAAGGCCAGCACGGGGGTGGGCAGGAGCCGGGGCAGCAGCACCGCGTCCACGCCGGCGCCCGCCATCAGCGCGGCGGAGTCCTCCGCGAAGACGCGCGAGTTCTTCCGGCCGTCGTAGCCGATCACGACCACGGGCCGCTGGACGCCCTGCGCCAGCAGGAAGTCGGCCAGGCCGACGGCGGCCTGCGAGACCAGCACGCGGTTCATCCGGTTGGATCCCGCCGCGATGGCGCCGCGCAGGCCCGCGGTGCCGAACGCCAGGCGGGCGCCGAAGCGGTCCTCGAGCTCGGCGCGGGCGGAGGCGTCGCCCGAGTCGGAGGCGGTCAGCAGGCCGACCAGCTCCTCCCGCGTCTCCGGGTCGGGGTCCTGGGCGAGCCAGGCCTCGGCGAGCTCCCGGACGTCGGCGCTCACAGGGCGCCCGTGATCCCGGCGAGCAGGCGGGCGAGGTCGTCCTCGGCGTCGCGGCCGGCCTCGAGCACCTCCTCGTGGCTGAGGGGGGTCTTCTGGATGCCGGCGGCGAGGTTCGTGATGAGCGACATGCCCAGCACCTCCATGCCCGCCTCGCGCGCGGCGATGGCCTCGAGGGCGGTCGACATGCCGACGATGTGGCCGCCGATGATCTTCGCCATCTGCACCTCGGCCGGGCTCTCGTAGTGCGGCCCGCGGAACTGCACGTACACGCCCTCGTCCAGCTCAGGACGCGTCCCGCGGGCGAGGTCGCGCAGGCGCGAGGAGTAGAGGTCGGTGAGGTCGACGAAGGTCGCGCCCTCGAGCGGCGAGTCGGCGGTGAGGTTGATGTGGTCGCTGATCAGCACGGGGGTCCCGGGCGTCCAGTGCTCCTTGATGCCGCCCGCGCCGTTGGTGAGGATCATCACCGTCGCGCCCGTCGCGGCGGCGGTGCGGACGCTGTGCGCGACGCGGCGCACGCCGTAGCCCTCGTAGTAGTGGGTGCGGGCGCCGATGATCAGCGCGCGCCTGCCGGTGGGGAGCAGGACGGAGCGCAGGGTGCCGCCGTGCCCGTGCACGGCCGGCTTGGAGAAGCCGAGGATCTCGGTGGCCTCCACCGTCGCGGTCGTCTCGCCGATCGCGTCGGCGGCCTTGCCCCAGCCGCTGCCGAGGGTGAGGGCGATGTCGTGCTTCTCGACCCCTGTCGCCTCGGCGATCTGAGCGGCCGCGCGGGCCGCGATCTCGAAGGGATCGGCGTCGGGGGCGTCGAGCGGGTGCAGGGTCTGGTCGGACATCCTCCCACCCTACCGACGGGCTGCGCGGCGGCGGAGGGCGACTCCCGCGGCCGATCCGACACCCCGCGATTGGGCGAACACTCAGTGAGAGAGGACAATGGGAAGCATGGCTTACGAGTTCGAGCGCGCGCAGAGGATCGCTGTACTCGGAGGGGGGCCGGGCGGCTACGAAGCCGCCATCGCGGGAGCGCAGCTCGGCGCCGAGGTCACCCTGGTCGAGCGGGTCGGAGTGGGCGGCTCGGCCGTCATCACCGACGTCGTCCCGTCGAAGTCGCTCATCGCGACGGCGGAGGCCACCAACGCCATCGGCGAGGCCGCCGACCTGGGCGTGCAGTTCTTCACCCGCTCGGAGCAGAACAAGCCGGTGCGCCCGGACGTGGCGGTCAACCTGACGACGGTGAACAAGCGCCTGCTCGGGCTCGCGCGCCAGCAGTCCGAGGACATGCGCGCGAACCTGGTGCACCACGGCGTGCGCATCGTCCAGGGGGACGGGCGCCTGGACGGCTCGAACGCCTTGATCGTCTCCACGGCGGCCGGCGGCGAGGGCATGGACTTCGACCGCATCGAGGCGGACACGATCGTGGTCTCGGTGGGCGCCAGCCCCCGTGTGCTCCCGACCGCGGCTCCCGACGGCGAGCGCATCCTCAGCTGGACCCAGCTCTACAACCTCAAGTCCGTCCCCGAGCACCTGATCGTGGTGGGCTCCGGCGTGACCGGCGCGGAGTTCGCCTCCGCCTACCGTGCGCTCGGCGCCCGCGTGACCCTCATCTCCTCCCGCGACCAGGTGCTGCCCGGCGAGGACGCCGACGCGGCCGCCGTGATCGAGAACGTCTTCAAGCGCAACGGCATGGTCGTGCTCTCGAAGTCGCGCGCCGACCGCGTCGAGCGGACCGAGAAGGGCGTGCAGGCCGTGCTCTCGGACGGACGTGTCGTCGAGGGCTCGCACTGCCTGATGGCCGTCGGCTCCGTGCCGAACACGGCGGGCATCGGCCTCGAGGACGCGGGGGTGCAGCTGACGGAGTCGGGGCACATCCGCGTCAACCGCGTCGCCCGCACCAGCGTCCCCTCGATCTACGCGGCCGGGGACTGCACCACGTTCCTCCCGCTCGCCTCCGTCGCCGCCATGCAGGGCCGCACCGGCGTGTTCCACGCGATGGGCGACGCCGTGAACCCGACCGAGGTGCGCAACGTCGCGGCGAACATCTTCACGCAGCCCGAGATCGCGACCGTCGGGTGGAGCCAGCGCGAGATCGAGGAGGGCATCGCGCAGGGCGAGATCTACAAGCTCCCGCTCGCCGCGAACCCGCGGGCGAAGATGATGGGCATCCGCGACGGCTTCGTGAAGCTGTTCGCGCGCACCGGCTCCGGCACCGTCATCGGAGGCGTCATCGTCGCTCCGAAGGCGAGCGAGCTGATCTTCCCGCTCGCCCTCGCCGTGGAGCACCGCCTGACCGTCGACCAGGTCGCGCGGGCCTTCACCGTCTACCCGAGCCTCACCGGCTCGATCTCGGACGCCGCGCGCGCCATGCACATCGTCACCTGACGCGCCACTCCGCCGGGCCGCGCGGGGTGCGGCCCTTCATCGGCAGAGCGCACGACCGGGAATCGCGTGCGAAGCGATTGACGGCAGCGCGACGCGACCCGCTCGGCGGTACCCCTCACGTCGAGGAGCCGACCGCGCCGGGCCGCGCGGGGAGCGGCCCGGAACGGGCTCAGACGATCTGGAGGAGCACGTGTCCCGCGGGGACGGTCGCTCCGGCCGTCGCGTCGAGGCCCTTCACGACGCCGTCCTTGTGGGCGGTGAGCGGCTGCTCCATCTTCATCGCCTCGAGGACGACGACCAGGTCGCCGGTGACGACCGTGTCGCCCTCGGCGACGGCGACCTTGACGATGGTGGCCTGCATGGGCGAGGCGACGGAGTCGCCCGTGACGGTGCTGACGGAGGAGGAGCCGCGGCGCTTCGGGGAGGCGGCAGCGGCCCCGCGGGCGGGTCCCGAGCCGACCAGGTCGCCGGGGAGAGTGACCTCGACGCGGCGCCCGTCGACCTCGACGACCACGTTCCGGCGGGCCGCCGGCTCGTCGGTCGCTCCGGGCTCGCCGCTCCAGGCCGGGATCGTGTTCTCGAACTCGGTCTCGATCCAGCGGGTGTAGATCGTGAAGGGCGCGCCGCCCTCGGGGGCGAAGGCCGGGTCCTCGACGATCGCGCGGTGGAAGGGGAGGACGGTCGGCAGTCCGGTGACCTCGAACTCGGCGAGGGCGCGGCGCGAGCGCTCCAGCGCCTGCTCGCGGCTGTCGCCGGTGACGATCAGCTTCGCGAGGAGCGAGTCGAAGGAGCCGGAGATCACGTCGCCGGCGACGACGCCGGAGTCGAGGCGGACGCCGGGTCCGCCGGGGGCCTTGAAGACGTGCACCGGGCCCGGAGCGGGGAGGAAGCCGCGGCCCGCGTCCTCGCCGTTGATGCGGAACTCGAAGGAGTGGCCGCGGGGCTCCGGGTCGTCGTAGTCGAGCACGCCGCCCTCGGCGAGGCGGAACTGCTCGCGCACGAGGTCGATGCCGGTGATCTCCTCCGACACGGGGTGCTCGACCTGGAGGCGGGTGTTCACCTCGAGGAAGGACACCGTGCCGTCCTTGCCGATCAGGAACTCGCAGGTCCCGGCGCCGAGGTAGCCGACCTCCTGCAGGATCGCCTTCGAGGCGCGGTAGAGCTCGGTGTTCTGCGCATCCGTCAGGAACGGCGCGGGCGCCTCCTCGACGAGCTTCTGGTGGCGGCGCTGGAGGGAGCAGTCGCGGGTGGAGACCACGACGACGTTGCCGTGCGCGTCAGCCAGGCACTGGGTCTCGACGTGGCGCGGCTGGTCGAGGTACTTCTCGACGAAGCACTCGCCGCGGCCGAAGGCGGCGACGGCCTCGCGCGTGGCGGAGGCGAACAGCTCCTCGACCTCGTCGCGCTCGCGGGCGACCTTGAGGCCGCGACCGCCGCCGCCGAAGGCCGCCTTGATCGCGACGGGGAGGCCGTACTGGTCCACGAACTCGAGCACCTCGGCGGCGCCGGAGACGGGGTTGAGGGTTCCCGGGGCCAGCGGCGCGCCGACCTTCTCGGCGACGTGGCGGGCCGAGACCTTGTCGCCGAGGCGCTCGATGGCCTCGGGGCCGGGGCCGATCCAGATCAGGCCGGCGTCGATGACGGCGCGGGCGAAGTCGGCGTTCTCGGCGAGGAAGCCGTAGCCGGGGTGCACGGCGTCGGCACCGGAGCGGCGGGCCACCGAGAGCAGCTTGTCGATGACGAGGTAGGTCTCGGCGCTGGTCGTCCCGCCGAGGGCGTAGGCCTCGTCGGCGAGGCGGCTGTGCACGGCGTCGCGGTCCTGGTCGGCGTAGACGGCCACGGAGGCGATCCCGCTGTCGCGGGCGGCGCGGATGACTCGGACGGCGATCTCGCCCCGGTTGGCGACGAGCACCTTCGTAATCTTCGGCATGGTCCCCAACCCTAGGGGGCGGCTCCGCCCGGCCCGGCGCGGCTCACCACAAAGAAGCGGAGGGCCTTCGTCGGTTCCTCACAAGGGCGGGACGGGCCTCAGCGGTTCCAGAGCGCGGTCCAGTCGACGCCGAGGCTCCGCACCAGAGTGCGGAGGGTCGGCACCGACATCCCGATCACCGTCGAGGGGTCGCCCTCGATCGCGGTGATGAAGCCGGCGCCGCGGCCGTCGATGGTGAAGGCGCCGGCCACCTCGAGGGGCTCGCCGGTGGCGACGTAGGCGTCGATCTCGGCGTCGTCGATGTCGTCGGCGAACGTGACGGCGGCGGAGGTGACCGCTCCGGCCTCGGCGACGATCCTCCCGCCGCGGTGGTCGACGAGCCAGTGGCCGGAGTGGAGGCGGCCGGTGCGACCGCGCTGGGCGCGCCAGCGCTCCCGCGCCCGCTCCGGCTCGTGCGGCTTGCCGTGGACGACCCCGTCGAGGACGAACGCGGAGTCGCCGCCGAGCACCAGACCGTCGATGTCCGGGCGCAGGACGGCGTGCGCCTTGGCGCGGGCGAGCAGCGAGACGGTGGCGTCCGCGTCCAGCGCCGCGCCCCGCTCCTGCTCGGCCCGGGCGACGGCCGCGGGCTCGTCCACCTCGGAGGGGACGACGACGGGCTCGATCCCGGAGGCCCGCAGCAGCGCGAGGCGCGCGGGGGAGGTGGAGGCGAGGTAGAGGCGCACGAGGGCTCCCTGCGGCCGGGCCCACGCTGTGGGATGCTCGACGGATGGCACAGACCCCGTCCCGAGCATCCGCCCGCCCCGACGGGGCCGACGACGCACTCGGGACCGAGATCGAGCTCGACATTAGCAACGTCGCCCACGGCGGCGTGTTCGTCGCCCGGCACGAGGGCCGCGTCGTCTTCGTCCCGGACGTCCTCCCCGGCGAGCGCGTGCGGGCGCGGATCAGCGAGGTCCGGCACGACAGCTTCTGGCGTGCCGAGGCGCTCGAGGTGCTCGAGGCGTCCGAGCACCGGGTGGAGCACGTCTGGCCCGAGGCCGCCCTCGACCGCCGCCCGGAGGAGCGCGTCGGCGGCGCCGAGCTCGGCCACGCCGACCTGGCCTACCAGCGCGAGCTGAAGCGCCTCGTGCTCGTCGACTCCTTCTCCCGCTTCGCCCGTCGCGAGATCGAGGTGGAGGTCGCGCCGATCGGCGGGGACGACGCGTCCGGCGGCCTCGGCTGGCGCACGCGGAACCGCCTCCACGTCGACGACGACGGACGGGTCGGCCCCTACGCGGCACGCAGCCACCACGTCGTCACCGTGGAGTCGCTGCCCCTCGCGACCGCCGATTCCTCCCTGGCCGCACCGCTCGGCGAGCGCCTCGCTCCCGGCTCGGTGGTCGACCTCGTCGACGCGGCCGGGTCCGAGGGAGCCGCGGTGCTCGTGCACGACCCCTCCGACAAGCGCGCCCGCCGCGACCGCACGGTGGTGAGCGAATTCGTCGCCGACCGCACCTTCCGGGTCGACCGCACCGGCTTCTGGCAGGTGCACCGCGGAGCCGCCGCCGCGCTCTTCGAGGCCGTGCAGGCCGCCGTCGACGCGGACGCGGCGGACCCGTCGGCCGCCAACCACGACCTCTACGGCGGGGTGGGCCTGCTCGCCGCGGCGCTGGCCGACCGCCTCGGCGCCGGAGTGCGCGTGACCAGCGTCGAGAGCGACTCCCGCGCCACCGAGCACGCGCTCGAGAACCTGGCCGACCAGGTCGGCGCCCGCGCGGTGACCGCCCGCGTCGACCGCTACCTCCGCGACGTCGTCGCCCAGGCCGATACGCGCGAGCGGGCGCGGTGGCGCGCGGCGACCGTGGTCCTCGACCCGCCGCGCTCGGGCGCCGGCCGAGCGGTCACCGACGCTCTGGCGGAGCTGCGGCCGGCGCAGCTCGTCTACGTCGCCTGCGACCCGGTCGCGCTCGCCCGCGACGTGGGCGCCCTGACCGGGGCCGGCTACGAGCTCGAGCGCCTCGAGGGCTTCGACCTCTTCCCGCACACCTCCCACGTGGAGGCCGTTGCGCGACTGGTCCGCCGAGAGGACTGACCGCGGGCCCGCGCCTGCGTACCATGGGCGGGATGGAGCCCCACGTCGACGCAGCCGAGGCCCCGCGCGTGGGCGTGGCGATCGTGGACGACCACGAGTCGGTGCGCCTGGGCGTGGCCGCCGCCGTCGAGAGCGCGGGGATGCAGGTGGTCGCCGCCGCCGAGACCGTCCAGGCCCTCGAGAGCACGATCGGCGGCGCCGAGATCGAGGTGCTCGTCCTCGACCTGTCCCTGAACGACGGCTCGAGCATCACCAGCAACGTCAAGTGGGGGCAGGTGCGCGGCTCCGCCGTCCTCGTCCACAGCATCGCCGACCGCGTCGTGGCCGTGCGGGAGGCGCTCGCCGCGGGAGCGGCCGGCGTCATCCCGAAGTCCTCGCCCATGTCGACGGTCGTCGCCGCGATCCGCACGGTCGCCCGCGGCGAGGTCCTCAACAATCTGGAGTGGGCCTCGGCCATCGACGCCGACGACGACTTCGCGCGGGCCGTGCTCGGTCGTCGCGAGCGCGACGTCCTGCACCTCTACGCCTCGGGGCTGCCGTTGAAGCTGGTGGCCGAGCGGCTGCAGATCTCGGTGTCGACGGCGAAGGAGTACCTCGACCGGATCCGTGACAAGTACGTCGAGATCGGCCGTCCCGCCCCGACGAAGGTCGATCTGCTGCGGCGCGCGGTGGAGGACGGCATCCTGCCGGGCATCGACCCGGACGACGGCGATGGCGGGCGCTGAGGCGCCGATCGCCCGCCGCAACGCCGGGCGCGAGCGGATCGACCGGATCATCAGCACGGTCGTGTCGTTCTTCGGCTTCGGCTTCGGTGTGCAGACCGTCCCGCCGATCCTCGCCCAGCTGCCCCTGCTGCGCCCCGAGGTGGCCTGGCCGGTGCTGGTGCTGGTCTTCGGATCGCTCACCGCCGCCGTGGTCACCGCCGTGCTGCGGCGGGGCACGCGGATCACGGCGGTCCTGGTCGCGGTCGGTGTCCTCGTGGCCCTCCTGACCTGGCCGGCCGCCGTCGCCACCGGGGGCGCGGACCGCGAGACCCCGTGGATCTGGTACCTGCTGACCATCGGCACCGCCTTCTGCACGATCGCGGCTCCCCTCCGGATCGCGATCGCGTACGTGTCGGTGACGACCGTGCTGTTCGGGCTGCTGCGCGTCCTCCCCTCCGGCGGCGGGGCGGAGCCGACCCGCGCGATCCTCGACGCCGCCTACGTGGGCATCGTCGGCTTCGTGATGCTGGTGCTGATCACCGTGCTCCGGCAGTCGGCCGACCAGATCGATCGCGCGCAGACGACGGCCATGGAGCAGTACGAGGCGGCGATGCGCCAGCACGCCGGCGAGGTGGAGCGGGTCGAGGTCGACGCCCTGGTGCACGACAACGTGCTTGCGACGCTGCTCTCCGCCGCCTCCGCCGAGTCGCCGGCCGAGCGTGCGCTGGTCTCCTCGATGGCGCAGCGCACCCTCGCCGTGCTGCTGCCCGACCACGAGCCGGAGCCGCCCGAGGGGCTGGTCCCGCTCGAGCTCCTGCAGCGCCAGCTCGCCCACGCGGCGTCCACCTTCGGGACCGAGATCGCAGTCGCGACGGCCGACGGAGTGGATCCGCGCGCGACGACGCTGCCGCGCCCGGTGGCCGAGGCCCTGCTCGGCGCGGTCTGGCAGGCGCTCGCCAACAGCGTTCAGCACGCGGGTCCGAGCGGCAGCGTCCACCGCGCCGTGCACGGGCTGCTGGGCGACGGCGCGGTGGAGGTCGTGGTGGAGGACGACGGCCGCGGCTTCCGGCTCGCCGACGTCCCGCGCGAGCGGCTGGGCATCCGGCTCTCCATCCTCGAGCGGGTGCACAACGCGCGGGGTTCGGCGCGGGTCGACTCGACTCCGGGCGAGGGCACCCGAGTCGTCCTCTCCTGGCGGGCGGACGCGGGAGGAGGGCCGTGATCGCCTACCCGCGCCCCCTGCTCCAGGCGCTCGGCGCCGGCTTCTCGCTCTACCACGTGGTGCTCGCCTTCTTCTCCTTCCGCATCTCCCCGGCCACGCCGGCCGACCTCGTCGCGGTCGCGCTGTACGTCGCGGCGACCGTCGTCGCCCTCTGGCCCGGAGCGACGACCCGGCTCGCCCTGCCCGTCGCGGTCGGGATGACCGCGGTCGCCGTCGCGCTGCCGCTGCTGGTCGCGCCGTCGCTCGATCCGGGCGCCTCCAACGGCTACTCCACCTGGTACATCGCCGCGGTCGGCACCCTCATGACGATCGTGTGCGCCCGCCGGCGCCCGGCCTGCGCCTGGGTCGGCGTCGGCTTCCTGATCGTGCACACCGTGTTCTGGGCCGGCCCGGCCGCGCTGGCCACTCTCGGCGTCGTCGGGGGGATCGCCTGGGTCGCGATCGCGCAGCTGCTCATCGTCGAGCTCGGGCGCGCGGGCTCCGAGGCGCGCGTGCTCGAGGCGGCCGAGCGCGCGGCCGCGTCGTGGCGGGCCGCGGAGGAGGCGCACCTCACGGAGCGCGAGGTCCGGCTGGAGCAGACGCGCGCCCTCGCCGCCGACATGCTGCTGCGCATCGCCGAGCCGGGACCGGGCCTCACCGACGAGGAGCGGCGCGAGTGCCGGCTGCTCGAGGCGGCCGTGCGCGACGAGATCCGCGGCCGGCGGCTGCTGGACGACGAGGTGCGGCGTCTCGTGCTCGACGCGCGGCGGCGGGGCGTGACCGTGTCGGTGCTCGACGACGGCGGCCTCGACCGCACCTCCGAGGGCGAGAGCCGACGGGTGCTGGGGGAGCTCGCCCAGGCTCTGAGCGGGATCCGCGAGGAGGTCGACCGCGTGGTGGTGCGCACCGCGTCGGCCGACTCGGCCTCGGCGGTCACAGTGGTGGGCCTGCGGACGGCCGGCGACGGCAGCGCGGGCGCCCTCGGCTCCGACGACGCGGGGGACGAGGTCGACGCCTGGGTCGAGATCCGGCGCGACGGCGTCGGCGGACGGGACGTATGAGCGGCGGAGCGCGCGCGGGACGGCGCGGCCGTCCGCATGCGCAGCGACCGGCGGCGACCCGCCCCGGAGGGCGTGCGGATCTCGGATCGGTGCCGCGGGCGGTACGCTCCGGCTCTCAGCACAGCTCAGGTCTCGGCGCGCCCGGTCTCTCGGAGCGGACCGATCGTCGGCGCGGCGCGGCACGGCGCGGCACGAGCGTGAGCAGAGCCGTCATGGGCAGAGCCCGTTGAGCGCAGAGCGCGTCAGGACGAAAGCCCGTTAACGGAGTGCGGCGGGCCGTCCACTCCTCCGAAGAGGGGGCCCGGCCCGCCGTCAAACCCCGAGTGAGGGTAACAACCCGAATATTACCCTCACTCGCCCCCAACACACCCGCCTGCTTACCCTGGTCGGCGAGTGATTGGCGGTGCCCCTTCCGAAGGAGGAGCACCGTACGTCCACTAGTGTGCTCGCTCCGCCAGGAGGCGCATAGTCAGCACTTTAGGGGACTAATCGGGGGACAAATTTCACGTTCCGCGTCGCGGATCGCTCGTTCCCCGACGGGCTGCGTCTGCGAGTCCGCTCAGCCGGAGAAGGAGCGCCACGCTCCCGGTGCCGGCCGCAGCGGCCCGCGGACCGCCGCGGCGCGGTCGTTCCAGCCCCCGCTGAGCTCCTGCGGGGTCTCCGGCTCGGCCTCGGTGCGAGAGGTCAGTGCGGTGACGACGGCCGTGACGGCGGCGATCTCGGCGGCGTCGAGGCCGGGGGTGGAGATGACGACGGCGGGTGCGGAGTCGGAGGCGGTCATCCCGCGACGCTATCGCATGCCGTTCACGGCGCCGGTCGGCGGGGCATGGCTATGCTGACGCCGGATGCCGCCGGAGCGTCGTCCGTCCGTTGCGAACAGGAGCGTCCCCGCATGCCGACGTGGTTCCCGAGGAGCGGTGCCGCGGCGCTGCGCCCCCTGCGTCTGCTGGTCCGGAGGTCGCCGGCGGCCGTCTCGGTCGTCCTGGTCCTCCTGGCCGCGAGCGCGATCACGGGGACGCTCGTCGCCCCCGCGGGAGCCGAGACGACGGCCTGGTGGGCGGCGGGCCCGATGACGACCCTCGACGGCCGTCCGTGGACGGCGGTGACCGCCCTCCTGATCGCGGCGGACCCGCTGCAGCTGCTCCTGGACGTCGTGCTGGTGCTCCCGATGCTCCTCGCCGCGGAGCGCCGCCTCGGCTCGGCCCGCACCCTCCTCGCCTTCCTCGTGACCGGCGCCGTCGGGATCGTCGTCGGGTCCTCCGTGCAGTCGATCGGCGCTCTCGTCGGGGAGTGGTGGGCGGGCGACACCGTCGGCGACCACACCTTCGACCCGCTGATCGGCGCGGTCGGCGCCCTCATCGCCTCGACCGCCTTCATGGGCGCTCTGTGGCGTCGCCGGCTCCGGGTGACCGTCTTCGCCGTCGTGCTGATGTTCGTTCTCTACGCGGGCGACTCCGCCGACGCGTACCGGCTCCTCGCGGGCGGCGCGGGGCTCGTGCTCGGCGCGGTGCTCGCGCGGGGAGCGGCGGGGCTGCGTCCGCAGCGTCCGGCGCCGAGCTCGCACCGCGAGTCCCGGGGGCTGCTGGCGGCGGTCGTCGTCGTCACCGCGATCGGTCCGCTCGTCGCCGTCCTCTCCGACTCGGGCTACGGTCCGTTCTCGTTCCTCGGCCGACTGCTGCAGAGCGCCTTCACGGGGACGACGGACCTCGAGGACCCGTGCAGCCGCGCACTCCGGCACTGCGCGCACCACGTGAAGCTGAGCCTGGTCGCCCCCGGGCCGATCCTGCTGACGTTCGTCCCGCTCGTCCTCCTGCTCGTCGCCGCCTACGGCCTGCGCTCCGGGCGCCGCCTGGGCCTGCTGCTGGCGGTCGGGGTGAACATCGCGATCGCGATCCTGGAGGTCTTCTCCCTCCAGCGCGCCGCCCGTCACCCCGAGTTCCTGTACTACGCCGAGTACCTGCTCTGGTTGGCGACGACGGTGCTGGTGCCGCTGGCCGTCGTGGCGATGCTCGTGATCGGGAGGAGGCACTTCCGCATCCGCGCGCCCCGTGCCGCCGCGAGGCTCTGGACGCGGGTCGTCGCCATCGCCTTCGTCGTGTCCCTCGGCGGCTACCTGGCGCTCTCGGCCGGCGTGCGCACGAGCTTCGAGCCGCTCCTGGGCCTCGGGAGGCTCCTCCTGGACGGGCTGCTGCGCTTCGTCCCGGTGAGCTTCCTCGGCGGCGCCGGACTGCTCGCCGTGCCGCGGGAGCCCGTTGCGCGGATCGTCTTCGAGTGGGTCGGCCCGGTGTTCTGGCTCGTGGTCGTCGTGGCGGTGGTCGCTCTGCTCCGGGCCACCGACGTGCAGCGGAACCGCGGCGACGAGGCGCGGTACCGCGCGCTCCTGTCCCTGCACGGCGCCGGCAGCCTCGGCCACCAGGGGACCTGGGAGGGCAACGCGCACTGGATCTCGGCCGACGGGACCGGCGGAGTCGCCTACCGGGTGATCGGCGGCGTGGCGATCACCCTCTCCGACCCCGCCTGCGCTCCCGAGCGGCGGGAGGACGTCGTGGCCGAGTTCGTGCGGTTCTGCGACGAGCGCAGCTGGACGCCCGTGTTCTACAGCATCCACGACGAGCTGCTCCCCGTCTTCGACCGGCTCGGCTGGTCGCGCCTCTCGGTCGGCGAGGAGACGATCATCGAGCTCTCCTCCTTCGAGCTCACCGGCAAGCGGTGGCAGAAGGTGCGCTACCCGCTCACGCGCGGCATCAAGCTGGGCATCGAGGCGCAGTGGACCAGCTGGCCCGAGCTCTCCCTCGGCATGGCCAACCAGATCGTCGACCTGTCGGAGCGCTGGGTCGCCGAGAAGGCGCTGCCCGAGATGGGCTTCACCCTAGGCGGCATCGACGAGGTCCGCGATCCCGACGTCGCCCTCCTGCTCGCGGTCGGACCGGACGGCGTGCTGCAGGGAGTGACGAGCTGGCTGCCCGTGCACAGGGAGGGTCGCGTGGTCGGCTGGACCCTCGACTTCATGCGCCGCTCCGACGACTCGATGCCCGGCATCATGGAGTTCCTCATCGCCTCCGCGGCGCTGCGCGTCAAGGAGGAGGGTGCCGAGTTCCTCTCGCTCTCGGGCGCACCGCTCGCCACCGCACCGGTCGAGGAGGGGGAGGAGCCTCCGGAGCCGACGGTCCTCTCGCGCCTGCTCGAGTTCCTCTCGCGGACGCTCGAGCCGGCCTACGGCTTCACGTCGCTGTTCCGCTTCAAGGCCAAGTTCCACCCGCGCTACGCGGGCCTCTGGATGACCTACCCCGACGCGCTGCAGCTGCCTCGGATCGGAGCCGCGCTGGGTCGCGCCTACCTGCCGGACCTCTCCGCCGCGCAGGCGCTGGCGTTCGCGCGGGTGGTCGGGGCGAAGCCGGAGGAGAAGCCGTCCGAGCCGCCCGCGGCGAAGCCGGATGCTCCGGCCGCGAAGGCAGGCGCTCCGGCGGTGAAGGCGGGTGCTCCGGCAGCCGAGCCGGACGGTCCTGCGGTGAAGGCGGGTGCTCCGGCGGCGAAGGCGGGTGCTCCGGCTGCGAGGGCGGATGCCCGGGAAGCGGAGCCCGATTCCGCGACAGGGAAGCCGGATGCTCCGGCCGCGGAGCCGGACGCTCCCGTCGTGCGGACCGATGCTCCCGCGGAGTCCGCTGCCCGACGGACCGGGCCCGGCTCCTCCGACTGATCGTTCCGCCCCTCCGCCCCGTGAGGAGGCGGTCGCAGCGGAACGCCGCGGCACGGACGGTCTCCCGTCTCCTGCCGCGGCGTCCGAGCGAGCCGGGTCAGAGCGGGATGTTGCCGTGCTTCTTCGCGGGCAGGTTGGCGCGCTTGGTGCGCAGCGCCCGCAGCGCCTTGATGACGGAGACACGCGTCGCCGAGGGCTCGATCACGCCGTCGAGCTCGCCGCGCTCGGCCGCGAGGAACGGGCTCGCGACATTGTAGGTGTACTCGTTCGCCAGGCGCGTCCGGACGGCTGCGACGTCCTCGCCGGCCTCCTCCGCCTTGCGGATCTCGTTGCGGTAGAGGATGTTCACCGCGCCCTGGCCGCCCATGACGGCGATCTCGGCGGTCGGCCACGCGAGGTTGATGTCGGCTCCCAGCTGCTTGGACCCCATCACGATGTACGCGCCGCCGTAGGCCTTGCGCAGGATGACCGTGACCAGCGGCACGGTCGCCTCGGCGTAGGCGTAGAGCAGCTTCGCGCCGCGGCGGATGACGCCGGTCCACTCCTGGTCGGTGCCGGGCAGGTAGCCCGGGACGTCGACCAGGGTCAGGATCGGCAGCGAGAACGCGTCGCAGAAGCGGACGAAGCGGGACGCCTTCTCGCCTGCCTCGATGTTCAGCGTGCCCGCCATGGCGCTCGGCTGGTTCGCGATGATGCCGACGGAGCGGCCCTCGACGCGGCCGAAGCCGATCACGATGTTCGGCGCGAACAGCGGCTGCACCTCGAGGAAGTCGCCCTCGTCGACGATGTGCTCGATGACGGCGCGCATGTCGTACGGCTGGTTCGGGCTGTCCGGGATGACCGTGTCGAGGAAGCGGTCCGCGTCGGTCGTCTCGAGATCGACCTCGGTCTCGAAGACGGGTACCGGCGACAGGTTGTTGTCCGGGAGGAAGGAGAGGAGCGTCCGCGCGTAGTCGAGCGCGTCGTTCTCGTCGCTCGCGAGGTAGTGCGAGACGCCCGAGATCTTGTTGTGGGTCAGCGCGCCGCCGAGCTCCTCCATGCCGACGTCCTCGCCGGTGACGGTCTTGATCACGTCGGGCCCGGTGACGAACATCTGGCTGGTCTTGTCGACCATGATCACGAAGTCGGTCAGGGCGGGGGAGTAGACCGCGCCTCCCGCGGCAGGGCCGCAGATGATCGAGATCTGGGGGATCACGCCGCTCGCCGCGGTGTTGCGGCGGAAGATCTCGCCGTACTTGCCGAGGGCGACCACGCCCTCCTGGATCCGTGCTCCGCCGGAGTCGAGGATGCCGATGATCGGGACGCCGGTCTTCAGGGCGAGGTCCATCACCTTGATGATCTTCTCGCCGGCCACCTCGCCGAGCGAGCCGCCGAAGATCGTGAAGTCCTGCGAGTACACGGCGACCTGGCGGCCGTGGATGGTGCCGGTGCCGGTGACGACGGCGTCGCCGTAGGGTCGCTTCTTCTCCATGCCGAAGGCGTGGGTGCGGTGGCGGACGAACTCGTCCAGCTCGACGAACGAGCCCGGGTCGAGGAGGGTGTCGATCCGCTTCCGTGCGGTCATCTTGCCCTTGGCGTGCTGCTTCTCGATCGCCGCCTCGCCACTGGCCGTGACGGCCTCGTGGTAGCGGTTCCTGAGGTCCGCGATCTTCCCCGCGGTCGTGTACAGATCGGGCGCGGGACGTTCGGTGTTCGCGGTCACCCGCTCACCCTACCGGCGGGGCGGACGCCTCCTCTTGTCGCACTCGCACAGGGAGGGCCGCTCCGAACGGGAGGATCCGGACAAGGGCGGGACGTCGCGAGCGGCGCTCGGAGCGGCCTCGCGGGAGCCGCCGCTACCGTGGCGGCATGCTCCTCCCGCTCTCCTCCGCCGTCTCCCCCCGCGTCCTCGCGCTCGAGTCGGCGGGGTCGACGAACGACGAGCTCCGCGAGCGGGCGGCCGCCGACCCCGCCGTGTGGCCGCACCTCTCCGTCGTCGCCACCGGCGACCAGCGCGCCGGGCGCGGCCGGCTGGGGCGCGTCTGGCAGGCGCCCGCGGGCCGCACGCTCGCGGCCTCGACTCTGGTCGACGCCTCCGCCCTCGGCGCCGAGGCCTCCGGCTGGCTGCCGCTCGTGGCCGGCGCCGCTCTCGCCCGGGCCCTCGCACCCCTCGTCGACGGGGACGTCGCCGTCAAGTGGCCCAACGACGTCCTGATCGACGGCCGGAAGGTCGCGGGGATCCTCGCCGAGCGCCTGCCGGACGGACGGGTCGTCGTCGGCACCGGTGTGAACCTGCTGCTGACGGAGGCGGAGCTGCCGGTCCCGACCGCCACCTCGCTCGCCCTCGCCGGAGCACGGACGACGAGCGCCGACGAGGTGCTCGCCGCGTTCCTGACCGAATTCCAGGGGCTGCTGGCTCCGCTGCTCGCCCAGGGCGACGCCGAGGCCTCCGGAGCGGCCGCCGCCGTCCGCGCCTCCTGCGGCACCCTCGGAACGCGCGTCCGGCTCGAGCTGCCCGACGGCACGCAGGAGGAGGGGACCGCCGCCGCACTCGCCCCGGACGGCTCGCTCCTGCTCGAGCAGGGCGGCGCGCTGCGCTCGTTCACGGCCGGCGACGTCACGCACCTGCGCTCCTGATGGCCAGGACCGACCCCGCCGACCGCGAGCTGGCGCGGCTGACCCCGCGCGCCCGCCGGGCGGTCGCACCGGTCGTCGGCCTCCTCCTGCTCACCTGGACGGGCTTCTACTTCGCCGCGCAGTTCGAGCTCGCCCTGCAGCGCTGGATCATCGGGCTCGGCACCGCACTTCTGGTGCTGCTCCTCTGCGCTCCCGGGATCGCGGGCTGGGCGAGCGTGCGCTACCGCGTCACCGCCTCCGGCCTCAGCGCGCGCCGGGGCGTGGCGTCGATCCGGCGGGCCGAGGTGGTCTTCGATCGGAGGATGGAGGTCGTGGTCGAGCGCTCCCTCGGCCAGCGCCTCGCCCGGTGCGGGGACGTCCGGATCCTGCAGGCGGGAGCCGAGGTGTTCGTGCTGCGGGACCTGCCGGATCCGGAGCTCACGGCCGACCTGCTGCGGGAGGCGATCGGCGCGGCTCCCGCTCTCGAGCCGGAGTGGCCGCCGCCCGCGTGAGCGCGTCGGGGCCTCGGTAGCATGGAGCCGCCCCGCGCCAGCGGGCGGAGACGGAGGAGCGCCATGCGCGTCGGCGTGATCGGGGGCGGCCAGCTCGCCCGGATGATGATCCCCGCGGCGGTGGAGCTCGGCATCGAGATCGCCGTGCTCGCCGAGAGCGAGGGCGCCCCGGCGGGGCTCGCCGCGACACGGGTCGGCGACTACCGCGACGAGGCGACCGTGCTCGCCTTCGCCGAGACCGTGGACGTGGTGACGTTCGACCACGAGCACGTTCCCCAGCCGATCCTCCGCGAGCTCGTCGCCCGCGGCGTCGCCGTGCACCCCGGCCCCGACGCCCTGCTGTTCGCCCAGGACAAGCTGATGATGCGACGCCGCCTGACCGAGCTCGGCGTGCCCGTGCCCGAGTGGGCCGAGGTCTCCTCCGCCGAGGAGCTGGGGGAGTTCCTGGCCGAGCACGGCGGCAGCGCCGTGGTGAAGACCGCGCGCGGCGGCTACGACGGCAAGGGCGTGCGCGTGGTGCGCGGCGCCCACGAGGCGGACGACTGGTTCACCGCCCTCGCCGAGGACGGCCGGGGCGGCTCGCTCCTGGTCGAGGAGCTGGTGGGCTTCCGCCGCGAGCTCGCGCAGCTCGTCGCCCGGCGTCCCTCCGGCGAGAGCATCCTCTGGCCGGTGGTGGAGTCGGTGCAGCGCGACGGCGTCTGCGCCGAGGTGATCGCTCCGGCCCCCGCGTCCGCCGGCCGGCTCGCATCAGCCGCGGCCGAGATCGCGCAGACGATCGCCGACAGCCTCGGGGTCACCGGCGTCCTGGCCGTCGAGCTGTTCGAGACGACGGACGACCGGATCCTGGTCAACGAGCTGGCCATGCGCCCGCACAACAGCGGCCACTGGACGATGGACGGATCGACCACGTCGCAGTTCGAGCAGCACCTGCGCGCGGTCCTCGACCTGCCGCTCGGCGCGACGGGCTGCCGCGATCCGTGGACCGTGATGGTCAACGTGCTCGGCGGCCCGGTGGGGGAGTCGCTGACCGACCGCTATCCGCGGGTGCTCGCCGATCACCCGGGCGTGAAGGTGCACAACTACGGCAAGGAGCCGCGACCGGGCCGCAAGGTCGGGCACGTGAACGCCACCGGCGACGACCTCGACCTCGTGGTCTACGAGGCTCGCGCGGCGGCGGCCGTTCTCACGGACTGACCCGTACGATGGTCGCCGTGACGAGCCTGCCGACCTCCCCGACCCCTGCCGGAGCCCTCTCGTGAGCGCGGACGCGCTCGTGAACGGGCCCGCGCCGCTCGTCGGCGTCGTGATGGGCTCGGACTCGGACTGGTCCGTCATGCAGGCGGCGTCCACCGTCCTCGCCGAGTTCGGCGTGGCGCACGAGGTCCGGGTCGTCTCCGCGCACCGCACCCCGGAGGCGATGATCGCGTACGGCCGCGAGGCCCGCGGCCGCGGCCTGAAGGTCGTCATCGCCGGAGCGGGCGGAGCCGCCCACCTCCCCGGCATGCTCGCCGCCGTGACCTCGCTCCCCGTCGTCGGAGTGCCGGTCCCGCTCGCCCGCCTCGACGGGCTCGACTCCCTCCTCTCGATCGTGCAGATGCCCGCGGGCGTCCCCGTCGCCACCGTCTCCATCGGCGGAGCGCGGAACGCCGGACTGCTCGCGGTGAAGATCCTCGCGACGGCGGACGACGCCCTCTCCGCAGCGCTCGACGACTTCGCCGCCGACCTCGAGGTGCAGGTCGCCGCGAAGAACGACGCCCTGGTGGCGGGCCTGTGACGGCCGTCGCCCTGCCGCTGCGGCACCCGGACGTCGCCTCCCGCGCCTTCATGACGCGGCGGGCGTGGTGGCTGCTGATCGTCAACCTGCTGGTGCCCGGGTCCGCTCAGGTCCTCGCGGGCAACCGCCGGCTCGGGCGCCTGGGGCTCGGCTTCACCCTCGGGCTCTGGGTCGCCCTCCTGGTCGCGGTGCTCCTCTACTTCGTCTTCCCGACCGGCCTCTACACGCTCGCGACCTTCGACGTCTCGATGCTCGCGCTCCAGGCCGCGCTCGTCGTCTACGGGGTGGTCTGGGCCGTGCTGACGCTCGACACCCTCCGCCTGATCCGCGTCGTCCGGGTGCGCCCGCGGATGCGCGGCGTGCTCGCGTTCGCGACGATCGCGCTGATGGCGATCTCGGTCGGCACCACCGCCTACGGCACCTACCTGCTCGGCGTGACACGGGGGACGCTGTCGTCGATCTTCGGCGGCGGAGCGATCGAGCAGCCGATCGACGGCCGCTACAACGTGATGCTCCTCGGCGGCGACGCGGGAGAGGACCGCGACGGTCTGCGCCCCGACAGCATCTCGGTTGTCAGCATCGACGCGTCGAGCGGCAAGGCCTCGATCATCGGCGTCTCGCGCGAGTTCGTCGACTTCCCGTTCCCCGAGACCAGCCCGATGCACGAGCTCTACCCCGACGGCTACGACACCGACAACTGCGCCGTCGACGTCTGCAAGCTCAATTCGGTCTACACCGAGGTCGAGCTGAAGCACCCGGAGCTCTACCCCGACGCCGTCGACCACGGCAGCGAGCCCGGCATCGAGGCGATGCGCGACGCGGTCGAGGGCATCCTCGATCTGAGGATCCAGTACTACGCGCTGATCGACATGGAGGGCTTCGCCCAGCTGATCGACGCGCTCGGCGGCATCGACATCGACTACGTCGCCGACGAGCCGCTGCCCCTGGGCGGGCTGCCCGACTCCGACGGCGTGATGCAGGGCGTCAACCAGTGGATCGATCCCGGGCACTGGCACTTCAACGGCGAGCAGGCCCTCGCCTACGCCCGGTCTCGCTACACCACGAGCGACTACGACCGGATGGCGCGCCAGCGGCAGGTGCAGGAGGCGCTGCTCGCCCAGTTCGAGCCGGGCAACGTCCTCGCCAAGTTCCAGGACGTCGCGTCCGCCGGGTCCCAGGTCATCAAGACGGACGTCCCGCAGGGGATGCTCGGCTACTTCGTGCAGCTGGGGCTCAAGACGAAGTCGCAGCCGGTGGATCCGATCGAGCTGGTCCCGCCGGCCGTCGACCCGGAGGACCCGGACTACGACGTCGTGCACTCGCTGGTGAGCGCCGGACTGTCGGGCGACTCCGCGCCGTAGACGGCCGGGTGCCGCACGCCTCAGAGGTCGGCGTGCAGCGCCCAGACGCGCTCGGCGGAGTCGCGCCAGCTGAAGGCGCGGGAGCGGTCGCGGCCGGCCACCGACATCCGCTCGCGCAGCCCGGTGTCGGCGAGCACGCTGCTCATGGCGAGGGCGAGGCGGTCCGGGTAGTCCTTCGCGTCGCCGCGCTCGACGGCGACGCCGGCGTCCGCGGCGACCTCCATCAGCGCGGGGTCGTCGGAGTGCACCACCGGCACTCCGAAGTGCATCGCCTCGAGCACGGGCAGGCCGAAGCCCTCGGCGATGCTCGGGTAGACGAAGAGGGTGGCCCGGGAGAGGACGACGGCGAGGTCGGCGTCGCTGAGGACTCCCAGGGCGCGCACGCGCGTCTCGTCGAGGCCCTGCTCGTCGGCGACGGAGGCCACGTCCAGGTCGCCCCAGCCGGTCGGGCCGACCAGGAGCAGCGGGATCGCCGGGGCGGACGCTCCTCCGAAGGCCGCGATCAGCGAGACCAGGCCCTTGCGCGGCTCCAGCGTGCCGACGCTCAGCACGTACTCCGGGGGGAGGCCCAGCGCCGTGGCGCGCTCGTCGGCGTCCTCCGGGACGACCAGGCCGGAGCCGACGGCTCCGCCGATCACGCGCAGTCGATCGCCGAAGTCCATCAGCTGGGAGAGCTGGTGGGCGACGGCGTGGGTGGGGACGACGACGGCGTCCGCGTGCTTGCGGGCGCGCTTCGCCATCGCCCGGTGCCACTTCGCGCCGTGCGGGGTGAGGGTCTCGGGATGCGTCCACGGCACCGTGTCGTGGATCGTGACGGCGATCTGCTCGCCCTCGCTCCCGTCGTGGCTGCGCAACGGGGCGAAGAGGCTCGGGGCGTGGATCATGCCGCCGCCGGCCGGGATGGCGATCCCGTACTGCCAGGCGCGCGAGAGCTCGCGGCGCCCGAGCGGCAGCCGGTGGATGCGCGCGAGGCCGGGCAGGCGCAGGCGCAGCTCCTCCTCCTTCTCGGGCGGGTGGGCGGAGACGACGGCCTCCACCTCGCAGTCGCGGGGAGCCGTCGCGATCAGCTCGCGGGTGAGCTCCTCGGTGTAGCGGCCGATGCCGCCGGGCACGCGGGCGAGCATCTGGTCGACGACGACGCGGAGAGTGGTGGTCACGGGGTCACCGCCTCGAGGGGTGCGGCGGCGAGCGCGTCCTGCCAGGAGCGCAGCGGCGGCAGGCCCGCCCGGCTCCAGCCGTCGTGTCCGAGGACCGAGTAGGCCGGACGCGGAGCGGGGCGGACGAACGAGCCGCTGTCGGTCGGGCGCAGGCGCTCGGGATCCAGGCCCGCCTTGGCGAAGACGGCACGGGCGAAGCCGAGCCAGGTCGTCTCGCCGGAGCTGGTGCCGTGGTAGACGCCGGCCGGGGCCTCCGCGTCGACCAGCTCGATCAGGCGCGCGGCGAGGTCGGCGGTCCAGGTGGGCTGGCCGTGCTGGTCGTCGACCACGGTCAGCGTCTCGTGCGCGCCCGCCAGTCGCACCATCGTCTTAGCGAAGTTGCCGCCGTGCTCGCCGTAGAGCCAGGCCGTGCGGACGACGTACCCGCGCTCCGGGTTGGCCTCGAGCACCAGGCGCTCGCCCTCGGCCTTCGTGCGGCCGTAGGCCGAGATCGGGTTCCGGGGGTGGTCCTCGGAGTAGGGGGTCGTCGCGGAGCCGTCGAAGACGTAGTCGGTGGAGACCTGCACGAGTGCGGCTCCCGTCTCGGCGGTGGCGAGGGCGAGGTTGCGCGCTCCGACGGCGTTGACGCGGTGCGCCTCCTCCTCGTCGGTCTCGGCGTCGTCGACGCGGGTGTACGCGGCGCAGTTCACCACGGCGTCGTGTCCCGCGACGGCGGCGCGCACGGCGTCGAGGTCGGTCACGTCGAGGTCGGAGCGGCCGAGGGCGGTGCTGGGGCGGGAGCCGAGCGCCGCGCGCAGGTCGGTGCCGAGCATGCCGGAGGCGCCCGTGATGAGGAAGGTCACCTCCTCATCATGCCCGAGCGGTCCGTCGGCCGACGGTCGGCGCTCCGGCACGCCGCCGGGTGGCGCAGAGAGGCGTCGCGGGCCCGTGACACGCCGTCGTTACACTGGCGACCGTGCAGATCCGAGAGCTCGACATCCCCGACGTCTACGAAGTGAGTCCGCGCCAGTTCCCCGACGATCGCGGGGTCTTCTACGAGTTCTACCGCTTCGACCGCCTGGCCGAGAAGGTCGGGCACCCGCTCTCGCTCCGGCAGGGCAACACCTCCGTCTCGCGGCGCGGCACCGTCCGCGGCATCCACTTCGCGCAGATCCCGCCGTCGCAGGCGAAGTACGTCTCGTGCTTCTCCGGCGCGGTCCTCGACTACGTGATCGACGTGCGCGTCGGGTCGCCGACCTTCGGGCGCTGGGAGTCGATCCTGCTCGACGACGTCGACCGCCGCTCCGTCTACATCGCCGAGGGGGTCGCGCACGCCTTCGTGGCGCTGACCGAGGGCGCCGTGGTCTCGTACCTCGTGAACGCCACCTTCGACCCGGTGCGGGAGAAGGGGATCGACCCGCTCGACGAGCAGATCGGCCTGCGCTTCCCGGAGGAGGCCGGCGAGCTGCTCCTCTCGCCGAAGGACACCGACGCACCGACGCTGGCCGAGGCCGAGGCGCAGGGCCTGCTGCCGACCTGGGACGAGGCGCGGGCCTTCTACACGGAGCTCGACTCCGCGTCCTGACCGCCGATCCGGTGGGCGGGCCGCCCGGCGCCGGCCAGGCGGCCCGCCCGATCGGAGCGGATCAGCTCTTCGAGCGCAGGCGCATCAGCGCGACCCGGGCGCCCAGCCCGGCGCGGACCGCCGCGCGGATCGGCGCCTGATACCAGGCGCCGTACTTCTGCGCGAGGTAGAGGTAGGCGCTGCGGTGGTGGACCGCGAGCATCCGCGCCGAGGCCAGGCGGGTGGAGTGCCCGCCGAGGTGGGAGACGACCGCGTCGGCGAGGTAGACGTTGGTCCACCCGCGCTGTCCGAGCGAGTCGCCCAGCTGGACGTCCTCGAAGTACATGAAGTAGCGGTCGTCGAACCCGCCGATCTCCTCGAAGGCCGTGCGGCGCACCATCACGCAGGCGCCGGAGAGCCAGCCCGCCTCCATCCGGCCGTGGCGGAGGGTCTCGACCGCGCGCGAGCGCCGGTAGGTCGCCGACCACGGGTTACCGGGCCAGACGTGGGCGAAGACGGCGTGCCCGACGCCCGTGCCGAGCGAGGGCAGAGCGCGGGCCGAGGGGTAGATCGTGCCGTCGGAGTCGAGGATCCGGGGCCCGATCGAGCCGATCCGGTCGTCCGCCGTCGCCGCGGCGTAGAGGGCGTCGATCGAGCCGGGGAGGAAGACCGTGTCCGGGTTGGTGACCAGGATCCACTCGACCTCGGGCCCGAGGCGGTCGACCGCGTAGTTGACGGCCCGGCCGTAGCCGAGGTTCTGCCCGGTCTCGTGGAACTCGACCTGCGGCAGGCGCTCGACGACGCTGCGGACGGAGTCGTCCGTGGTCAGGTTGTCGACCACCACGATGCGCACGTCGTGCTCCGTCGCCTCCGGCACGGACTCGAGGCACGCGCGGAGGACCTCACCCGAGAAGTGGGTGACGACGACGACCGCGATGGGCAACGTCGAGCGGGCGATGGGAGCCTCCGGGTGGTGCGGCGTCGACGGGAGGAGTGCCCCGTCGGAAGAACTCGACGAGGCTAGCACGCGGCTCGAGCGGTGCCCGGGAGCCTGCGGCCCTCAGCGGACGATGTCGACGGGCTCGGTGCTGACGGCCACGGCGGCGGGGGAGACCGTCTCGATCGCGGGCAGCGCATCGTGCGCCGGACGGCGGAAGACGACGAACTTGTACATGCAGAAGTTCCACACCAGTCCCACGAGGACCGCGACGGCCTTGGCGATGTTGATCGCGAGGAAGGCGTTCTCGCCGGAGCTGGGGAGGAAGAGCAGCGAGTTGCCGAAGCGGGTGTCGAAGAAGACCTCGAAGCCGTAGATGATCGCCGACTGCAGGACCAGCGAGCTGAACCCGGTGACGAGGAAGAACTTCGCGAACGTGGCGACCGAGACCCTGCCCGGGTGGCGGAAGACGAAGAAGTGGTTCAGCGCGTACGAGATCGTGATGCCGACCAGGACGGAGAAGACGTTGGCGACGAGGGTCGGCAGACCGAGCAGGAGCACGAGCGTGTTGAGGATGAGGAAGTCGATCGCCGTGTTGGTGCAGCCTGCGATGAGGAAGCGGACCTTCTGCGATTCGAGGAGTCTCTTCATCTGCGGTGCTCTTTCCCGTCCCCCTCTGGCGTCGATGCCCGACCGTCGGGCTCCGACGGGCGTCCATCGGGGCAGGCGAACAAGGGGTGAACCGCCGTGCACTGTCGTCCATCGTAACCGTGGACCCCTGCCGGGCGGTCGAACAGCCGGTGCCATGTTCCTGAGAGAGTGCGCGGACGGGGCGGCGGGCCGCGGGGCGCGCTCGGAGGCTCGCGAGCACCGCCTCGTTATACTCGCAGGGCTCTCACCGGTCAGCCGGTGCACCGGAAGAACGGATCCTCCCCGCCTCATGCGCTCCCTCGCCGTCGTCGTCCCCACCTACAACGAAGTCGCGAACATCGCGACGGCGCTGCCGCGGGTCGCGCTCGCGGCGTCCCGCAACCCCGACTTCCACGTGACCGTCGCCGTCATCGACGACAGCTCCCCCGACGGCACCGCGGACCGCGCGCGCGAGCTCGCGGCCGAGCTCGGGTCCGACACCTTCGAGGTCCTCGTGCTCTCGCGCGAGAAGAAGGAGGGGCTCGGCGCGGCGTACATCTGGGCCTTCCAGCATCTCCTCGCGGCCGAGCGCCGCTACGACTACCTGCTGCAGATGGACGCCGACCTCTCGCACGACCCGGACTACATCGACGCCTTCCTCCGCGAGGTGCGCGCGGGCGCCGACTTCGTGGTCGCCTCCCGCTACATCGCCGGCGGGGGCACTCCCGACTGGACGCTCGACCGCAAGCTGCTGAGCGGTGGCGGCAACCTCTACACGCGCCTCTTCCTCGGCTCGAAGATCACCGACTGGACCGGCGGCTTCAACCTCTTCAGCGCGGACCTCCTGCGCACCCTCCACCTCGAGACGATCCGCGCAGCCGGCTACGGCTTCCAGATCGTGCTCAAGTACCGGGCGCTGCGCCGGGCCCGCGGAGTGAAGGAGATCCCGATCGTCTTCCTCGACCGCACGGTCGGCAACTCCAAGATCCCGAGCGACACCCTCCTGAAGAACCTCCTGCTCGTCCTGGCCATCCGGTTCGGCGGGAAGCACCGGTGACGGCGGGTCCGACGGGATCCCCTCGGACCCGGAGGGCCCTCCTCGAGCTCGCCGCCCTCGCCGTCGTCGTCAGCGGGACCCTGCTCGTGCTCGGATTCATGGTCGGCACGCCGTGGCGGCCGCTGCTCTTCCGCGACGGCGACTCGCTGGCGCTGCCGCTGATCCTGCAGTCCTTCGCCGAGGGCCGCCCCGCGGCGTGGGTGATGACGAGCCAGCTCTTCCTCTTCCCCGAGCTCCCCGTCTTCGGCGTCGCGTGGCTGCTGACCGGTGGCGATCCCGCGGCGGCGCTCGCGGTCAACGCCGTGCTCAACGTCGTCCTCCTCTACGGCGTGCTCCGGATGCTCGCGCGACGGCTCGTCGCGGACCGGCACCGCCGGCTGCGGCCCGCCGCCGCGCTCGCCGGCATCGCCGTGCTGCTGGTTCTCTGCCTGACGGAGGGCCGCGCGATCAACAACGAGGGGGCCCTGGCGACCACCTTCCTCCTCACGACCTACTACTACGGCGCGGTGCTCACAGGCCTCGCCGGGCTCGCCGTCGCCCTGGGCGCGCTGCGCGAGCGCCGTCCGGCGGCGCGTCCGCTGCTCCTGGTCGGAGCGGCCGTCGCCGCGACGACCCTCTCCGATCCGCTCCTCCTGGTGCAGTTCGTCGGCCCCCTGCTGGTGGTCCTCGTCGTGCTGCTGGTGCTCGCTCTCGCTGCTCCCCGAGCGGTGCTGATCGTCGCGGGAACGGTCCTCGGGGCCGCCGCGCTCGGAGCCGCGCTGCGGGTCCCGCTCGGCTTCCTGATCGGGACCGACGCCGGCGGGTACCTCCGGCTGCCGCTCGCCGGGACGGCCCTGGACGACCTGATCGTGCAGTTCCTGGTGCTGAAGGCGCCGCTGATCGGCAAGCTCGAGGTGGCGCTGCTGGGTCTGCTGCTGCTGGCGGCCCTCGCCGTCGTCGTGGCCGGTGTCGCCCGACTGGCGCGGGGAGCCGCCCTCGACGAGGCGGCCCGTGCGCGCTTCGCGGTATGCGCGTTCCTGCCGGCGCAGACGGCGGTGCTCCTGGTGGTGCAGGTCTTCACCGGCAGCTCGGTCAGCCGCTACCTGATGCCGATCCCGGTGACCGCGACCGTGGTCGTGATCGCCCTGATCGGCCCCGCGGCGGCGCACCGGCGTGCTGCGGGCGCGCGGCTGGCACCGGTCGTCCGCGTCGTCGCTCCGCTGGCCGCCGCAGGCCTCGTCGTCGCCGCCGTGCCGGCCACAACGGCGGTCGCCTCCGCGGCGGCCGAGGCGCGATCGGACCCGGACGCCGACTGCCTGGAGCGCTGGATCGACGGCCGCGAGCTCGCGGGCGTCGGCTCGTTCTGGTCCACGCGGCCGCTGGACCTCTACGGGCCGGCCTCGCTGCACGTCCAGCAGGTCAACTTCGACTTCACGGTGCAGCTGTGGATGAACAACCTGAGCGACTACCGCGACCGGCAGTACAGCTTCGTCCTGGCCGACCGCTCGCCCGACTGGGCGGGGCTCGCGCGCGGGACGCTCGGCGCTCCCTCCGATATCGTCGCCTGCGGGGGGTTCGACATCTACGACTACGCGGGCACCGACGGCGAGACCGAGCTGAACCGGATCGTCCAGACCAGCGTGGAGGAGCAGCGCCGTGAGCGCGGCTACTGACGTGCGCGGCCCGCGGACGGCGAGTCGGCGGCGCCGGACGCTCGTCGAGCTCGGATGGGCCCTCGTCGCCGCCCTCGTCTCGGTCGTCGCCGCCGTGCTCGCGCTCGGGATCGGGCCGCAGGACCTGACGGCCCGCTGGACCGTGGGCGGCGACGACCAGATCCTGCACTACACGCTCTTCACCAGCGCCACGCAGGCGTTCCCGTTCGACGGCAACGCAGCGCTCGGCTTCCCCGACGGGTTCAACGCCTTCTTCAGCGCGCAGTTCGACGTCGCCTCCGCCCTCGCCGTGTCGGTCCTGGCCCTCGTGGTGCGCGACGGGACGACGCTCCTGAACGTCTTCTACCTGGGTACGTTCGCGACGGTCGCCGTCACCGGCTACGTGTTCTTCCGCGCCCTCCGCACGCGGCCCTGGGTCGCGGCGTTCTCCGCGGTCCTGCTGTCGCTGCTGCCGTACCACTTCCTCCGGATCGGATTCGGCCACGCGTTCCTCGCCAACTACTGGGCGATCCCGCTCCTGGGCGTGATGGTGCTGATGGTCGCCGGACCGCGCACCGATCCTCTCCGAGCCTGGGCCGAGCGGGGCGCGACGCGGAGGAGCCGCGTACTGCGCTCCGTCGTCCCGGGAGTCGTGCTCGGGCTCCTGGTGGCGAGCACGGGCGGCTACTACTACGTCTTCGCGGTCCTGGTCCTTGGAGCGACCTGGGCGGTGAGCACGGCCGCCGGGCTCCTCTCCCGCGAGCGGCTGCGCGTGCTCGCGGTCTCATCGGTGCCGATCCTCGCGCTCGGCGTGTTCGTCGGGCTCTCGCTGCTGCTGCTCTCGCTCGACTTCGGGGAGCGCTACAGCCCGTACTTCACGTCGCGGACCGTGGGGGAGTCGGAGGCCTACGCCGGCAAGCTCGTGCTGCTGGGCCTGCCCTGGTCGGGGACCGGGCTGCCGCAGGGGTACGGCCTGCTGAACACCTACGCGGGCCAGTCCGGCGTGGCGCCGACGACGGAGCCGCCCGGGTTCTCGATCCTCGCCAGCGTCGCGCTCCTGATCACGCTCGTGGCGCTCCCGATCACCGCGCTCGGCGGCGGACGGGCGCTCCGTGCGACCGCGGTCGGCCGGTTCTTCTCGGACGCCCGCGTGCGCGTCCTCGCCGTGGCGACGCTGGCCGCGCTCCTCTTCTACACGGTGACGGGCCTGGGCGTCGTGGTCTCGCTGGTGGCGGGGCCGACGATCCGTGCGTGGGCGCGGATGTCGATCGTCATCGCGGTCCTCGTCCTCGGCGTGCTCGCGCTCCTGTTCGATCGGATCACGGCCCGTGGCGGTGTCCGGATCCTCGTGGCGGCGCTGCTCGCCGCCGTCGCCGTGGTCGATCAGCTGGCCGGAGTATCGGCGGCGGTGCCGATCGCTCCGACCGACGACTCCGAGATGCGCTCGTTCGTGTCGGAGGCCGACGCGCAGCTGGACGACGGCTGCGGAGTGGTGGAGCTCCCCCTGAAGAGCTTCCCCGACAGCGGGCGGATCGGAGCGCTCTCCGACTACGACGAGGCACTGCCCTACCTCGCGACCGAGGAGGGACGCCTCCGCTGGAGCTACGGGGCTGTGGAGGGCACCTACGGCTGGGACGTCTGGGGCGACGTCGACGACCCCGCGGAGTTCGCCGACGCGGTGGCGGGCAGCGGCGCCTGCGCCGTCTACGTGGACACAGCCGGCTACACCGACGACCCCGACGGCTGGCGGGCCTACGTCGAGGCGGCGACGGGGGACGTTGAGCCCGAGGTCGCCTCCGCCTCCGGGCGCTGGCTGCTGTTCACGACCCGGCGCTGATCAGCGGTCGTCGAAGGCCAGCTCGAGCAGGCGCCGGGCGGTGCGGTCCCACCCCGGGATGGGCTCCGGTGCGAGTCGCCGGGGACGGCGCAGCGCCTCTCCGATCGCGGCCGACCACCCGGTGCGGTCCGCCGGGTCGATGAAGACGGCGGCGGACTCCCGCCCGGCGAGCGCGTCGCGGAGGCCGGGGATGTCTGCCGCGAGCACCGGAGTGCCGCAGGCGACGGCCTCGAGGGCGGGCAGGCCGAAGCCCTCGTGCCAGGAGGGCATGGCGACGGCGTCGGCGCCCGTGAGCAGGGCCGGCAGATCCTCGTCGGCGACGTAGGAGGAGGCGAAGCGCACGTCGGCTCCTGCGGCGACCGCGCGGGCGACGGCGGAGTGGACGTCCTCGTTGTCCCAGCCGTCCCCGCCGACCAGGAGCAGGGTGTGGTTCTCCGGCCGCTCGGCCTGCCGGTACGCGTTCACCAGGGTGACGAGGTTCTTGCGGCGCTCGATCGATCCGACGAAGAGCAGGTAGGACCCGAGCCCGTGCTGCGCGCGGACCCGCGCCACCTCCTCCTCCCCGCGGGCATGGAAGAGGTCGGCGTCGATCGTGGTCGGCAGCACGCGGACGCGCTCGGGAGCGACGTCCAGAGCGCTCTCGACCTCGGCTGCGGAGGACGCGGTGCCGGTCAGGACCAGATCGCTCCGCCGGATCCACCGGGGCACCGACCGCGACAGCAGCTCTCGGCGCTCGCGAGGAACGAGCTCGGGCATCACAGCGAAGCAGACGTCGTGCACGAAGGTGAGCGAGCGGGAGCGGGCGAGCGGCCAGCTCCGGAAGTTCGGGAAGAAGTAGGCGCCGCGGCCGAGCAGGAGGTCGATCCCGGGCGCGGGCAGTCGGGTCAGTGCGCTCCACACCGGCCGGGGCAGCGGCACCGGTCGGACGCGCAGCGTACGGAAGCCGAAGCGCTCGATCGAGCCCGCCTCGCTCGCCGGCACGACGAGGAGCACCTCGACGTCTGCGGCGGTCGCATCGGTGTCCAGCGCGTGCAGCAGGCCGAGCAGGACGCGGCCGACCCCGGTCAGGCGCGGCGCCGCGAGGGCGGTCGCGTCGACCAGGAGGCGGCGGCGCCGCGCGGTCACGGCCTGCTGAGGCGGACGGTGGAGTCGATGTCGACGACGCCGTCGTGCACGGAGGCCCGCTCGACCGTGAAGGTCGCGGCGACCGGGATCCGCATGGTCTCGCCCTGCGAGAAGGTGGCCGAGGAGGCGTGCACGGCGTAGTTGCCGGCGCCGAGGTGCAGGTCGGGGAGGGTGAACGTGACCGTCATCTCTCCGTCGACCGCGCTCAGCGGCGTGCCGATGCGCTCGGTGTTCGTCCCGAAGACGCGCTGGCCGAGGGGGGTGTCGATGCCCATGCCGATGTTCCAGTCGTCGACCGGGCGGCTGGTGCGCACCGTGACGTCGAACTCGAGGGTCTCGCCGCTGCGGACGACCGTGCCGCCGTGCTCGATCGATCCGCCGCGCAGTCGGCAGCCCAGGATCTCGATGAGCTGGGGGGCGGGCTCGTCCGCGGCCTCGGCGGCCTCGGCCTCGCGCTCCTGGCGGGCGGCCCGACGGTCCTCGAAGCTCTCGCGGAGGACCTGGAGCCCCTCGGAGGTCTCGCCGTCGAAGACGACGGTTCCCTTCTCGAGGACGATGGTGCGGTCGCAGAGCTCGCCGACCTGCTCGAGCGAGTGGGTGACCAGCACGATGGTCTTGCCCGCGCGCTGGAAGGCGCGGATGCGGTCCATGCACTTGCGCTGGAACGGCTCGTCGCCGACGGCGAGCACCTCGTCGACGAGCAGCAGGTCGGGATCGGTGTGGATCGCGATCGCGAAGGCGAGCCGCACGTACATGCCCGACGAGTAGAACTTGACCTGGGTGTCGATGAACTCGGCGATCTCGGAGAAGTCGACGATCGAGTCGAACTTGCTGTCCAGCTCGCTGCGCGAGAGTCCGAGGATCGCGCCGTTGAGGTAGACGTTCTCGCGCCCGGTGAGGTCGGGGTGGAAGCCCGCTCCGAGCTCGAGGAGCGCGGCGAGGCGCCCGCGGCGCTCCACGGTGCCGGTCGTCGGCTGCACGATGCCGCCGATGAGCTTGAGGAGCGTGCTCTTGCCCGAGCCGTTCGCGCCGATGAGGCCGACGGTCGAGCCCAGGGGGATCTCGAGGTCGACGTCGCGGAGCGCCCAGAACTCGTCGCGGTGCTTGCGCCCGCGGCCGAAGTTGACGATCCGCTCCTTGAACGACTTGTCCTTGCGGATGACGAAGCGCTTGGAGGCGTTGCGCACCCGGACGACGGTCGGGGTGCCGGAGGAGGCGGGCACGGACTCCTGCTTGCTGGTGAGGGTCACGATCAGATCTCCTGGGCGAAGTTGCCCTCGAGGCGGCGGAAGATCCGGTGGCCGATCCACACGAACACCAGCCCGACGACGAGGACGATGAGAAGGCGCAGCTCCATGTCCGGCGGCCACACCTGGGGGGCGATCTCGTTGCCGTCGATGATGCTGACGCGCGAGCCGTCTCCCCAGATCGCGCGCTGGAAGGCGAGGATCGCGTTCGAGATCGGGTTGATGAGGTAGAGCTGCTCGGCCCAGCCGTGGCCCGCTCCGGTGGAGGCGGCGACGACGAAGTTCCACGCGTAGACGATGGGGGAGAGCCAGAAGAAGATCTGCAGCCCGACCTCGACGAGGAACTGGACGTCGCGGAGGTAGACGTTGAGGGCCGAGAGGGCCAGGGCCAGCGCGAGGCCGTACACGAGCACGATCGCCAGCGCGGGCACGATGTAGAGGAGCTGGACGCCGAAGATCAGCGAGCCCGTGAGGACGGCTCCCGCGATCAGGACGACGAACTGCACACCGAAGTTGAAGAGGGCCGAGCCGATGGCCGCCACCGGGAAGATCTCCCGCGGCAGGTACACCTTCTTGATCAGTCCGCCGTTGCCGAGGATCGACGTGGTGCCCGCGGTCACGATCTCGCTGAACAGGCCCCAGAGGGTGAGCCCCGAGAAGACGAAGATCGCGAAGTTCGGGACGCCGCGCGAGGCCCCGAGGATCTGGCCGATCGCCACGTAGTAGATGAGGAGCATGATCAGCGGCCGGACGAGGCTCCAGACGAAGCCCAGGCTGCTGTCCTTATAGCGCGACTTCAGCTCGCGCCCGACGAGCAGGCGGAGAAGCTCGCGGTGCCGCAGGATCTCGGCGAGGGAGGCGACGAAGCCGCCCGAGCCGCCGCCGACGGCCGACGTGGTGCCGGCGATCTGGAACGGCTCGTCGGCGATCGCGCGCGCGCGATCCACAGCTTTGCTGGGCATGGAACTCCAAGCTCTCGGCCTCCGCCGGGCGACGGACCGCATCATTATACGTGCGGCCCACCCTGGAGCCCCCTGGCTGGCGTGCCGGTGCGCGGCGCATGGCGGGTAGTCTTGCTCCCGCTCGCCGACTGAACGACACGAACGAGGTGTTCGCCATGCCCACGCAGCCATCCGACGTCCCCCTGGACCCGGCGCCGCAGAGCGCTGGGGACCCCGCCCCCGTCCTCGGCGGCACGGGCGAGGACGCTCCTCCCGCTCCCGACCCGAGCCTCGAGTCGGCCGTCGGCGACGCCGCTCCCGCAGCCGTCCCGGCGGAGCCCGCGCGCACATCCGGGGTTCCGGTGGAGCCCCGTCTCGCCGAGCCCGAGTCCCCGGACGAGGAGCTCGCCCGCCTGCGCGCGCAGGTCGACTCCCTCCTCAACGACCCCTTCGACGAGTGGGTCGAGCGGATCCAGGTGGGCGGAGTGACCGCCTCCGGCTTCGAGCGCACCCTCTCCTGGCGGGTGACGAAGCCGCTCCGCCTGGTGCGCACCTTCCAGATCCGCGTCGAGCAGCTCGGGCTGTCGGGCGCCGTCGGCCACAGCGCGCGCTTCGTGAAGCGCCGCCTGTCCGGTCGGGCGCGATGAGCGACCGGTCGCAGGTCTCGGCCGCCGGCTCGGCCGCCGCGCGCGCCCACCGCACGGAGGCGATGCTGCAGCGCCTGGAGCAGATCGGCGCGCTCCTCTTCGACGCGGAGCGCCGCGCCTCGCTGCGCACCCGCGGGCCCGGCCCGTACCTCGACGAGGTGGCCCGAGAGATCCGCTCGCGCCAGGACGACGAGCTGACCTGGGTCGCGCTGGTGTCGTTCACGGCCGCGTACCCGACGAGCGAGCTGTTCGACTGGTTCCGCCGCGCCCTCGAGCTCGCCTCCGAGGAGGCGGCGCTGCGCATCTTCCTCGAGGCCGGCTCCCGCACCGCAACCGGGTTCGCCGATCTGGACGCCCGCGTCGAGGTCGTCACCGGGGCCGTCCTGATCGACGTCGACTTCCCCGCCCGCCACGGGCACAACACCGGCGTCCAGCGGGTCGTGCGCCAGACCGTGTCCCGCTGGGACGCCGAGCACGAGATCGTCCCGGTCGCCTGGGTCCACGGATCGATGTCCTTCCGGCGGCTGAGCGCGATCGAGCACGAGCGCGTCGTCGACTGGTCCTCCGCCGGGCGGCGCGACTGGGAGCACGGCGATCCGGAGCGCATCGAGTTCGTCGTGCCCTACCGCAGCGTCGTCGTCATCCCCTCGGTGCCGGACTACAACCAGTGCGGGCCGCTCGCGGCCCTCGCCGAGTACTCCGGCAACGAGGTCGTCGTCCTCGGCCACGACGCCATCCCCGTCGTCAGCGCCGACACGGTGCCGCCGGAGGAGACGGTGCGCTTCGTCAACTTCCTCTCCGTGGTCAAGCACGCCGAGCGCGTCGCCACGGTGAGCGCCGCGGCCGCGCTGGAGTTCGAGGGCTTCGTGCGAGCGCTCCCCGCTCAGGGCCTCACCGGCCCGACCGTCGTCCCGGTCCCGCTGCCCGTGGAGCTCCCGGACGGCCTGCGCTCCGAGGGCCGGAGCGCGTCCGGCCTGCCGCTCGTGCTCTGCGTCGGCAGCCAGGAGCCCCGCAAGAACCACCTCGCGGTGCTGCACGCCGCCGAGGTCCTCTGGCGCGAGGGCCTGCGCTTCCGCGTCCGCTTCATCGGCGGGGCCAACCCGTGGGCGCACCAGGTCTTCGATCCCCGCGTGCGCGAGCTGGTCGCCGCCGGACGCCCGGTCGAGGTGCTCCGCGGAGCCGACGACGACGTCCTGATCGCGAGCTACCGGGAGGCGCTGTTCCTGGCGTTCCCGTCGCTGCACGAGGGGTACGGCCTGCCGGTCGCCGAGGCGCTGTCGATCGGGCTCCCCGTGCTGACCTCGCGCTACGGCAGCACGGCGCAGATCGCCGAGCACGGCGGATGCGTCCTGATCGACCCGGAGTCCGACGAGGAGATCACCGACGGCATGCGCCGCCTGCTGACGTCGCCGGAGCTCGTCGACGAGCTCCGCCTCGAGGCGGCCGAGCGGCCCGAGCGCACCTGGGACGACTACGCCCGGGAGCTGTGGGCCGCCCTGATCGGCCCCTCGGCCCTCATCGAGCACGAGGAGGCGCCCCGTGCGCTCTAAGCAGTACCTGGTCGACCGTCTCGCCACCCTGGTGCGCACCCTGGCCCCCTCCGTGGAGCCGCTGGGCAGCGTCGACGCCCTCACCGGACAGCTGAGCGTTCTGCTGCCCGCTCCCACCGACCGCGAGGTCTGGCTGGTGCTCGCCGTCCTCCGCGGCACGCTCCCGCGCCGGGAGGACGTCGTCGACGGCCGCCGCCGGGCCCGGCTGGACGGCACCGCCGGTCTGCTCACCCACGCCGCGTCCACCATCGCCTCGAACCGGGTCTTCGCCCGCTTCCACCACCCCGAGGTCGAGGTGGTCGTCGGCGCGGTCGTCGTCGACGTGCACCACACCGCGCGCACGGGGCTGGCCACGGGCATCCAGCGCGTGGTGCGCCAGAGCCTCGTCCGATGGACGCGCGACCACGAGATCCTGCTCGCCGGCTGGGACTCGACCCACGAGTCGCTCGTCATGCTCACCCCGGAGCAGAGCCGGAACGCCGTCTCGGGCGACGTGCCCGACGCCGCCGAGGACCGCTCCCGCGTGATCGTCCCGTGGCAGGGCACCTACCTCCTGCCCGAGCTCGCCGTGGAGGACGAGCGGACGTCGCGCGTCTCCGCTCTGGCCGAGTTCAGCGGCAACCGCACGGGCACCATCGGCTTCGACTGCGTGCCGGTCACCACCGCCGAGACGGCGAGCACCGGCATCAGCGCCGCCTTCTCGCGCACGCTCGTCGCCGTGTCGCACATGGACCGCATCGCGACCATCTCCGAGGCGGCCGCGACCGAGTACTCCGGCTGGCGCCACATGCTCGGCAGCGTCGGGATGCAGGGGCCGGACATCCGCCCGATCCTGCTGCCCTCGCAGCCGGAGAGCGTCTCGGACGAGGAGCTGGCCACCGCCGCGCGCTCGCTGGTGACCGGCGACCTCCCGCTCGTCGTCTGCGTCGGCAGCCACGAGCCGCGGAAGAACCACCTGGCTGTGCTCCAGGCGGCCGAGCTGCTCTGGCGCCGCGGCGTGCGCTTCAGCCTGGTCTTCATCGGCGGCAACGCCTGGAGCAGCGCCGAGTTCGAGTACCGACTCGAGGTCCTCGAGGGCCAGGGCCGTCCGGTCCGCTCGCTCTCCAAGATCACCGACGCGCTGCTCTGGAGCGCCTACCGCCTGGCCCGGTGCACGGTGTTCCCCTCGATCAACGAGGGCTACGGTCTCCCGATCGTGGAGTCGATCTCGGTCGGCACCCCGGTCGTGACCTCCGGCTTCGGGAGCATGCACGAGGTCTCCGCCTCGGGCGGCGCGCTGTTCGTCGATCCGCACGACGACCACGACATCGCCGCGGCCCTCGAGCGGCTGCTGACCGACGACGAGCTGCACGCGCGGCTCTCGGCGGAGGCGCTCGCGATCGACGGCGGCACCTGGGACGAGTACGCCGCCCGCGTCTGGTCGTACCTCGTAGAGGGAGACGGCGTCGACGAGCGGGCCCGGGCCGAGCAGTCGGACGCGACCGCCTAGGCGTCCTCGATCCACCGCGTGCAGAAGGCCCCCGCTCCAGGAGCGGGGGCCTTCTGCACGCGGTGCGCGCGGCTCAGCGGGAGCGGCGCGCCAGCTCGAGGTCGTTCTCGACCATGCGGGCGACGATCTCCTCGAAGCCGACGGTGGGCGCCCAGCCGAGCACCTCGCGGGCCCGGGAGGAGTCGCCGCGCATCTCGGGTGCGTCCACGGGGCGCGCGAACCGCGGGTCGATCGTGACCTGCTGCTCCCAGTCGTCGATGCCGGCCGCGGTGAAGGCGGCACGGACGAAGTCGCGGACCGAGTGCGCGACTCCGGTCGCCACGACGTAGTCGCCCGCCTCCTCGGCGCGCGAGGCGCGCACGAGGGCGTCCACGTAGTCGGGGGCCCAGCCCCAGTCGCGGCGCGCGTCGAGATTGCCGAGCGAGAGCTCCGACTCGGCGCCCGTCGCGATCGCCGCGACACCGGCGGTGATCTTGCGGGTGACGAAGCCGAGCGGCCGACGCGGCGACTCGTGGTTGTACAGGATGCCGGACGAGGCGTGGAGCCCTCGGCCGCGGTAGACCGCGACGAGGTGGTGCGCGAACGCCTTCGCGGCTCCGTAAGGGGAGACGGGGCGGATCGGGGTCCGCTCGGTCTGCGGGTTCTCGGTCGCGGCCCCGAAGATCTCGGAGGAGGAGGCCTGGACGAAGCGGACCTCGCGGCCCGCCGACTCCTGGAGCGCCAGCGAGGCCTCCAGGAGCGCGGCGACCGCGGTGCCGGTCACCTCCGCCGTGAGCACGGGCTCCTTCCACGAGAGCGCGACGGAGGAGAGGCCGGCGAGGTGGAAGACCGTGTCCGGCTGCGCCTCCGCGACGATGCGGCCGAGGCCGGAGGCGTCGCGGAGATCGCCCTCGAAGGCGCGGACGGAGGCGGGAAGAGCGGCGTCGTCGGTCCCGCGCACGAGCGCGGAGACCTCCCAGCCGTCGGCGAGCAGGCGCTCGACGAGGTAGCCCCCGTCCTGACCGCTCGCTCCGGTGACGAGAGCGGCAGGCATGACTACTTGATCAGCGCGGACTGCTCGGCGAGGTCGTTCTCGACCATCATCGCCACGAGCTCGGGGAACGAGACCTTCGGCTCCCAGCCGAGGACGTCGCGCGCCTTCGCCGGGTCGCCGATCAGCAGGTCCACCTCGGCGGGACGCATGAACGCGGGGTTCTGGGTCACGTACGGGGTCCAGTCCTCGATGCCGACGTGGTTGAAGGCGATGTCGAGGTACTCGCGGATCTCGTGGGTCTCGCCGGTCGCGACCACGTAGTCGTCGCCCTCGGGCTGCTGCAGCATGCGCCACATCGCGTCGACGTAGTCGCCGGCGAAGCCCCAGTCGCGCTTCGCGTCGAGGTTCCCGAGCTCCAGCGTCTCCTGGAGGCCGAGCTTGATGCGGGCGACCGCGAGGCTGATCTTGCGGGTGACGAACTCCGGGCCGCGGCGGGGCGACTCGTGGTTGAAGAGGATGCCAGAGGAGGCGTGCATGCCGTACGACTCGCGGTAGTTGATCGTCATGTAGTGGCCGAAGACCTTGGCCACGCCGTAGGGCGAGCGCGGCCAGAGCAGCGTCTCCTCGCTCTGCGGGACCTGCTGGACCTTGCCGAACATCTCGGAGGAGGAGGCCTGGTAGAACTTCACGCGCGACATGTCGGAGCCGGCGTAGAGGCGGGTCGCCTCGAGGATGTTGAGCACGCCCTTGCCGGTCACATCGGTGGTGAGCGACGCGTTCTCCCACGAGTAGGCGACGAACGAGATCGCACCGAGGTTGTAGACCTCGTCGGGCTGGGCGGCGGCGAGCACGCGCACGAGGCTCGACACGTCGGTCAGGTCGCCGGTGAGCAGGGTCACCTCGGGCACGGTGCGGCGGACCAGCTCGTACTTGGGGTTGTTCTGCCCGCGGACGAGCCCGAAGACCTCGTAGCCCTTCGAGAGGAGGAGCTCGGCGAGGTAGAGGCCGTCCTGGCCGGTGATTCCGGTGATCAAAGCGCGGGGCACGTGGTGGTCCAATTCGTCGGGGTCGATGACAGCGGGACACATACTACCCACGGGCACGGCCGGGCGCCGGGAGCGGTGCGGCCCGCCGGTATCCTGGCCGGGCTTCGGACCGATTGGACGCCATGCCGGAACTCCGCCCCGTCACGCTCGCCGTGCTTACCGTCGACCCGGGCGGGATGGGCGGCGGCGAGACCTACGCGCGCGCGCTCACGCGCCTCCTGGCGCCGCGGCCGGGGGAGGAGGGGCCCGCCGTGCAGGTGCTCGTCCCCGAGAACGCGCGCGGCTTCAGCGAGGGCGTGCCCGAGGTCGTGGCCGAGGGGGTCGTCAGCGGGGCGGGCCACCGCCGCCGGGCCGTGGGGATGCTCCAGGCGCTCCTGCGCACGCCGCGCCTGCGCCGGCGCCTCGGCCGGGACGCAGTGCTCTACTTCCCGTTCACGGTCCCGCTCCCGTGGCCGTCGCGGCGGCAGGGGCACGTGCAGATGCTGTTCGATCTGCAGCACCGCGACCTCCCGCACCTCTTCCCCCGCGTCGAGCGCGTCTTCCGCCGGCTCGCCTACGAGGCGACCGCTCGCCGCGCCGACGCGGTCATCACCATCAGCGCCTTCACCAAGGGGCGGATCGTCGAGCTGCTGGGCATCCCGGAGGAGCGGATCCACGTGTCGCATCTCGGCGTGGACACCCGGCGCTTCGTCGCGAATCTGGGCACACGCGAGGACTTCGTCTTCTACCCGGCGCGCGCCTGGCCGCACAAGAACCACGCCCGCCTGTTCGAGGCGGTGCGCCTGCTTCGGGAGGAGGGGCACGCCCTCCGCCTCGTGCTGACAGGAGGGGATCTGGACCGCCTCGGCCCGCTGCCGGACTTCGTCGAGTGGCGCGGCCACGTCACTCCGGAGGAGCTCGCCGACCTCTACCGCCGAGCCGCGGTGCTGGCGTTCCCGAGCCTCTACGAGGGCTTCGGCCTCCCGCCCATCGAGGCGATGGCGTCGGGATGCCCGGTCGCCGCCTCCGACGCGGGCTCGCTCCCGGAGATCTGCGGGGACGCCGCGGTCTACGTCGATCCGCTCGAGCCGCGCTCGATCGCGGACGGGATCCTCGAGGCGATCGAGCGGACCGGCGAGCTCGGCCCGCTCGGCGTCGAGCGCGCCCGGTCCTTCAGCTGGGAGCGCTGCCGGGAGGAGCACCTCACCGTGCTCCGCCAGGTGGCGCGGCGGCGCGGGCGCTGAGGAGTCCGGTCAGTCCCGCGGGTGCAGGAGCCGGCGCCAGCTCAGTCCCTGGGCCGCGCGCATCGCGCAGAGCACCACGAGCAGCCAGCCGGCGTCGAGCAGGATCGAGCTCTCGGCCAGCGCGGTGACCATCAGCACGGTCAGCACCAGCACCGGCCAGACGTGCACGACCGCCTTGCGCTCGGAGGCGATCAGCCAGGAGCGCCAGAGCGCGAGGCCGATCAGCACGACGAAGAGGACCACCCCGACCGCGCCGACCTGCAGGGCCACGTCGAAGAGCGCGTTGAGGCTCGACGAGTGCGGGCGGCCCGAGAGGTAGTCGATGGCGGTGAAGGGGTAGAGGTCGGGCCGCCAGTAGCCCACCCAGCCCCAGCCGACGATCGGAGCGAGGTCCGTGAAGCGCCAGACCTGCTGCCAGAGCCGCAGCCGGAACTCGAACTCGCTGCCCGCGTTCAGCAGCTCGATCACCCGGTAGCGCAGGAGCCACACGGTGAGGGCGGCCGCGGCGGCGACGCCGAGCACCGCGACCTGCCGCCGACGGCGGTGGGTGCCGTCGCCGTGGCGCACCCAGCGCAGAGCGAGGGCGACGACGACGGCCACGGCGAGCACGCCCGCGCTCACCGCGGAGCGCGTGAAGAGGAGGGTGACCGCGGCGAGGGCGATCGAGGCGACGGCCGGCCCGCGGGCGACGGAGCGGGTCATCAGCTCCACCGAGAACGTCACGATCGCCAGCAGACAGACCAGCCCGAGCTGGTTGCGCGTGCCGACGAGTCCCTGGATCGGCCCGCCGACCGCGAGCAGGCCCTCCACGCCGAGGAAGCGCAGCGGCTGGTCGATCAGCACCCCCGAGAGCACCTCCACGGCCAGCGAGGCGATCAGCACGACCCGCAGCACGTCGCCGACCGAGCGGATGATCTGGATGATGTCGCGCGTGAGGCCGATCGCGATCGCCAGGAACGCCAGGGCGAACTGGTAGACGACGCTCGAGACCGTGGCCCAGGTGTAGTCGCTCCACAGCACGCTGAGCGCGATCCAGCCGAGGAACACCAGGATGCTCGTGGGCAGCAGGCCCTCCCAGTCGAGCCGCCCGCGCCGCAGGACGAGCATGACCGCCGCGAGGGCGGTGAGCGTGGCGACAGCGGCGATGTAGCCGGGCCAGCCGAGGAGCCCGCGGACCGCCGGGGCGCAGAGGACGGTGACGAGAGTGGTCTGCGCGAGGGCCGCCGCGAACTGCGGGGACGCCGTCGCGTCGGCGACGGAGGCGGGGAGCGAGGGGCGGCGGGGCCTCATCGCCTCGGGGAGGCGTCGGCGAGGGGGAGCGGGGTCGCGGCGAGGACCTCGGGCGTCTCGGTCGCCGGCCGCTTGGTCTGCACCGCGAAGAGGACGAGGAGCAGCCAGGCTCCCTCGATGAGGATCCGGCTCTCGAAGAGCGACTGCGCCAGGAGGGCGACCACGATCAGCAGCGGAGCGAGGCTGACGGCCGTGTAGGGGAGGGTCGAGGTCGCGTCGCGCCGCGGGCGGTCGACCGCGCGGAACCAGGAGCGCCACAGCGTCGAGACGGCGAGCGCCGCGAAGAGGACGAGGCCGACCGCTCCCAGCTGGAGGGCGACGTCGAGCCAGGCGTCGTGGGCCTGCAGGTAGAGCACGCCCTTGCGCTCGGCGAGGGTGTCGAACGGGGCGGCCCAGGGAGCCCAGTAGCTGACCCAGCCCCAGCCGAGGACCGGACGCTGCAGCGTGAGCGCGATCACCGAGTCCCAGATGTCGAGGCGGCCCGTGGCGTCCTCGCTCTTGCCGAGCAGGCCGAGGAGGGCGCCCCAGCCCGCGGCGCCTCCGGCGACGGCCGCCACCGCCAGCCCCGCGGCGGTCAGGTAGACGGGACGCCGGCGGGACTCGCCCCTCCGGCGAGCCCAGAGCGCGAACGCGGCCGCGAGGACGACGGCGACGAGGCAGAGCAGGACGGTCGCCGAGCGGGTGAGCAGGAGGGTCGCGACGAACAGGGCGACCCAGACCGCTCCCCACCGGCGCCGGATCGAGTGGGCCGCCAGCTCGATCGCGATCACGATCAGGCCGAGCAGGGCGAGGAAGCCGAGGAGGTTGCGGTTGCCGACGATCCCCTGGACGGGCTCGCCGGTGAAGAGGGCGGCCTGCGACCAGTAGAAGGCGTCGGGCGTCGGTCCGTCGGCGGGAGGCTCGACGCCGAACGGCAGGACGGGCTGCCGCACGACGACCGCGATCACGAGCTCGAAGAGGAGCGACAGGCCGACGGAGAGGCGCAGGGCCCGTCCGAGAGCCGTGAGCAGCTCCCGGCTGCTCAGCGTGACGGCGAGGACGACGCCGCCGAGCGTCGTCGCGAGCTGCGCCGTGACTCCGATCGCGCTCGCTCCCGGATAGGCGGACCACAGCAGCGAGAGCACCGCGAGCCCGAGGAAGAGGACCAGCGACTTCGGCGTGCGGGCCCAGCGCAGGCGGGGGCGGGCGCGGACGAGCACGGCGATCGAGGCGCCCAGGAGCACCGCGACGACGACGCCCCAGCCCCACCATCCGGCGAGGTTCCGCAGGGACTGGCCGGCCAGCAGCACGGCCAGCACCGCCACCGCGAGCGCTCGGGGAGCGGCGGGGGCGGCGCGTCGGATCATGGCGACCAGTCTAGGGAGCGGGGGCGGCGCGGCGGCGTGCCGGGCGCGCCGCCGCTCGCTCCCCGGCCGGGGCGGCTCAGACGAACGCGGCGGTGCCGGTGATCGAGCGGCCGACGATCAGCGTGTTCATCTCGCGGGTGCCCTCGTAGGAGTAGAGGGCCTCCGCGTCGGCGAAGAAGCGGGCGACGCCGTAGTCGAGGACGATGCCGTTGCCGCCCATCACCTCGCGGCACCAGGCGACGGTCTCGCGCATCCGGGCCGTCGCGTAGGCCTTCGCGAGGGCGGAGTGCTCGTCGCGCTGCTCGCCGGCGTCGAGCATCTCGGACACGCGGGTCGTCAGGGCGATGCTGGCCGTGATGTTGCCGATGCTCTTGACCAGGAGGTCCTGCACCAGCTGGTGCCCGACGAGCGGCTTGCCGAACTGCACGCGCTCCTTCGCGTAGCGCAGCGCCGCGTCGTAAGCGCCGATCGAGACGCCGATGGCCTGCCAGGCGACCTCGGCGCGGGTGAGCCGGAGCACCTTCGCGGTGTCGCGGAACGAGTTCGCGCCCTGCAGGCGCAGCGACTCCGGGACGCGGACGCCCTCGAGCACGATGTCGGCGTTCTGCACCGTGCGCAGGCTCTGCTTGCGCGCGATGGCGGTGGCGCGGTAGCCCGGTGTCGAGGTGGGGACGAGGAAGCCCTTCACCTGGCCGTCCTCCGCGTCCTTCGCCCAGATCACGGTCACGTCGCTGAAGGTCGCGTTGCCGATCCAGCGCTTCTCGCCGTCGAGGATCCAGTCGTCGCCGTCCCGGCGGGCGGTGGTGCGCAGGCCCTGGGCGGAGTCGGAGCCGGAGTGCGGCTCGGTGAGCCCGAAGGCGCCGACGACCTCGCCCGAGGCGAGCTTCGGCAGCCACTCGGCGCGCTGCTCCTCGGAGCCGGCGACGCCGACCGTTCCCATCACCAGGCCGTTCTGCACGCCCACGTAGGTCGCGATGCCCGCGTCCACCCGGCCCAGCTCGAGCGCCACCCAGCCGCGGAACACGGCGGAGTTATCGATCGCGCGGGTCTCGGGCCAGGAGAGGCCGATGACGCCGGTGGCGTGGATCGCGGGGATCAGCTGCCGCGGGAACTCCGCGCGCTCCCAGTACTCGTCGGCGATCGGCCGCACCTGCTCCTCGAGGAACGCGCGGACGCCGACCAGCAGCTCCTTCTCGGCGGGCGTGAGCGCCGCCTCGAACCCGTAGAAGTCGGCCCCCAGGGTCTCGAAGGTCGTGCTGTCCATGCTCTGTGCTCCCTCGCTCGTCGGATGCGGCACGGCGACCGCTCCGACGGCGACAGTGCTGCGACTCCCAGCGTACGAAGCGCGCCTGCGAGTGCCGCGTCCTCTGGCGGAGAGCACCAACAGGCGGGCCCTCCTCCCGGGCCCGCGTTGTGGATCCTGCTAGCGTCGCAGCGGAGCGGCCCCGGCGCGTCCGGCTGAGCGGCTCGGACCCACCCCTCGGACGGAAGGCCAGCGCTCCCGTGTTCATCCCGATCGGCAACACCCCCCGCGACTACGCCTGGGGCTCGCTCACCGGCATCTCGGAGGCCCTCGGCACCGCGCCCTCCGGCGCCCCCGAGGCCGAGCTCTGGCTCGGCGCGCACCCGGGCTCGCCCGCGCGCATCCTCGACCCCGCCTCGGTCGGCGCCGGCACGCTCGCCGAGTGGATCGGCGAGCACCCCGAGGCGGCGCTCGCCGGAGTGGAGGGGTCGGTCGATCCGGTCTCGGGCGCTCCCCGTCTGCCGTTCCTGCTCAAGATCCTCGCCGCGGGCGGGCCGCTGTCGCTCCAGGCCCACCCCTCGTCCGAGCGGGCCCGGCGCCGGTTCGTCGAGGAGGAGGAGGCCGGCATCCCCCGCGACGCCGCCGATCGCAACTACAAGGACCCGTTCCACAAGCCCGAGCTGATCTACGCGCTCAGCGAGAGCTTCGACGCGCTCTGCGGCTTCCGCGAGCCGGCGGACGCCCGGGCGCTGCTCGCCGAGCTGGCCCGGCGCGCCCCGGCGGCGGAGGCGGCCGCGATCGCGCGGTTCGCCCGGACGCTCGAGGGCGAGCCCTCGGCGGTCCTCCGCGGCGCCGTGTCGTGGCTGCTCGCCGACGGCGACCGCGCCGAGGTCGCCGCGCTGGTGTCCGCGGTCGTCGCGGCGTCCGCGGGCGACGATCGCCTCGAGACGACCACGGTCCGGGACCTGGCCGAGAGCTACCCGGGCGACCCCGGCATCGTGCTCTCGCTCCTGCTCAACCGCGTCCGCCTCGCCCGCGGCGAGGTGCTCTACCTGCCCGCAGGCAACATCCACGCCTACCTCGCGGGCACGGGCGTGGAGCTGATGGCCGCCTCCGACAACGTGCTGCGCGGGGGCCTCACGCCCAAGCACATCGACGTGCCCGAGCTGGTGAGCGTGCTCGAGTTCTCGCCGCTGCCCGTGCCCTACCTCCCGGCCGAGCAGGCCGGACCGGGCGTGCGCGTCTACCGTCCGGCCGTCCCCGACTTCGTGCTCGCCGTCGTGCAGCCGGCGTCGGAGGAGCCGGCCCGCGTCGCCCTGCACGGACCCGCCATCGCGATCGCGACCGAGGGCTCGTTCTCGCTCGAGGGCGCCGAGGGCTCGGTCCGCGTCGAGCGCGGCGGCAGCGTGTTCGTGACCCCGTCGGAGGGCGCCCTCGCCGTCACCGGACGGGGCACGCTCTTCGTCGCGACGGTCTGACCCCTCCAACGACCCGGCCGCTCAGGCGGCGAAGGTGCGGCGGTAGGCCGCCGGCGTGGTCCGCAGGACGCGCGTGAAGTGGTGGCGCATCACCGCGGCCGTGCCGAAGCCGATTCGCGCGGCGACCGCCTCGAGGGTCAGCTCCGTCTCCTCCAGCAGCACCTGCGCCCGGAGGAGGCGCTGGCGGGTGAGCCAGGCGAGCGGAGTCGTGCCGAGGTCGGCCCGGAAGCGGCGCGCGAAGGTGCGGGGGGCCATCAGGGCGCGACGGGCCAGCGCCTCGATCGAGAGGTCCTCGTCGAGGTGCTCCAGCATCCACTCGGTGACCTCGGCCAGCGAGTCCGCGCGCGCCTCGGGAACGGGGGTCCGCAGGTACTGCGCCTGACCGCCGTGGCGCTGCGGGGGCACGACCATCCGCCGGGCGACGACGCTCGCCGCCGTCGCGCCCAGCTCCTCGCGCACCACGTGCAGCGCCGCGTCGATGCCGGCCGCGGTGCCCGCGCTCGTCACGATGCGCCCCTCCTGCACGTAGATGACCTCCGGGTCCACCGTGACGGAGGGGAAGCGCCGGGCGAGCTCCGCGGCGTGCATCCAGTGGGTGGTCGCGCGCCGGCCGTCGAGCAGGCCCGCCTGCGCCAGGGTGAAGGCCCCGCTGCAGACGCTGAGGATCCACGCGCCGCGCTCGTGAGCGTCGCGGAGGAGGTCGAGGACCCGCTCGTCGGCGGGCCCGCGGCCGTGGGCGGGGACGGCGATCAGGTCCGCGTCCCGGGCCGCGTCGAGACCATCGGCGATCAGCAGGTCGAATCCGAGGCTCGTCCGGACGCGGCCCGGATCGGGAGTGGCGATCCGGAAGTCGAGGGCGGGCCCTCCGTCAGCGCCGCGGTCGATCCCGAACACCTCGCAGACGACCCCGAACTCGAACGGCGCGAGGCCGGGCAGGGCGAGGAGGGCGACGGAGCGGAGCACGGCGGCAGGATATCGCGCCCCGTCGTCATCCGGCCGATCCGCGCCGTCGATCCCCGCCGCTAGGGTGTCTTCCGGCGCGCGGAGTCGCGGGCCCGCACCGAGGAGGATCCACATGGCATGGCTGGTCACCGGGGGAGCCGGATACATCGGGGCGCACGTGGTGCGCGCGTTCTCTGAGCAGGGCATCGACCCCGTCGTCCTCGACGACCTCTCCTCGGGGCACGCGTCGTTCGTGCCCGAGGGCGTCCCGTTCCACCAGGGCTCGATCCTCGACGAGGCCCTGCTCGACCGCGTGCTCGCCGAGCACGACATCGAGGGCGTCGTCCACGTCGCCGGGTTCAAGTACGCCGGAGTCTCGGTGCAGCGCCCCCTGCACACCTACGAGCAGAACGTCACCGGCACCATGCGCGTGCTGGCGGCGATGGAGCGCGCCGGGGTCTCCTCGATCGTCTTCTCCTCGAGCGCTGCCGTCTACGGCGCGGTCGACGTCGAGATCGTCACCGAGGACACCCCCAAGAGCCCGGAGTCGCCCTACGGCGAGTCGAAGCTTATCGGCGAGTGGCTGCTCGCGGACGCGGGGCGGGCGCACGGCGTCCGGCACGCCTCCCTGCGCTACTTCAACGTCGTCGGGTCCGGCTACCCGGACGTCTACGACACCAGCCCCCACAACCTCTTCCCCCTCGTCTTCGAGGCTCTGCTGGACGGCCGCACGCCCCGGATCAACGGCGACGACTACCCGACGCCGGACGGCACCTGCGTCCGCGACTACATCCACGTCGCCGACCTGGCGCTCGCGCACGTCGCCGCGGCGCGCCGCCTGGCCGCCGGCGAGCCGATCGACCCGGTCTACAACCTGGGCAGCGGATCCGGGGCCTCCGTCGGGGAGATCATGCGCGCGATCGCCGACAGCACCGGCATCGCCTTCACGCCCGAGGTCGCCCCGCGGCGGCCGGGCGACCCGCCCCGCATCGTCGCCTCCGGCGCGACAGCGGCCCGCGACCTGGGCTGGGAGATGCGGCACACGGTCGCCGAGATGGTGGAGAGCGCCTGGCGCGCACGGAGCGCCGCGACCGCCTGATCGGATCTCACGTTCGCGACACGCCGGTGTGTCATGAACCCTCCACGGCGGGTTGAGGGTTTATGGTCCGCGACTTGACCTGAGCGAATGACACCGCTGTAATTACCTAGGCAGCGGCTCCGGGAGGAGCGGCCGCCGATCATCGGTTCGCAGGCGGGGTAGGAGACGGCATGACGCTTCCGGAACAGCACTCCGGAGTCCCCGAGGACTGGTTCGTCGATCCGGTCCGTCTGGGCGTGCCCGGGGTCCGACCCGGGATCGACACCGCGACCGAGGCGCCGGGGGGCGCGCTCTCCTGGCAGGTCGACTCGCTGTGCGCGCAGACCGATCCCGAGGCCTTCTTCCCCGAGAAGGGCGGCTCGACCCGCGACGCCAAGAAGATCTGCACCTCGTGCGAGGTCCGGGCGCAGTGCCTCGAGTACGCGCTCGAGAACGACGAGCGCTTCGGCATCTGGGGCGGCCTCTCCGAGCGCGAGCGCCGGAAGCTGCGCCTCCGGGCCTAGTCCCCTCCTCGCCGCGACCCGACCGACGGGGCGGCGAGCCGCAGGCGGGCGGCGCGGCGGCATCGCTTAGGGTTGTCCGCGATGTATCCACGAGTCACCGCCGTCCTCGTCGCGCGCAACGGCGCGGCCTATCTGGAACGAACCCTCGCGGCCCTGCGGGCGCAGACCCGTCAGCCCGACGCGACGGTGTTCGTCGACGGAGGCTCGAAGGACACGACCGACGAGCTCCTCGCGTCCTGGGGTCCGACGCAGCTCGTGCAGGTCGCCGAGCACCTCCCCTTCGGCCAGGCCGTGGCCCGCGCTGTCCGCGTGATGCAGCCGCCGGCCGGAGAGGACGAGTGGCTGTGGCTGCTCGCGCAGGACTCCGCCCCCGAGCCCGGCGCCCTCGCGGCGCTGCTGGGAGCCGTCGAGGTCGCCCCCTCCGTCGCCGTCGCCGGTCCCAAGATCATGGACTGGACGCGCTCCGGCTACATCCGCAGCTACGGCGAGTCGATCACCAAGCACGGCACGACCGTCCACCTCGTCGAGGACGAGCTCGACCAGGGCCAGCACGACTCCACGCCCGACGTCCTGGCCGTCGCCGCCGGCGGCATGCTCGTGCGCCACTCCCTCTGGGAGGAGCTCGGCGGCTTCGACCCCGGCCTGCCGGTCGTCGACGACGCGCTCGACTTCTCGATCCGCACCCGGCTCGCCGGGCACCGGGTCAGCCGCGTGCCGGACGCCCGCGTCACCACCGCCCGCATCGGGCTGCAGCGCCCCGACGGCCGCCGCATCGACAGCGGGGAGCGGCGCCGCGCGCGCCAGCACCGCACCGCGCAGCTGCACCGCCGGCTCGCCTACGCGCCCGTCGCGCTCCTCCTCCTGCACTGGCTCTCGCTCGTCCCCCTGGCTATCGGCCGCGCAGTCGTGCGCCTGCTGCGCAAGCAGCCCGGGCTGGTCGGAGGGGAGCTGCTGGCGGCCCTCGTCGTCGCCTTCGGGGGGACGAAGGTGCTGCGGGCCCGTACCGTTCTCCGCTCGTCGAAGAACGTGGGCTGGAAGGCCGTCGCGCCGCTGCGCATCCCGCTGGACGTGGTGCGGCAGCTGCGCTCGGTGCGCCACGACGCCGTGCGCGTGCAGGCCGGGCGGGACCGCCATCCGCTGCACTTCTTCCAGGGCGGGGGAGTGTGGGTCGTCCTCATCGCCGCGCTCGCCGGCCTGGTGGTCTACACGCCGCTCCTCGCTGCTCCCGCGCTCAGCGGCGGCGGTCTGCTGACGCTCTCGCCGACCGTCGGCGAGCTGTGGCGCAACGCGGCCTACGGCTGGCGCGACCTCGGCTCGGGGTTCATCGGCGCGGCGGACCCGTTCGCCGCCGTCCTCGCCGTGCTCGGCTCGCTGACCTTCTGGTCGCCCAGCTACTCGATGGTGCTGCTCTACCTCGTCGCGCTCCCCGCTGCCGCCCTCGGCGCCTGGCTGATGATCGCCCGGCTCACCCCGCGCGCGACCGCCCGCGCCGCCGGAGCCCTCGTCTACATCCTCGCTCCCGCCTTCTTCGCCGCGCAGGCCGACGGGCGCCCCGCCCCGCTGCTGGTGCACGTGCTGCTGCCCTGGCTCTTCTTCGCCGGGTTCGGCGCGTACCGCTCCTGGTCCGCCTCCGCGAGCGCCTCGATCCTGGCCGCGGCCGTCGTGGCGTGCGCGCCGGTGCTGGCCGTGCCGCTCCTGGTGATCTGGCTCGTCGTCGTCGCCACCTCGGGGCGGCGGATCGGCCGCTTCCTCGGCCTGCCGATCCCCGCGGCCGTCCTGCTCTTCCCGCTGGTGGTCGCCCGCGCACCGCGGGGCGACTGGCTCGGCGTCCTCGCGGATCCGGGCGTCCCGCTGCCCTCCGCGCAGTCGGACCTCGTCGCGCTGCTCGCCGGCTTCCCGGCCGGTCTGCCCGACGGATGGCTCGCGTTCCTCGGCGGTCTGGGGATCGGCGCCTCCGCCGCCCCGCTGGTCACGGCCGTGCTCGTCGTGCCGCTGATCGTCGCGGCGCTGGCCGCCCTCCTCCTCCCGAACAACCTCTCGGCCCTCGGCGGAGTCGGCGTGGCGGCGGCGGGTCTCGTGACCGCCTCGCTCGCCCAGGGCGTGCAGGTCGCGACCACCGGCTCCGAGGCGGTCTCCGTCTGGAGCGGCACCGGTCTCAGCCTCTACTGGCTCGGCCTGGTGATCGGCGCGTCGCTCTCGCTCGCCGCCGTGCGCTCCGTGCGCGTGGTGCCGGCGCTCGTCGTCACGGCCGCGGCGGCAGCACTGGTCGGTCCGCTCGCGGTGGCCTTCCCGACCGGCGCCGGCACGTCGGTGTCGACCACGTCGGACCGCTCGCTCCCCGCCTACGTGGCGGCCGAGGCCCGGAACGACCCGCGGGTGGGCACGATCGTGCTCGTCCCGCAGGCGGACGGCGGCGTCCTCGCCCGGCTGGAGCGCGGAGCGGGCGCGACCCTCGACCAGCAGTCGACCCTCGCGAACACCGGCGCCGAGAGCACGGACGCGATCGACGAGCTGGCGGGCAACCTCGTCTCGCGGACGGGCTACGACGTCCCCTCCGCGCTCGAGAGCCTCGGCGTGCGCTTCGTCGTGCTGACCGAGCCGGCCGGCACCCAGGTCGGCGACGCGGCCGCCGCCGTGCGCGCGCGGGCGGCCGTCTCCCTCGACGGCAACGCGGCGTTCTCGGCCGTCGGCGACACCCGCTACGGGCTCCTCTGGACGGCCGTCGACACCGAGGGGACCCGCACCGAGGCCGCTCCGTCCGGCGTGGTCGGGCCCTTCGGGATCGCCTACACGATCGCCCTCCTCCTCGTCTTCGTCGTCGCCCTCCTGCTGGCGGTGCCCACCGGGCTCTCGCTCGAGCGGGGCCGCTCCAGCGGCGCGGTCGCCGGGATCGACGACGAGCCGGGCGAGGCCACCGGCCAGTTCGACGACGGGAACGACGATGTCTGACCCCGCCGACCAGGAGAAGCAGATGCCCGAGTCCTCCGCCCGCCGCTCCCGCGCGGAGCGCCGCGCCGATCGCGCCGCGGCCTCGACGCCCGATCGCGCACCCTCGGCCGCCCGTCGGCGCCGGACGGCCCTGCGCGGTGCGGTGGGCGCGGCCGGAGTCGTGATCGCCGCGGCCGCCGTGGTCGTGCCCCAGCTCCTCCCGTCCCCCCTGGTCTCGAGCGCCGCGGAGGGCGTCGTCGTGACGCCCGTCGCGGCCGACAGCTCGCTGGTCTGCGGCGGCGATCTGATCGACGCCGGAGAGCCGGAGCAGCTGCGCGCCCTCGACGGCGCGGCGACCGCGGTCCGGCCCGAGGGCTCCACCTCGGACCCCACGGTCCTCGACGAGGACGACGTCGCCGCACCGGGCACCGGCATCACCGGTCTGAGCGTGCCCGCGGGCTCCGACCCCGCTCCCGGTGGAGCCACCGTCCAGGCCATCGGCACGGACACCCTCTCCGGACTGTCCGCCCGCGCCTGCGCCGAGCCCTCGGCCGACAGCTGGCTCGTGGCCGGCTCGACCGACGTCGGGCGCACCTCCGTGCTGATCCTGGCGAACCCGAGCGAGGTCGCCTCCACCGTCGACCTCACGCTCTTCTCCGAGACCGGCACCGTCCAGGCCACCGGCGCCACGGGCATCGTCGTTCCGGCCGGAGCGGTCCGCGCGCTCCCGCTCGCGGGGCTCGCCCCCGGGGTCGTCCAGCCCGTCGTGCACGTGACCGCCCGTGGCGGCGAGGTCGCCGCGAGCATGCAGAGCAGCGCCATCTCCGGCCTCATCCCGGAGGGTGTCGAGACCACCGGCCCCTCCGCCGGCCCGGACACACTCGCCGTGATCGCCGGCTTCACCGTCACGTCGCCTCCGGCCGAGACCGCGAGCGACGACGGCAGCGGCGGCGCGGGCAGCCCCGTGCTGCGCATCCTCACCCCCGGCGACGCCGACAGCACGGTCTCGGTCGAGGTCACCAACGAGGACCCGAGCGGGTCGGGCGCCTCCACCCAGGTCGTCGTCCCCGCCGGCCTCGTCGGCGAGGTCCCGCTCACGGGCCTGGCGGACGGCTCCTACCGCATCGTCCTGCGGGCCGATCAGCCGATCGTCGCGGCGGGGCGGACGACCTCGACCGGCTCGGCCGGCACGGACTTCGCCTGGTTCGCCTCCGGCACCGCGACCACGACGCCCTTCGGCGTCGCCGGCACGGGCGAGGGCGACGCGCGACTGCACCTGGTCAACGGCAGCGACTCGACCGCCTCGGTCGAGATCGAGGCCCCGGGCGGCACCCGCACGCTCGAGCTCGGCCCGTTCGCGGCTCTCGCGACCCCGCTGGACGGCGACGGCGCGGTCGTCAGCAGCACCCAGCCGGTGCAGGCCTCGGTCTCGATCGCGCGCGACGGGCGGATCGCCTCGTACACGATCGTCCCGCCGGGACCGCTCTCCTCGCCGATCACGGTCTACTCGCACTGAGACGCGGGGCGGCGGCGCCTCGGCGGTGCAGGCGCCTCAGAGCTGCCGGCGCATCAGGGGTGCCGGTAGCGGTCCGGGGAGATGTCCCACGGGTCGCGGCCGAGCAGCTCCGCGACGGCGCGGAACACGTAGCTCTCGATCAGCATGCGCTGGTGCCACTCGTCGCGGCGGTGCAGCTTCGCCAGGCGCTCGATCGGCACGCGGTAGAGCGTGATGCGGCGCGCGGCGTGGTCGACGCGCCACCGCGCGATGCCCGTGCCCTGCAGCCGGTCGGGGTCGACGTCGGGAGTCGCCGCGACGTCGACGCGGATGCCGGCGAGCTCCTCCGGCCAGGTGCCGCGGAGGTAGTCGAAGGCCGAGCCGATCGTCGCCTCGAAGAAGTCGGAGCGGGTCTGCAGCAGGGGGAGGTGCGGACCGGTGATCGGCCCTCGTGCGCCGCGGCCGTGCCGGTCGCGGGAGCCTCCGCGCGACCCGCTCGTCGGGCGAGCGGCGGAACGACGAGCACGGGGCATGGCTCCAGCCTATTGCTACTGTGGGCGGCGATGACCGGACGGCACTGCTCGCGGACGGGCTGCCGCGCGCAGGCCGTCGTCACGCTGACCTACGACTACCGCGACTCGCTGGTGGCGGTCGGGCCGCTGAGTCCTGCGCCGGATCCGCACGGCTACGACCTCTGCGCCGAGCACGACCGGCGGCTCCTCGTCCCGCGCGGCTGGGAGACCGTCCGCTACGGCGCGGGGCCCGCCTAGGCCGCTGCCGCGCGCGTCAGGGCCGCTCGGGGAAGCCGCGCGGCGTGCTCGAGAGCACGGGGGCCAGCCGCTCGAGGCGCTGGTCGGACAGGAGCAGGGCGCGCTCCTCCCGCGCCCGGCGGAGTGCGGCCACGGCGAGGAGGAAGTCCTCCGCGGGCGCGGCGGGCAGCGGGGAGACGTGGACCGCGGTCTCGTCGGCCAGCGCGGCGGCGAGCTGCGAGCGCGACGGCTCCGTCATGCCGTGGCGCTGGCGGAGGAACTGCGCCAGTCGGCGCGCCAGGGCGTCGGGGAGGCGCGCGGTGTCCGCCGTGACGGCCCAGCCCCGCAGCGGCTCCGGGATCTCGACGACCAGCGGCTCCGCGCAGGGAACCCGCTCGAGCTGGCTGTGCGTGCCCGCGAGGACGTCGCCGAGACGGCGCGATCGGCGCGAGAGGAGGCCGACGACCGCGGCGAGCCCGCCGAAGGTCATCAGGATCTCGAGGACGCCGGTGAGGCCGCGCACGAGGGCGTGCCGGAAGCCGATGGAACCGCCGTCGTCGCGGACGACGCGAGCGCCGACGGTGAGCTTCCCGAGCGAGCGGCCGCGACTGGCCGTCTCGACGGTGACCGGCACGATCACCACGGCGATGACGAGGGCCGCGATCGCCACGGCGGCCGAGGCGGCGGGGTCCAGGCCGCCGTCCCCGGAGAGGGAGGAGACCAGCAGGAACAGGCCCAGCGCGAGCAGGAGCTCCGCGATCAGGTCGATGATCGCGCCGACCGCGCGGAGCACGAACGAGGTGACGGGCACCTCGAGCGCGATCGCCTCGCCGGTGACCAGGTCGGCGTCGTCGAACTCGGTGCGCTGCTCCTCCACGGTGCTCCTCCCGGATGCTCGGCCTCGGCGGCGTGCCTGGCTATCCTGTCAGGAGATGGACATCGACGCTCTCTCGGCCGCCCGCACTGCGCAGTGGACCCGCCTCGACGAGCTCTCGCGCAGGCGCCGCCTGACCGGAGCCGAGGCGGACGAGCTGATCGAGCGCTACCAGGCGGCATCCGCGGACCTCGCCACGATCTCCTCCACCGCCGGATCGACGGCCGTCGGCACTCGGCTCGCCGTCTCGCTCTCGCGGGCTCGGGGACGCCTGACCGGCACGCGAGACGAGCCGCTCGCCGCGGTCTCCCGCTTCGTCGTCCTCTCGCTCCCGGCCGCTCTGCACCGGCTGCGCTGGCTGACGCTCGCCGTCGCCCTCGCGACCGCGGTGGTGGCGACGCTCTACGCGCTCTGGATCCTCGGCGACCCGCGCCTGCTCGCCGCGCTGGGCGACGACGAGGAGCTGCGGCGCTTCGCCCGGGGCGACTTCATCGACTACTACTCCGAGAACCCCGCCGCCTCGTTCGCCGGGCAGGTCTGGACGAACAACGCCTGGATCGCGGCGCAGTGCGTGGCCTTCGGGATCGTCGGCGTCTACGTGCCGTACATCCTGCTGCAGAACGCGCAGAACCTCGGCACGTCGATCGCGGTGATGTTCCATGTGGGGGAGGGCGACACGTTCTTCCTCTACATCGCGCCGCACGGACAGCTCGAGCTGACGGCCGTGTTCGTCGCCGCGGCCGCGGGCCTGCGGATCTTCTGGGCCTGGATCGCTCCCGGCGCGCGCACCCGCGGCCAGGCGCTCGCCGAGGACGCGCGGAGCCTGTTCACGGTGGCGATCGGCCTGGTCTTCGTGCTGCTCGTCTCGGGCGTGATCGAGGGGTTCGTCACTCCGGCGCCCTGGCCCTGGTGGCTCAAGATCGGGATCGGTGCGCTCGCCCTCGGCGCGTTCCTCTTCTACATGATCGTCGTCGGCGGGCGCGCGGTGCGGGCGGGGGAGACGGGCGACCTCGACCGGTTCGAGGCGGGGTCGCGGAGCATCGCGGCCGGCTGAGCCGAGCCGGACGAGCACGGCCGTCGGAGCGGGGCCGTCGATCAGCGCTCCCGGGACAGACGACGGCCCCTCTCGCAGGTCAGAGCCGTCCGGCCGCCTTGAGCGCGAGGTAGCGGTCCGCGAGCGCCGGCGGGAGCGCGGAGGGGCTGCCGAGCACGACGTCCCCGCCGAGACGGCGGACGGCGGCCGAGAGCCGGTCGACGTCCGCGAGCGAGCGCTCCGCGGCGGCGGCGGAGTAGACCGCGGCCCGGTCGCTCCGGTCCTCCGCCATCCGCTGCAGCTCGGGGTCGAGCGCGCAGGCGACCACGACCGTGTGCACGCGGGTGAGCTGCGGGAGCACCGCGAGGAGCCCCTCCGCCGAGCCGACCGAGTCGAGCGCGGTGAGGAGCACCACCAGCGAGCGCTGGGAGGCCAGGGTGCGCACCTGCGCGGGCACCGCCGCCCAGTCGGTCTCGATGAGCTGGGGCTGCACGGGGGCGAGGGCGTCCACGACGCGGGTCAGCACCTCCGTGCCGGTGGCGCCGTGCACGCGGGCTCGCCGGGTGCGGTCGAACGCGAGCACGTCGACCCGGTCGCCGGCCGAGGCCGCGAGGGCCGCCAGGAGGAGCGACGCCTCGATCGCCGTGTCCAGGCGCGGCTCGTCCTCGATCCGTGCGGCGGACGTGCGGCCCGTGTCGAGCACGACGATCACGCGCCGGTCGCGCTCCGGGCGCCAGGTGCGGACGACCGGCTCCCGGCGCCGCGCGGTCGCCCGCCAGTCGAGCGAGCGGACGTCGTCGCCGCGGACGTACTCGCGCAGGCTGTCGAACTCGGTCCCCTGGCCGCGGATCATCACGCTGGTCCGCCCCTCCAGCTCGCGCAGTCGCGCCAGGCGCGAGGGCAGGTGGCGGCGGGAGCGGAAGGCGGGCAGCACCCGCACGACGGCCGGCGCGGCCCGCGTCGCCTGGCGGCCGGCCATCCCGAGCGGCCCGCGGGAGCGGATGGTGACGTGGAGTGCCCGGCGCTCGCCGCGGCGCAGCGGCTCCAGGACCGTGGTCACCGCGCGGCGCTCGCCCGGCGGCAGACTCAGGGGCGACCGGGTCTCGAGGGCGCCGGCCGAGGGCTCCCAGGCGTCGCGGAGGACCCCCGTGATCCTCCTGCGGCCGGTGCTCGTGACCAGGAGGGTCGCCTCGGCCCGCTCGCCGAGCCGCACCCGGTCCGGCACCCGCCGCTCGAGCACCACGGCCCGGGGCGAGCCCGCGACCGCGACGTCGATCCCGACGAGGACCGCCCAGGCCAGGAGCCAGAGGCCGAGCACGGCGAAGGCGACCTCGGGGCGGCCGCCCAGGAGGACGACCGGCACCAGGCCGACGAGGAGGACGAGGACGCTGCGTCCGGTGAGGTGCACGGCTCAGACCGGGACGCGGACCTGCTGCAGGATCCCGCCCAGGACGGCCTCGGTGCGGACGCCCTCGAGCTCCGCCTCCGGCTCCAGCTGGATGCGGTGGCGCAGCACGGGCAGGACCATCGCCTGCACGTGGTCGGGGGTGATCGAGCCGTAGCCGTTGAGCCAGGCCCAGGCGCGGGACGCCGCGAGCAGGGCGGTCGAGCCGCGGGGGCTGGTGCCGAGCTTGACGCTCGGGCTCTCGCGGGTGGCGCGGGCGAGGTCGACGATGTAGCCGAGGACGTCGGGACCGGCTCCGACTCGCCGGGCCGAGGCCTGGGCGGCGCGCAGACGGGCGGCGTCGAGCACGGGTCGCACGCCCGCGGCGTCGAGGTCGCGCGGGTCGAAGCCCGCGGCGTGGCGCGAGAGCACCTCCACCTCGACGTCGCGCGGCGGGATGTCGAGCACGAGCTTGAGCAGGAACCGGTCCAGCTGGGCCTCCGGGAGCACGTAGGTCCCCTCGTACTCGACCGGGTTCTGGGTGGCGGCGACGAGGAACGGGTCCGGCAGAGGCAGGGTGCGCCCGTCGACGCTGACCTGGCGCTCCTCCATCGCCTCGAGGAGCGCGGCCTGGGTCTTCGGCGGCGTGCGGTTGATCTCGTCCGCCAGCAGGAGGTTCGTGAAGACCGGGCCCTCGCGGAAGGCGAAGCCGGAGTTGGAGGCGTCGTAGACGAGGGAGCCGGTGATGTCGCCGGGCATCAGGTCCGGCGTGAACTGCACCCGGCGGGTGTCGAGGCCGAGCGAGACGGACAGGGCGCGCACGAGCAGCGTCTTCGCGACTCCGGGGACGCCCTCGAGCAGGACGTGGCCGCCCGCGAGGAGGGCGATCAGGAGCCCGGAGACGGCGCCGTCCTGGCCGACGACCGCGCGGCCGACCTCGGAGCGGACCCGGTCGAGCTCGGCGCGCAGGTCGTCGTCGGAGACCGGCGCTCCGTCGCGGGCGGAGGGGGTGGTGTCGCTCATCGGGAGGGGCCTTCCGGTCGTCGGGCGGTCGTCGGGGAGAGGGCGGCGCGGAGCGCGCTCTCGAAGCGGAGGAGCTCGTCGGAGGCGGCGACGAGGGCGGCGTCGTCGCCCGGCAGGTCGTCGACGAGCAGACGGCGCAGCGCGGCCTGATCGCGGCCGAGGCGCTCGGCGGCGACGGCGACGATCTCGTCGACCCCGGTCGCCGGAGCGAGTCCCAGGAGCGCGGCCGTCCGCCGGAGGGTGCCGATGCGCAGTGCGTCGAGGGCGCGGGGCCGGAGGGCTCCGCGCGCGTAGAGCCGCGCGCGGCCGCGGGCCGTCTCGCTCGCATGCACGACGACCGGCAGCGGCTCGACCGCGAGCGGGCCGAGCCGGCGGCCGCGCCAGACGGCGGAGGCGACGAACACGGCCACCAGCAGCAGGAGAGCCGGAGTCACCCAGCCGGGGGCGAGATCGGCGGGTGCAGGGGTGGTGCTCGCCGAGTCGGCGGCTCCGGCGCGGTACCAGACCAGCCGGTCCTCACCGCCGAGCAGTCCGAGTGCGAGAGCGGCGCGGCCGTCCTGGCCGATGGTGCCGTTGCGGAGGAGGTCGGCGTCGCCGATCGCGGTGACGTCGGCGCCCTGCGGGAACCCGGTGCTCACGAGCAGGAAGCCGTCGTCGCCTGAGGGGAAGCAGCCGACCGCGTCGCCGTCGTCGAGGATCCGGTACGTGCTCCCTCCCGCGGGGAGCGTCCCGGCGCGCTCGGCCGCCGGGAGCGGGCACTCGGCGCGGAAGGGGCCGTCGCCGGCCGGGGAGCCGGCGAAGCGGACGTCCGGCAGCAGGGCGTCGAGCGCGGCTCCTCCCGGGGTCACCAGGACGAGCGAGGCCGAGGCGCGGGCGAGCCGGCGGTACTGGGCCTCGTCGAGGGCCACGTCCGGGTCGTCGACGAGCAGTGTCGCGTCGGGGGAGGAGGCGGCGAGAGCGGAGTCCAGGTCGTCGGCGCGGACGACCTCGACGCCCTGATCGCGCAGCACCTGGGCGAGCGCGCGGGCGCCGTCCGGGGTCGCGCTGTCGACGTCGAGGTCCGGGGCGGCCACCCGGGTCCCGGTCGCGACGGTGAGCAGCAGAGTGCCGACCGCGACGATCACGAGCAGGAGCACCCAGACCCGTCCGCGGCGCAGCAGCGCGCCGAGGGTCGGGCTGGAGACCGTGTCGGCGCTCACCGGGGCGCCGCCAGGGCGTCCAGGACCGGCGAGGCCGCGGCGAGCTCGCGGTCCAGAGCCGCGACCCGCTCGTACTCGGCCGGGCCGCAGGGCTGCCCGAGGTAGCGCACGCGGTCGAAGTCGTCGGCCGTGCGGCGCAGCGCGGCGGCGGAGGAGGGGAAGGCCGCAGAGGCGCGCGACGCCAGGCCGAGCGCGGTCGTGCCGGGCGAGACCCGCAGGACGGTCCGCTCGTCGAGGGAGCGCACCAGGGCGCGGAAGCGCTCGACGAGCGCCTCGTCCCAGTCCCCGCGGGCGGCCGCGGCCTCGGCGAGCGAGCGGAGGGTCGCGGCCGAGCGGGTGTCGTCGTCGGCGAGCACCGCTCCCGTGACGGTGCTGCGGCGACCGGCGCGGGGCCGTCCCGCGATGACGAGCGCGGCGACCACGAGCGCCACCAGCACCAGCACGCCGATCACGGCGGCGATCGGCACCGGCGGGCCGTCGCCCTGCAGCGTGAGGGAGGCGAACCAGTCGCGCACCGCCTGCACCACCCGGTCGAAGAGGGTCGGCTCGGCCGCCCGGTAGCGCGGGTCGGCGAGCTCCTCGAGGAGGAGTCGGCGCGCCTGCTCCGCGTCGGGCTCGAGAGGGGCCGCGGCGAGGATCACGGGCGCTCCGGCACGGGGAAGGGATCGGGGGAGGGGCGGCCCGCCGCGCGCTCCTCGACGTGGCGCATCAGCACCAGGTCGAAGCCCTCGCGGCGCATCCGTCGGTCGAGGTAGACCAGGCCCGTCACGGCCGACTGGAGCACGGTGCCGACGGCGCCGATCACGAAGCCCACGGCGACGGAGGCGATCGTCACCACGAGCGAGGTGACGAGCTGCGCGTCCGGGTCGGTCGGGGCGATCAGGGCGCCGGCGATCGGGATGAGCAGGCTGAACGGCGTGGCCACGATCTGGCCGGCGACCTGGATGATCACGGTCATCAGCGCGAGCGCGCCGAAGGTGCGCCAGAAGCCGCCCGCCACCAGCCGCCAGGAGCGCGCCACCGCACGGCGCAGCGGCAGCCGCTCGACGACGATCAGGCTCGGAACCAGGGCGAGCTTCGTCGACAGCCAGACCCCCAGCGCGAGGGCGACCAGGCCGGAGCCGACGAGCACCAGGATCCCGCCGACGATCGCGCTCGACGTCCCGTCCATCGCTCCGATGACGAACAGCGGCACGGCGAGCGCCACGGCGAGGAGCACCAGGAGGAGGTAGCCGACGCCCTGCAGGACCGTCCAGCCGATCAGCGCCCAGAAGCGGCCCCGCAGCCGGGCGAGCAGCTGTCGGAAGGTCGCCCGCTCGCCGAGGACGCCGCGGGTGACCTCGAGCACGACCACGCCCTGCACGAGAGCGCCGCTGGCGAGCGAGACGGCGAGGGGGATGAGGGCGGCCAGGACCACGACCGCGAGGGAGCCCGCGCCGACGGCGTCGCGGTCGGCGGACTCCGCCTGTGCGATGCGCCCGACGGCGAGCACCGCGATCAGGCCGTAGACCGCCAGGGCGAGCACCGACCCGAGGCCCTGCACCAGCAGGGCGACGCCCAGGGTCGTGCGGGGGCTGCGGCGGAGGACCTGGAACGGGGCGCCGAGCAGGGTGCCGAAGCCGAGCGGGCGCAGCGGCACGAGACCGGGCTTGGGCGGGGGAGTCCAGCCGGGCGCGGGGCGACCGGGCGACCAGGAGCCCCCGGCGGGACCGGGTGGTACGGGACCTGCGCTCGGCGGCGCGGGCGACCAGGCCGGGGGGACGGGAGCGGGCAGCGGCCTGCGCCGGTCGCCGTCCTGCGCCGGGACGGCCGCGTCGTCCGGACGCCCTGCGGGCGGGGGCCACTGAGCTGCGTCGGTCATCCCCTCCATGCTGTCACAGGCGTGCGGGCGGGGTCCTCCCCCGAGCGGACCCCCTTCGCCCGCAGAGCCCGCTCCCCGCCGGCGGGGAGGTGCGTCGGTTAGCCTGAGTCGGGTCACCGTGCGCGCCGTGGGCGGGCGCGACCCGAGACGAGGAAGAGCAGACCGATGAGCGCGCGCATTCTGGTGGTCGACGACGACGCCGCCCTGGCCGAGATGATCGGCATCGTCCTGCGCGCCGACGGGTACGACGTCTCCTTCTGCGCGGACGGCTCAGGCGCCCTCGAGGCCTTCCGGCGGGCCCGGCCGGACCTGGTCCTGCTCGACCTGATGCTGCCCGGGATCGACGGGATCGAGGTGTGCCGCGCGATCCGCGCCGAGTCCGGCGTCCCCGTCATCATGCTGACGGCCAAGTCCGACACCTCCGACGTCGTGCAGGGCCTCGAGTCCGGCGCCGACGACTACATGGTCAAGCCGTTCGACCCCAAGGAGCTCGTCGCGCGGATCAGGACGCGCCTGCGTCCCGCCACCGCCGCCGCGAACGCGGTGCTGCAGGTCGGGGACCTGAGCCTCGACGTCGCCGGCCACGAGGTCCGCCGCGGCGAGACGCGCATCGGCCTGACCCCGCTCGAGTTCGACCTCCTCCTCGCCCTCGCCTCCAAGCCCCAGCAGGTCTTCACCCGCGAGATGCTGCTCGAGCAGGTCTGGGGCTACCACTACAAGGCCGACACCCGCCTCGTGAACGTGCACGTCCAGCGCCTGCGCGCCAAGGTCGAGAAGGACCCGGACGACCCCCGCATCGTGATGACCGTGCGCGGCGTCGGCTACCGCGCCGGCGCCGTCCTCCCGGGCTGACCGTGCCCCGCCTCGCCGCTCCCGACGTGCGCCGGTGGCCCCGCCGCGTGCTCGGGGTGTGGCGCACGTCGCTGCAGTTCCGCGCGGTCGCGATCACGGTCCTGCTCAGCGGCATCGCCATCGGCTCGACCGGCGTCTACCTCTCGTACAGCATCAGCGACAACCTGTTCCAGTCACGGCTGACGCAGGTCACGGGCGACACGTCGCGCGCGACCCGGGCCGCGCAGGGATACCTCGACGCCGCCACCGTCTCCACCCGCCAGGACATGGAGGAGGTGATGAGCTCGGTGCGCACCGCCGTCCGGGACGCCTCCTCCTCCGCGCTGATCGCCGTCGTGCGCTCGCCCGACCAGGAGGCGTCCTCGCTGGCGCCCCAGGACATCTACAACCGCGAGCTGCAGAACGGCGTGATCAGCGACGCGCTGCGCGAGCGGGTGCAGGCGGGCTCCGACGGGCAGTACTGGCAGTCGGTGACGCTCGACGCCTCCGGTCAGCAGCAGCCCGGCATCCTCGTCGGCTCGACCCTCGAGCTGCCGAGCTCGGCCGGGCGCTACGAGCTGTACATCGGCTACTCCCTCGCGGACGCGGAGCGCACGCTCCAGTTCGTGCAGCAGGTGCTCAACGTGGCGGGGATCCTGCTCATCCTGCTGATCGGAGCGGTCAGCTGGGTCGTCGTGCGGATCGTCGTCGCCCCGGTCCGGGTCGCGGCCGAGACGAGCCAGCGCCTCGCCGCCGGCGACTTCGACGTGCGGATCCCCGAGCGGGGCCAGGACGTGATCGCGACCCTCGCCCGGTCCTTCAACGGCATGGCCGACAGCCTGCAGGACCGGATCAGCGAGCTCGCGACGCTCAGCCAGGTCCAGCAGCGCTTCGTCTCGGACGTCTCGCACGAGCTCCGGACGCCGCTGACGACGATGAAGCTGGCCGGGGACGTGCTGTACGACCAGCGCGAGGACTTCGCCCCGGTCGCCGAGCGCACGGTCGAGCTGCTGCACAGCCAGATCGACCGCTTCGAGAGCCTCCTCGCCGACCTGCTCGAGATCTCCCGCCACGACGCGGGATCGGCCGAGCTCGAGCTCGAGCCGGTCAACCTGGTGAAGCTGGCCGGCGACGAGATCGAGGCGATGCGCGGGATCGCGGAGGCGAACGGCTCCCGGCTCACTCTCTCCGCCCCGGGCGGCTACTTCGACGCCGACCTCGATCCGCGCCGCATCCGCAGGATCGTCCGCAACCTGCTGGGCAACGCGATCGAGCACGGCGACGGCCGCGAGGTCGTCGTCACCGTCGACAGCAACGCCAGCGCGGTCGCCCTCGCCGTGCGCGACTACGGGCACGGCATGAGCAGCGAGGAGGTGGTGCGCGTCTTCGACCGCTTCTGGCGCGCCGATCCGTCCCGCCGCCGCACGCTCGGCGGCACCGGCCTCGGCCTCTCCATCGTGCAGGAGGACACCGCCCTGCACCACGGCTGGCTGCAGGTCTGGTCCGTGCCCGATCGCGGCGCCTGCTTCCGCCTGACCGTGCCCCGGCACCGCGGCGAGCGGATCGAGGCCTCGCCGCTCCCGCTGCCCCCGGTCGACGCGGGCGAGCAGGCCTACAGCGGCCCGATCGTCCTCCCTCCGCTGCAGGCTCCTCCGGTCGGGGCCGCGGGGGTGCTCCCGTGAGGCGCGGCATCCTCCGCGCCGCCGCGGCCGCCGCGCTGCTCGCGCTCGGGCTGGCCGGATGCGCCGGCATCCCGCGGGACGGCGACGTCGGAGTCGGACGGCCCGACACCGCGCCGCAGGACCTCCAGTACGACTTCCTCCCGTCGGGACCCGCCGTCGGTGCGTCGCAGCGCGACATCCTGACCGGCTTCATCGACGCCGCGTCGAGCCCGCAGAACAACTACAAGATCGCCCGCGAGTTCCTCTCCACCGGAGCCGACTGGACGCCGGGCGAGCACGTCACGGTCGACGAGGGCCAGCGCTCCGCCTCGCCGCAGTCGGGATCCACGCTCTCGCTGACGATCACGCCCGTCGCCGAGGTCGACGCGACCGGCGTCTACACCGACGTCGCCACCACGGCCGGCCTGACCCTCGACTACGGCTTCGTCCAGGAGAACGGCGAGTGGCGCATCAGCGCGCCGCCGAGCGGCGTGGTGATCGACCGCACCACCTTCGAGCAGGTCTTCTCGACGCACGCGCTCTACTTCTTCGACCCCGGATACCAGTACCTCGTGCCGGACCTGCGCTGGTTCGCCTCGCGCGCCGACAGCTCCACCAGCACCACGATCGTCACGGAGCTGCTGCGCGGCCCCACGCCGTGGCTGCGGGACTCCGCCGCCGTCGTGTCGGCCTTCCCGACCGGCACGACGCTGGCGGCCGAGACCGTGCCGGTCGAGTCGCAGCGCGCCGTGGTGGACCTGAACCCGGCCGCTCTCGAGGCCGATCCGGCGCAGTGGCGGCTGATGGCGCTGCAGCTGAACCGGAGCCTCGCGAACGTCTCGAACGTCACCGGAGTCGCGCTCTCCGTCGAGCAGAACCCGATCGACGTCCCCTCCGAGGTCACCGGGCTGCCGACCTCGCCCCGCGTCGACACCCGGCCGCTCGTGCTGACCGACGACGCTTTCGGATTCCTCGGCTCCTCCGGGCTGGCCGGCCTCGGGATCTCGGATCGGATCGAGGCGCTGCAGCCGCGGGCCGCGGTCCTCGGCGAGCAGCGCGGGGCCGACTCGGACGCGTCGGCCGCCGTGCTCACCGCCGCGGGCGTGAGCCTCGTGGAGCCCGACGGTGCCGACGTCCTCCTCGACGCGCGGTCGGGCCTCGTCGCGCCGTCCATCGATCCGCTCGGGTACGTCTGGTCGGTGCCGTCGGCATCGCCCGGGCAGCTGGTGGCGTACTCCGCGGACGGCTCGCGCTCGATGCAGGTCGCGACGGCCTGGAGCGAGGTCGAGTCGCTCGCCTCGATCGCCGTGTCGCGCGACGGCACCCGGATGCTGGCGCTCGCCCAGGACGGGCAGCAGGCCACGGTGCTGGTGGCCGGCATCACCCGCTCACGGGACGGCGACCCGGTGGCGGTCGGCGAGCCGGTCGTCCTCCGCTCGACTCTGGGGACCGCAGTCGCCGCGGCCTGGACGGACGAGCTCGATGTGGTGTCGGTCGTCCGCGGCTCGACGGGAGAGGACGCCGTCACGATGAACCTGCTCGGCGGAGGCGCCACGGCGCTCGGCACGACGACGGGCACGGTCCAGATCGCCGCGGGCAACACCTCGACCCAGGTCCGGATCCTCGCCGAGGGCGGGGAGCTCCGGCAGCAGCGGGGCTCGGCCTGGCAGACGACCGCGACGGACATCCGGCTGCTCGCGGCGCAGACCGGCATGGGGTCCTGACCGGTCCTGTCGGCGGCGACGAGCCCTGTCGACGACGGAGCGCTCCGGATGCTCCTCCCCAGGCGCGTCGGGCAGGCGGATCGTCCCGATCCGACGGATCCACCCCCCGCGCCGCGGCCCGGACAGCGAACGTGGAGGCATGCTCTCCGATCACCTGCTCGACGCCCTCGCCGTCCTCCTCCCGCTCGAGTGCCCCGCCTGCGGAGAGCCGACGAGCCGGGCGCCCTGTCCGGACTGCTCGGCCGACGCGGCCGCCTCGGCCTGCCTGCTGACCCGCGTCGTCGGACCGCAGGACGATCCGCTCCTCGTCGTCACCGGTGCCCCGTACGAGGGCACGGTGCGCCGCCTCGTCGTCGCGCTGAAGGAGGAGGGCCGCACGGCCTGCCTCGCCCCGCTCGGCGCGCTGCTGCGTCCCGCTCTCGGCGCGGCGCTCGCCGGCAGCCCCGCGATCCTGGTCGTCCCGCCCGGCTCCTGGCTCGGCCGCGTGCGGCGGGGCGCCGATCCCGTCGCGCAGCTGGTCGCCGCGGCGGGAGGGCGGGCGGTGCGTCCTCTCCGGCGGTCGCGGATGGTCCGCGACCAGGTCGGGCTCGGCCGCGTCGAGCGGCGCGGCAACCTCGACGGGGCGTTCCGCGCCCGCCGTCCGCTCTCGTCGTGGCCGCCGGTGGTCCTCGTCGACGACGTGGTCACCTCCGGCGCGACCCTGCTCGAGCTCCGGCGCGCCGTGCGTGCGGTCGGCGGGACGGTCCGGGCCGCGGCGGCCCTGGCCGGCACCGCGCAACGAGGAGGGAACGTAGCAGCAGAATCCGGACGAACTCCCGGTGACGATCCGGTGGCCGGGGTCTACGGTGGGGGCACGGCGTGAACGGTCCGCCCCGGAGAAAGGCGGCACGCCGTACTCGACTGGGAGGTTGTCATGGACATCGACATCACAGGACGCAACATCGACATCACCGATCGCTTCCGCGCGTACGCGACGGAGAAGTCGGACAAGGTGGCGCACCTCGCCGATCGTGCTCTCGCACTCGAGATCAAGGCGAGCAGGCACGCCGAGGGCAAGGGCTCGGCCGGCGGCGACCGCGTCGAGCTGACGCTGATCGGCAAGGGGCCCGTGGTCCGGGCCGAGGCGAGCGGAGCCGACAAGTACGCGGCGTTCGACGTCGCCATCGGCCGGCTGCTCGAACGGGTGAGACGCGCCAAGGACCGGAAGAAGGTCCATCGGGGCCAGCATCGGCCGACCTCGCTCCGCGACGCGGCCGCCGACGACTTCAGCGTCGTCGCCATCCAGCCGGCCGACGCGGCGGTGCTGGAGCAGCTGAGCACGGGCGTCATCCCCGTGCAGGAGGCGCCGGAGCCGGTGGAGGACGAGGTCGAGGAGCCGTACTGCCCCGTCGTCATCCGCAAGAAGGTCTTCGCCTCCGTCTCGATGACCGTCGACGACGCCGTCGACTACATGGAGCTGGTCGGACACGACTTCTACCTCTTCATCGACTCCGACACGAACCGCCCGAGCGTGGTCTACCGCCGCAAGGGCTGGGACTACGGCGTCATCGGCCTCGGCGACGAGGCCGACGAGCTCGCCGAGCAGGCCGCCGGCTGAGATCCGACCCCGGGCCCCGGAGCATCCGCTCCGGGGCCCTCCCCGTGCCCAGGCAGGGAGTCCGCCCAGGGCGGACGCGTCGCCCCGACCGCTCGCCGCCCGCCCCGGCTAGGCTGGTCGCGGTCCGCGCTCCGGCGCGCGACTCCTGTCTTCTACTTTTTTGGAGTACCCCGTGGCCTCTGTCCTCGAAAAGGTCCTTCGCGTCGGGGAGGGGCGGGTCATCCGTCGCCTCGAGAACTACGCGAAGGCCGTCAACGCCCTCGAAGAGGACTTCACGCACCTCAGCGACGAGGAGCTGAAGAACGAGACCGTCGAGCTGCGCGAGCGCTACTCGAACGGCGAGTCCCTCGACGACCTGCTGCCGGAGGCGTTCGCCGCCGTCCGCGAGGCCTCGCGCCGGACGCTCGGCCTCCGCCACTTCGACGTGCAGCTCATGGGCGGCGCCGCCCTGCACCTGGGCAACATCGCCGAGATGAAGACCGGAGAGGGCAAGACGCTCGTCGCGACCCTTCCGGCCTACCTCAACGCGATCGCCAGCCGCGGCGTGCACATCGTCACGGTCAACGACTTCCTCGCGTCGTACCAGTCCGAGCTGATGGGGCGCGTGTTCCGCGCCCTCGGCATGACGACCGGAGTGATTCTCTCGGGCCAGACCCCGGAGCAGCGCCGCGAGCAGTACTCGGCCGACATCACCTACGGCACGAACAACGAGTTCGGCTTCGACTACCTCCGCGACAACATGGCGTGGCAGGCGCAGGACATGGTCCAGCGCGGCCACTTCTACGCCATCGTCGACGAGGTCGACTCGATCCTCATCGACGAGGCCCGCACCCCGCTGATCATCTCCGGACCGGCCTCGGGCGAGGCGAACCGCTGGTTCGCGGAGTTCGCCAACCTCGCCAAGCGCCTCGACGAGGGCGAGGACTTCGAGGTCGACGAGAAGAAGCGCACCGTCGGCGTCCTCGAGCCCGGCATCGAGAAGGTCGAGGACTACCTCGGCATCGACAACCTCTACGAGTCGGCGAACACCCCGCTGATCTCGTTCCTCAACAACGCCATCAAGGCGCGCGCGCTGTTCAAGAAGGACAAGGACTACGTCGTGCTGAACGGCGAGGTCCTGATCGTCGACGAGCACACCGGCCGCATCCTGGCCGGACGCCGCTACAACGAGGGCATCCACCAGGCCATCGAGGCGAAGGAGGGCGTGCAGGTCAAGGCCGAGAACCAGACCCTGGCCACCGTCACGCTCCAGAACTACTTCCGCCTCTACGCGAAGCTCTCCGGCATGACCGGAACGGCCGAGACCGAGGCCGCCGAGTTCATGTCGACCTACAAGCTCGGCGTCGTCCCGATCCCGACGAACCGCAAGATGCAGCGGATCGACAACGCCGACCTCGTCTACAAGAACGAGCAGGTCAAGTTCGCCCAGGTCGTCGAGGACATCGCGGAGCGCCACGCGGCCGGGCAGCCGGTCCTCGTCGGCACGACCAGCGTCGAGAAGAGCGAGTACCTCTCGCGCCTGCTCGCCAAGAAGGGCGTGCGCCACGAGGTCCTGAACGCCAAGAACCACGCGCGGGAGGCGGCCATCGTCGCCCAGGCCGGCCGCCTCGGCGCCGTCACCGTCGCGACCAACATGGCCGGTCGAGGCACCGACATCATGCTCGGCGGCAACGCCGAGTTCCTCGCGGTCTCCGAGATGACGGCCAAGGGCCTGAACCCCTCCGAGACTCCGGAGGAGTACGAGGCCGCGTGGGACGAGGTCTTCGCCGCCGTCAAGGAGAAGGTGGGCGAGGAGGCCGAGAAGGTCCAGGCCGCCGGCGGCCTCTACGTGCTCGGCACCGAGCGCCACGAGTCGCGCCGCATCGACAACCAGCTCCGCGGACGCTCGGGCCGCCAGGGCGACCCGGGGGAGAGCCGCTTCTACCTCTCGCTCACCGACGACCTCATGCGCCTGTTCAACTCCGGCGCAGCCGAGGCGCTCATGGGCCGGGGCAACGTCCCGGACGACATCGCCATCGAGTCGAAGGTCGTCTCGCGCGCCATCCGCAGCGCCCAGTCGCAGGTCGAGGCCCGCAACGCCGAGATCCGCAAGAACGTCCTCAAGTACGACGACGTCCTCAACCGCCAGCGCGAGGCGATCTACTCGGACCGCCGCCACATCCTCGAGGGCGACGACCTGCACGAGCGCACCCAGAAGTTCCTCGTCGACGTGATCGACGAGATCCTCGAGGTGCACACCGGCGACGGCAACGGCGACGACTGGGACTTCGACGCCCTCTGGACCGAGCTGAAGACGCTGTACCCGATCAGCCTCACCATCGACGAGGTGGTGCAGGAGGCGGGCAGCCGCGGCCGCATCAACAAGGAGTTCATGCGCCGCGAGATCCTCTCGGACGCGCAGCTCGCCTACCAGCGCCGCGAGGAGCAGCTGGGCTCTCCCGCCATGCGCGAGCTCGAGCGCCGTGTCGTGCTCTCGGTGATCGACCGCCGCTGGCGCGACCACCTCTACGAGATGGACTACCTCAAGGACGGCATCGGCCTGCGCGCGATGGCCCAGCGCGATCCGCTGGTCGAGTACCAGCGCGAGGGCTTCGCCCTGTTCCAGCAGATGATGGGGCAGATCCGCGAGGAGACCGTCGGCTTCCTCTTCAACCTCGAGGTCGAGGTGACCCAGAAGCAGGGCGAGGTCGCCGGAGTCGCGGCCAAGGGCCTCGCTCAGCCGGTCGCTCCGGCCGAGAAGCTCAGCTACTCGGCCCCGAGCGACACCGGCGGCGTCGAGGTCCGCGACCAGCGCGGACAGGTGCAGCAGGCGGCCACCGCGAAGGCCCGCGCCGAGGAGGCCCGCAAGGCGCTTCCCGAGGGCGAGGCGGAGGAGACTCCGACGACCGGCGCCTTCGGCCAGAAGCCGGGCGGCTCGGACGCCCCCGCCAACCGCGAGGAGCGGCGCGCGCAGTCCAAGCGCCGCTGAGTCCTCCCCGGACGACGCCGACGGCCCCGGTCCCGCAGCAGCGGGTGTCCGGGGCCGTCGGCGTTCCTGCGGAGGCTCGGAGCCCGCCTCGCCCGCCGTCAGGACTCGCCGCGCGCGAGGGCCGAGACGAAGCCGCCGGCGAAGGTGTCGCCGAGGCCGATCGTCGTCGGCCGGTCCGTCTCGAGGACGAGCCCGGGGACGCAGCAGGCCTCGAGCGCCGACTCCACCGCTGCGCACACCGCTTGCGAGCCGGGCTGGGGAGGGAGTCCGCCGATGTGGTCGTAGTCGGCGGCGGTGAAGCCGTCCCTGAGGAGGTCGCGGAGCTCGATCGCGCGGATCATCTCGTCACCGCCGCCCCCGGAGCTCGAGGAGGCCCTGCGCGACAGGGGAGAGGAGATCGTGCTCCCGGCCGGTGCGGCCGTCCGGGAGCGCTGACCCGCTCCTCACAGCACGTTGATCGCGGTGGCACGCCAGCGCGCGTCCGTGCCCTCGAGCCGGATCGCGACGGCCCGGCTCCGTGCGCGGTGATGCACCAGGACCACTCCCTCGACGACGCCGTCCCGCGGCTCCGTGACGATCACCCGTCCGACCGTGAACGGGACGCGCTGCGCCGTCCGCTTCCGCAGGCTGCGGGCGCGGGCCGCGAGTACGACCCGCTTCTGCAGGTGGTGGTAGACCTCGTCGCTCAGCCACCGCGCGATCTGGTCGATCTCGCGCGAGCCCTCCAGGATCTCGATCACGAGGTGCGTGAGCCGGGCGAGCAGGGGCTCCGGGTCGGGCAGCTCCGCGCGGGTCGCAGGCTGCGGGGCGAAGAACTCCGCGATGGTGAGCCGCTCCACGGCCGCCTCGGGGTCGAGGGGGAGGGTGCGGTAGTCGAAGGCGTGGAGGGGAAGGCTCATGCGGCGATCTCCTGGGGCAGGACGAGCTGTTCACGGGTCCGGGTCACCTCTCTGCTCGACGGGCGGGGCGCGCTGGGTCGGCACGCGAGGACGACCTCATCGAAGCAGTCGAGGGATGCTCATGGAGTGCAGAGGCGCAGACTGTGGATAATCGTCGGCCGTCCCGAGCTGTGGACAGCGAGCCCGGCGTGCACCGCCCGGCCGCGCCCTAGGCTTGTCGGGTGTCGACCCTCAGTGACCTCGTCCTCTCCCACGGCCGATCCGACGAAGCGGACGTCGAATGGCTGCACCTGCTCGTCGGCGACCTGCAGCTGCTCGCCGACCTGGCCTTCGCCGACATCGTGCTCTGGGTGCCCACGGCCGACGACAGCTTCGTCGCCGTCGCCCACGCGCGCCCCAGCAGCGCGGCGACGCTCTTCTACCGCGACTTCGTCGGGCAGAGGATCAAGTCGGAGTGGCGCGCCCAGGTCGTCGAGGCGTTCGAGACCGCGCGGATCGTCGACACCTCCGCCCCGGACTGGTTCGAGGAGACGCCCACCCGCGTGCGCGCGGTGCCCGTCCTGCGCCGCCTGGGGGCCTCCGACGGCGGGACGACGGACCGCCCCATCGCGGTCGTCACGCGCCACACCAACCTCAGCGAGACACGCACGCCGAGCCGGCAGGAGCTGACGTTCAACGACTGCGCGAACGACCTCTTCTCGATGATCGCCTCGGGCGACTTCCCCGATCTGGGCGCGCCGACCGGTCCTCGCCGCGGGGCGCCGCGCGCGTCCGACGGCCTGATCCGCCTGGACGTCGACGGCGTCACCACGTTCGCGAGCCCCAACGCCCTCTCGGCGTTCAACCGCATCGGCTTCGCCGACGAGCTCGAGGGGGAGTCGCTCGCCGAGGTCACGACGAAGCTGATCGCGGGGAAGGTCGTCATCGACGAGTCGCTCCCGCTGGTCGTGACCGGCCGGGCGCCGTGGCGCACCGACATCGAGGCCCGCGGAGTGACGGTGTCGCTGCGCGCGATCCCGATCCGCGACCGCGGCGAGCGGGTCGGCGCCGTCGTCCTGTGCCGCGACGTGACGGAGCTGCGCCACCAGGAGCGGGAGCTCATCACCAAGGACGCGACGATCCGCGAGATCCACCACCGCGTGAAGAACAACCTGCAGACCGTGGCCTCGCTGCTGCGGATCCAGGCCAGGCGCACCCACTCCGACCTCGCCCGGGAGGCGCTCACGCAGGCGATGCGCCGGGTCGCCGCCATCGCGGTCGTGCACGACACGCTCTCGGAGGGGCTGAACCAGAACGTCGACTTCGACGCGGTCTTCGACCGGGTGCTGCTGCTGATCGCCGAGGTCGCCTCGACCCACAACACCACGGTGCACCCGAAGCTGACGGGGAGCTTCGGCAACCTGCCCAGCGAGTACGCGACTCCGCTCGCCCTCGCCCTGACCGAGCTGGTCACCAACGCCGTCGAGCACGGCCTGGCCGGACGGGAGGGCGACGTGGAGATCGTCGCCTCGCGCAGCGACGACGAGCTCACGGTGAAGGTGCGCGACACGGGCGTCGGGCTGCCGGAGGGCAAGGTCGGATCGGGCCTGGGCACGCAGATCGTGCGCACGCTCATCCAGGGCGAGCTCGGCGGCACCATCGACTGGCACACGCTGGTCGGGCGCGGCACCGAGGTCACCATCGAGGTGCCGCTGCGATGGCTGGAGCGCGCCCGCTCCTGAAGCCGGAGACGACGCGACCCCCGCTGCCGAGAGGCGACGGGGGTCGGGGTCGTTCGTGCCGCCGAGCGGCTCGTGCGCCTAGGAGGCGCGGCGTGCGCGGGCGGCGCGGCGCTTCAGGGCGCGACGCTCGTCCTCGCTGAGGCCGCCCCACACGCCCGAGTCCTGGCCGGTCTCGAGGGCGTACTGGAGGCAGACCTCGGTGACGGTGCAGCGTGCGCACACCGACTTCGCCTTCTCGATCTGGTCCACGGCCGGGCCGGTGTTGCCGACCGGGAAGAAAAGCTCGGGGTCTGCGGTGAGGCAAGCGGCCTTGTCGCGCCAGTCCATGCGGGTGCTCCTTGTGTGAAGGCGTGCGTGGAGGAACCACGCAGTGTTCGGGTGAGATGATCGATCCACGCCGACGATCCCGACCAGTACTCGACCTCCGCGCCCTCACCGGCGCACGCCACGAGGCCCCGTGCTGGAGCGCGGGGTGGATCGGGGTGGTGGACGGGAGAACGCTCGGTTCTTGCCGGTGCACTCGACGCGATGCGCGAGCACTGCGTCGGCCACCCGGCTCCAGTGCTGGTCATCCGGCTCGCCCCCGTGCCTGACGGCGCGGCGGGATCGGATGTTCACATCGGCGGAAACCCACGACCCTGTGAGCGGTGAAACGAACTGGACTAGCCTGTCACGGGGATGAGCCCGAATCAAGAGTCCTGGATGGGATGTGCCGGTGACCGCTGACGCGAACGGGTCCCGCGGACCCCGCCCGACCGCCTCCCGGCCGCTCGGTCTGGTGGTGCTGATCGCGGTCCTCGCCCTCGAGACGCTCGCCGTCGCCGGGGTCGCGGCGTGGCTCGTGCTCGAGCTGCTGACGACCCGGGCCGACACGGTCGGCGGAGGGATCGCCATCGTCGTCCTCGCGCTGATCGCCGTGTGCTGGGCCGCCGCGACGACGCTCGGCGCCGTGCGACGGCGCGGCTGGATGCGCGCGTCGGCGCTGACGATCCAGCTGGTGATGATGGCCGTGGCGCTCGGCGCCTTCCAGGGCCAGTACGCCGTGCCCGACATCGGCTGGGCGCTGCTGGCGCCGGCCGTGGTGGCCGTCGTCGCGCTGTTCCTCCCGAGCGTGGTCGCCGCCACTCGTCGCGATCCGGCCGTGTAGCCGGACGGCTGGCGCGCCGCCGCTTGCGGGTGCGACGCTGGAGGGACCCCCTCCTCGACACGGAAGCGACGCGCATGGACTCCACCCGACTCGGCTCCAGCGGCCTGCAGATCTCCTCGATCGTCCTCGGCTGCATGAGCTTCGGCGCTCCCGACCGCGGGGCCCACGGCTGGAGCATGGGCGAGGAGGAGTCGCGGACCTTCCTCCGGCGGGCGCTGGAGCTCGGCGTCACCACGTTCGACACGGCGGACGTCTACTCCGACGGCACGAGCGAGGAGTTCGTCGGCCGGGCGCTCGCGGACTTCGCGGTCCGCGAGGAGGTCGTGATCGCCACGAAGGTCCACGGGCGGATGCGCTCCGGCCCCAACGGCGGCGGCCTCTCGCGGCGGCACATCCTCAGCGCGATCGACGACAGCCTCCGGCGTCTCGGCACGGACTACGTCGACCTCTACCAGATCCACCGCTGGGACCCCGAGACGCCGATCGAGGAGACGATGGAGACGCTCCACGACGTCGTCCGCTCGGGCAGGGCGCGCTACATCGGCGCCTCGAGCATGTGGGCGTGGCAGTTCGCGAAGGCGCAGTACACCGCGGATCTGGGCGGCTGGACGCGGTTCGTCTCGATGCAGGACCAGTACAACCTGATCCAGCGCGAGGACGAGCGCGAGCTGCACCCCTTCTGCGTCGACCAGGGAGTCGGCGTGATCCCGTGGTCGCCGCTCGCCCGGGGCCGGCTCACCCGCGACTGGGACGAGACCACGGCGCGCACCGAGACCGACGTCTTCGGCGGCACCCTCTACCGCCAGCAGGAGGAGGCCGACCGGCGGACCGTCGCGACCGTCGCACGCATCGCCGAGCAGCGCGGCGTGCCCCGTGCGCAGGTGGCGCTCGCCTGGGTCCGGCAGCAGGAGGCGGTCACCGCTCCGATCGTCGGAGCCACGAAGCTCCACCACCTCGACGACGCGGTCGCGTCGCTGGACGTGGAGCTGACCGCCGACGAGCTGGAGGCGCTGGGCGCCGACTACGCACCGCGCGCCAACGAGGGGTTCTGATCAGGCCGATGCGCCACCGCTGATCCGCCCGAGCGGTCTCCGCTATGTTTCCTCTCGAAGATGACGGAAGCTCGGATCGGGAGGCGGCATGGCGAGGAGTGCTGGGGATCCGCTAGGGGCGCGCTACCGCCTGCTCGAGCGGATCGGCTCGGGTGCCGCGGGCGAGGTGTGGCGCGTCGCCGACGCGCAGGGGCCGGACCGCGCGGCGAAGCTCCTCCGCGGTGAGCACGTGCACGACGCGGGCCTGGTCGAGCGGTTCGTCCGTGAGAGGTCGGTGCTCACCCGTCTGCGGCACCCGCACGTCGTGGAGGTGCTCGACCTCGTCGTGGAGGGGGAGACGCTCGGGATCGTGATGGAGCTCGTCGGCGGTGGACCGCTGCGGGAGCTGCTGCGGGACGAGGGCACCCTCCCGGCGGTCGATGCGCTGCCCGTGGCGGCCTCGATCCTCGACGCTCTCGCCGCCGCGCATGCGATCGGCACGGTCCACCGGGACGTGAAGCCCGACAACGTCCTGCTCGCGGAGGGTGCGGACGATGCGGGCTCCGCCGTCCGCGTCTCCGACTTCGGCATCGCTCACGTGGTCGCCGAGGGGCCGCGCGCGACGACGGGTATCATCGGGACGCCGGAGTACCTCTCGCCCGAGATGCTCGCCACCGGAGCGGCCGGCCCGCCGAGCGACGTCTACTCGACGGGGATCCTGCTCTACGAGCTGCTGTGCGGCCGGACCCCGTTCGCCGGCCCCGGCGCCGATGTCGCGGTCGCCTACCGGCACGTCGCGATGCTCCCGCCGCCGCTGGATCTGCCGCCGCGGCTCGCGTCGCTCCTGGACCGGATGCTCGCGAAGGATCCGGCGTCGCGGCCGACGGCTGCGGAGGCGGCGGGGATCCTGCGACGCCTCTCCCCGGCGCTGGCCGGGCTGCCGGCGCTGCCGCGCGCGGCGGGCGCGGCGGAGTTCGAGGAGGCCGAGCGCCCGGGCACGGCCCTCCGCGGGATGGCGGTGGAGATGTCGTCGGAGCCGGTGGAGGAGGGGCCCGCTCCCGAGCTCGGCCCGTCGTCGCAGGCGACCGTGCTCCGCCCGGTGCCGCGCCGCGAGCTGCGCCTGGCGGAACGGCCGTTCGAGGCTCCAGCTCGGCGGGGGCGCGGCGGACGTCTGCGGATGATCCTCGCCGCCCTCGGCGCCGGCGTCCTGCTCATCGGGGCGGTGCTCCTCGCCGTCCAGCCGCGCGGCGGCGGAGCACGGGCCTCGGCACCGGATGCCGACCTGTCGGCCCGGCAGCAGGACCGGCCGCTGCCGACGGGCCTCGGAGTGACGCGATCGGCCACCTGGGACGCGGAGCGACGGGCCGTGGTCGTCGAGATCTCCTACTCCGCCCAGAGCGCGCCCCTCTCGGGGTCCTTCCTCGAGGTGCTGCCGGGCCCGGACGCCGCGGCGGCGTGCCCCGCGGCCAGCTGGTCCGGAGTGACGGCGGTGCGCAACCGGCCGAGCGTCACCGGAGTCGGGGTCGGCTGCGGTTGGAGCCTGACGGACCTGCACGTCCCGGCGCAGGGGATCGTCGACGTCACGGCGACCGTGCCGATCGCGGTGGCCGAGCAGAGCGCCCTGGACGGGTGGCTCGCGGCGGCCGCATCAGCGACGGCACAGGCGGTGGCCGACCCTGCGGTCACCGGGACGGCGTATCCCGTGCAGCGGCTGCGGGATGTGCGGATCGAGACTCCCGCGCGGACGGTCGGCCGGACCCCGCTGCCGGTGACGCTGGTGCCGGTCTGGCCGAGCGGGGCGGACCCCGTGAATCCCCTGCTGGCGACGCCGTCGTCCGCGCCGGCGAGCAGCATGCTCGACGCGATCGCGGGCGGAGTGGAGGGCGTGCGGTTCAGCGACGGCTGCAGCGGCGCGGTCGCCGTGTCGTCCGACGGGCTGACGGTGACCGCCCTCACGGTGACTCCGTCCTGCGAGCTGCGCGCCCGAGTGGGCGCGTTCTCGGACCTCTCGAGCAGTCCCTTCGCGATCACCACTCGCGAGTGAGTCGACCTCCCGCGCCAGTGTCGAGCCGTCGACGCCACGCGAGCCGTCTGTGCTGTCTTGCCTTCTACCATGACGAGACATCCTCATGAAACGACGGTGGAGTGGGGAGCGGGCGGGACGGTCCCGTCCGCAGGGGTAGAAAGGTGTGATCCATGTCACGTGTTCTCTCGACCGACGAGGCGAAGTCCGCGATCCAGCAGATCCAGTCGATCGTCAACGGCGGCCTCGCCGATCAGATCAGCCGGCTCGACGCACAGGGGCGGACACTGTCCGATCCGAACGTCTGGGACGGTCCGCTGGCCTCGCAGTTCCGCTCGTCGACCTGGCCGGAGACGAAGTCGGCCCTCGAGAAGGCCAAGCAGGAGCTCGAGGAGCTGCGCAGCCAGCTGGCGACGATCTCGCAGAACATCTTCGCCGCCGGCGGAGGGAGCTGACCGGCCGTCCCGCCCCTGCGTGCTCCGGCGAGCGGGGGCGGGACGTGCTCGTCGTCTCCGCGCTCCTTCCTCCGCGCACCTCCATCGGTGCGTCTCGGAGTGATCGGAGCGCTCTCGAGGAGGACGCGCCGATCGACTCGGTGGCGGAGGCGCGATCACCCGCCCGAGGGCGCTGATCAGCCGCCGTCCGCCGGCGTCGGCGAGACCGACTGCACGAAGTGGATCTCGCCGTCGAGGCTGACGAAGCCCCGGCCCACCGTGGGCGGGACGGGGAAGCGCCGCGGGATCTGCGCGCCGAGGAGAGTGCCGTCGTTGTCGACGTCGGGCTGGAGCAGCAGCACGGAGCGGGAGGCCGCCGCCTTCTTCGTCCAGTTCCCGAAATGGCTGCGGAGCTCGCTCGACCGGCCGGCCAGCACGACGCAGAGTCCCGGGCGACCCGACGAGACCAGCCTCATCAGCGCCTGGTCGGTGTCGTCCCAGCGCTCGGCGTCGTCAAGGAGGAGCAGCACGGGGCCCTCCTCCGTCGACAGCGACGCGAGGAGGGTGCGGAGCTCCTCCGCGCCCACAGCGAGTCGGTCGAGGTCGGCGCCCCTCAGCGGGGAGCGTCGATCGCACACTCCCCAGACGGCGACCGAGCCGGCGGCCCGCGCCGCCTCGGCCAGGGCGAGCAGCACGGTCGACTTGCCCGATCGGGCGGGTCCGGCGATGACGACGTGCTCGCCCTCGAAGACCTGGAACGCCAGCGGGGCGAGGTCCGACTCGCCGAGGCCGATCGGGAGCAGCCACGGCTCGCGATCGAAGCGGGCCTCGATCCCGAGCGCGCTCACGGCGACCCTGTCAGGAAGCGTGCCGACCGTGCTCGTCCTGCCGCGCGCATCCGGCCAGGCGGCCGCGAGCTCGGCGATCGCGTCGTCGAGACCGGCCCTCGGAGTCGCGACCTGCGTCTGCAGGAGCGACGAGGTGAGAACGCAGCGCCCCGGCACCGCTGCCGGCGCCTGCACCGGCTTCACCCCGGCGGCGGCGTAGTCCTGCGGGTCGGCGAGGCGGAACAGCCACTTCTGCGTCGTGACCTCCTCCATCACCGAGGGGATCGCCCTCGCCCGGGTGCTCGTCACCGCGAAGTGCAGGCCGAGCTCCGGTCCGTCGGCGTAGGCGCGGGTGAACGCCTCCATCAGAGCCAGGCCCTCCCAGTCCTGGAACTCGTCCTTCAGAGTGGCGAGACCGTCGACGAGCACCAGCGCACGACGGTGGCCCCCGGGCGATGCTCGGCGCCGGCGCACCTCGTCGCGCAGGTGACGGAGGAACCGGGTCTGCTTCTCGTGGGATCCGCCACCTGCGCCGACGTAGGAGACGGTGTGCGGGAGTCGCGCAAGCGGGGCGGAGTCGCGGGAACCGGCAGCGAGGACGTAGAGGTCGAGCTCGTCCGGGGGGAAGTGGCGGGCGGCCGTCAGCGCGATCGACGCGAGCGCCGTGCTGGTGCCGCTGCCGGGGATGCCGATGAGGAGCAGGTTCCCCTCGCCCAGATCCCAGCCGGTCGGCGTCCGGCGCTGCCGGTCGGGGTCGTCCGAGAGTGCGACGTGCAGGACGTCGCCGACGACGCGACCGAGGTCGGACTCCTCCGCACCGAACCCGCTGAGGGCCACGGTGTCCTCGAGCGGCTCCGGCCAGATCGGGCGGGGAGGGCCGAAGCCCGAAGCGACGTCCGCCTCGACCACCGCGTCGATCAGGAGGTCGAGATCGGTCGGGGCCGTCTCGTCGGCGGCGACCGGGGAGGGGCCCTCGACGGGGACGCCCGTGGGTCCGACCGGGCGGACCTCGATCGCCTCGACGGCCGCCGCCTCCGCGCGACCGGTGACCAGCGCCGTCTGGACGGGCGAGATGTCGTTCTGGCCCCGCTTCACGTACGCCCGGCCGGTCTGGGAGCGGGAGATCCCGGCCGCGCTCGCGACTCCGATCACGTCGGCGGAGTCGTCCCGGCTCTGCACCCGGAGGGCGACGCGGAGGTTGGTGTTGGCGAGGATGTCGTCGTTCACCACTCCGGCCGGACGCTGGGTGGCGAGGATCATGTGCACGCCGAGCGTCCTGCCGACCGCGGCGACGCTCACGAGGGACGTCAGGACGTCGGGATGCTCCTTCGCGAGAACGGCGAACTCGTCGACGACGAGCAGGAGCCGCGGCATCGGCTCCGGCGGCGAGGTGGCCCAGTACGCGTCGAGGTCGTCGACACCCTCGCCGGCGGCGGCGAAGAGCCGCTGACGACGCCGCATCTCGGCCTGGAGCGAGCGCAGCGCGCGGTCGGCGAGCTGGGCGTCGAGGTTGCTGATGGTGCCGATCGTGTGCGGGAGCCGCTCGCAGGACGCGAACGCTGCACCCCCTTGAAGTCGATGAGCACGAAGGTGAGGCGCGTCGGATCGTTCCAGGCCGCGAGGCCGGCCACGAAGGAGCGCAGGAACTCGCTCTTGCCCGAGCCCGTGGTGCCGCCGACCAGGCCGTGCGGGCCGTCGGCGACGAGATCGAGCACGAGCGGACCGTGCTCGGACGAGCCGACGGGCGCGCGCACGCCCCGGGCGCTCGACCACCACCCCCGGACGTCCGCGGCGGTCGGACGATCGGCGCCCAGGAGCGGCGGCAGCCGCACGAGCGCGGAGAGGGCCGCCCCCGCGGTGACGAGCTCCGGGTCCTCGAAGCGCGCCAGGTCGCGCGCACAGCGCTCGGCCGTGGAGGAGGCGAGACCGGCGAGCACCACGTCCTCGACGGTGATCCGCTCGTCGGGCCGGGAGAGGAGCGCCGAGGCGTCCGCTCCGATTCGGACGACGACCGTGCAGGAGGCGGGGAGCTGCTCCTCCGACGCCGCGAGGACGAGGCCGGAGATCCGGGTCGCCGCCTCGCGCTCGCCGCGGCCGAGTCCGAGGAGTTCGCGCGCCGGAGCGGCGCGTCCCTCGGTCAGCACGTCGGAGTCGAGCACCAGGAGCACGCGCGGCGAGTCCTCGTCGCGGAGGGCGCGGAGGAGCTCGGAGCTGCGGTCGCGCCGGTCGGAGAGGCGGCGTCCGCCCCCGGCCAGACGCGTGTGGGGGAGCCAGGAGGCCCAGCTCCAGTCGGAGTCGCGTCGCCGGTCGCAGAACACCCCTATCGCCAGGTCGGCCGGACCGCAGTGGACCGCCGCCTGGCAGAGCAGGCTCCTCGCCAGAGCGAGGCCGCCCTCGCGGTCGCCGACGATCCCGACGACGCCCGAGTCCGCGAGATCGATGGACACCGGCGCGCTCGGGACGACGCTCACCGCGAGGATCGCGCGCACCTCCTCCTCGAGCCGCGGCACTCCGCGCTGATCGAGCGGGGGAGACCACGGGACGTCGCCGACGCCGATGTGCAGGCGGAGCACATCGGCGGAGGTCGCGCGCCGCTGCCACAGCGACGTGGCGGGCAGCGCCGCCCGGCGGATCGTCGTCGCCGGGTCGGGCGCGTCCTCCTCGAGGCGGGCCCGTTCGACACGCGCGGAACGGGCGATGTCGTCGCGGAGCGTCTGCAGCGCCTCGCCGTAGCGCTGCTCCTCGGACCGGGTCGCTCGGGCGTGCCGGTGCCGCTGCTCGAACCACATGCCCACCCCGGCCACGGGGCTGAGCGCGGCGAAGAGGGCGTAGCGCGCATCGCCCATGATGAGGACCATCGCGAAGGCGAGGACGAGCGGCGCGGCGACGGTGATCACGCTGAAGGTCGTGGCGGAGGCGATCTCGAGGCGGGCCGGCGGGACGACCGCCTCGCCGGCCGCCGGACGTCCCGGTCGCGGCGGCCGGTTGAAGGGAACGGTCGCCGTCGTGGTGACGTTGTCCGTGCTCCCCGGCTCGGGCGCGAGGAGCTCGGGAGGCGCGGGGCGGAGTCGGAGAGCCGCCCCACCGGCGATCACGACCACGGCGTCGGAGACGAGGACCCCGTCCCCGGTCGCGGAGACGCCGTCGACCAGGGTGCCGTTGGTGCTGTCGGCGTCGTGCACCCGCAGGCCGTCGCCCTCGCGGGTCACCGAGAAGTGCTCCCAGGAGGCGCTCGCCGTGTCGAGGACGACGTCGGCGTGCGGGGAGCGGCCCACGATCAGCGCGCGGGCCCGCGGGATCTCGACCACGGCTCCCGCGCCGAGACCGCCCGACAGCACGGCCGTCCACCCGCGGGCCGCGGCAGGTCGGGGCAGGGGGGAGCGGGCGATCCGCGTTCCCTCGAGCAGCAGCAGATCGGCCAGCCGGGTCTCCACAGGGTGCAGGACGGTGTCGACGGCGAGGGCCGTCCCGGGCGGGAGGCGGTGCCCGGTTGCGGTGGCGATCAGCTCGCCGAGTGTCGCGGAGTCGCGGTGGCGGCCGAGGTCGATGTCGGAGCGGGTGCCGTCGAGGTCGAGGAGGAGTCGCACCGGGGGCTCACGGTCGGGGCTGTCCGGCGAACCAGAGCAGCGGCGGGTCGGCGGGCCGCAGGCCGAGGCGCTGCGGCGAGGAGTGGAGGGGGAGTGCCGGGGCGTCCAGAGCGTGCGCGGCGCCGAAGTCGAGCGGCGGACCGGCGAGCCCGTCCGCCGGTCCGATCGTGGATCCCCGGAGTGCGGCGGCGACCGCCGCGGGTTCCCTGCTGCCTGCGACGGCCGCGGCTCGCACCAGCGCCACGACGGCGTCGTGGCTGGGGGCGTCCGCGACCGCGGCGAGATCGCGGAACGCGCGGTCGCCGAGGAGGGTCGTCCGCACGGCATCGTCGGCGGTCATCCGCACGGCCCCCAGGAACGCGGAGGCCGCGCGCCCGCGCTCGTCGCCGCGGAGAGCGACCGCGTCGCCGGAATCCGTGCCGATCGTCGTCAGATCTCCCGAGAGGGTGCCTCCGGCCGCGGCCAGGGCGGGAGCGAAGGCGGGGCTCAGCGCGTCGGGCGTGAGCAGGATCGGGACGGACGCCCCCGCCGCCTGCAGAGCGGCGACCGCCGTCGCCTGCGCAGCGGCGGAGCCGGACACGACGACGCGCTCGACCGCCAGCTCGCCCTCGAGGTGCGGGCGGGCGGCGCTGACGATCACGTCCGCGGTGGCGCCGGGATCGGCGGTCACCGTCGCGGCGGGCGAGAGACCGGTCGGGGTGCCTCCACCGGTGTCGACGAGGAGTACCCGGGCGCCTCCGCCGGCCTCCTCCACGAGTGCCGCGTCGGCCGAGGCGGTGTCGGGTCCGAGGGACCAGACGCCGTCGCCGGGCAGGTCGGGGCCGCCTCCGTAGGGGAGGACGGCCGCTGTCCCCGCGGCCCGAGCGGCGTCCACGGCTGCAGCGGTGTGGGTGCCGTGGGCCGCGAGGACGAGGCCGGACACGCCCTGCCCCGTCAGCTCCTCGACGGCGGCGCGGGCACCCTCGGGCGTCCCGTGGTCGTCGACGGCGACGAGACCGATCTCGCAGCCGCCCATCGCTGACCGGTGCGCGGCGACGACGGCGCCGTTCGCCGCGTCCTTCCATTCCGCGCCCTCGCCCGGAGCCGAGCTGAGCGAGACCACCACCCCGAGCGTCATCCGCTCGGGCACCCGGGCGCACGAGAAGCCGACAGGCAGAGCGGCGACCTCCGTCATCGGAGCCGACTGCGGCGGCAGGAGGGAGACGAGGGCACCGCTGACGCCGAGGAGGGCGACCGCGCCGCCGACCAGCATCGTGGTCCGTCGAGCGGTGCGGGGGTGCTGCGCCGCGCGCCTGCCCAGGCGGGTCATCGCTCGTCCCCGATCCGGAAGGAGTAGACCGTTCGGGTCCGCGCGCCCTCGGGCAGGTCGAGGTGGAACGCGGGAAGCGCATCCCCGGCCCGGAGGGAGGCCCGCTCCTGGGCCTGCACCAGCAGGATGCCCGAGACGTCCTCGGACCGCACCGCGGCGTAGCCCCGCGCGCTCTGCGAGGCGAGGGCGAGCTGCACGTCGGCGGTGCCGACCTTCGCGGCACTCGTGGTCATCGATCCGAGCAGGCCGGAGCCGCCGACCGTCCGGTCGCCGAGGTCCAGGAGCACCTTGTGCAGATCGGCTGCGAGGAGCGCGGCGGCCGCGTCGGTGTCGCGGGTCGAGGCGTCGATCGTCGTCGCGATGCCGGCCAGGGAGGCGCGCGTCCGCTCAGAGACGGCCCCGCCGATCCGGGCCTCCGCGGTGCGGAGAGCCCGGTGCCCGGCGTCCACCGTCGCTGCACCGTCGGAGTGGATGCCGGAGGAGGCCGTGCGCAGGCTCGAGACCGACCGGTCGAACATCGCGACGACCGCGTCGGCGTCGGCGCCGGAGCGCGTCGAGATCCGCCGCACCTGCTCGTCGAGGAGTGCGGTGACCGCGGATGCGGCTGCCGTGTCCGCCTCGGCGAACGCATTCTGGATCGCCGGTGCGAGAGCGTCCTGCTGGGCACCGAGAGCGTCGATGCGGGTGCCGAGTGCGTCGCGCTGAGCGGTCAGCGCGTCGACGCCGGTGCGGAGGGAGGCGAGCAGGCCGGTGAGGCGCGTGTCGTCCGAGCCGGCCGTCGCGCCGGCCTCGGCCACGCCTCCGCGGACCGTGGCGAGCGCGGCGCGCAGGGCGGCGAGGTCGGCGCTAGCGCCGGTGCTGCCGACGGTGGAGGCGACGGCGGTCCACGCGTGGACCTGGTCGCTCAGCCGGTCGGCCAGGGGGGCCGGATAGCCGTCGGGAGCGTCGAGGCGGCCCGTGCCGGAGCAGGGCGTCGCGGTCAGGTAGGCGCGGAGCTCCTCGACGGAGCCCCGGGTCACCTCCACGGGTGCGCGCGTCGGGCGCCTGGTCGGCGTGGGTGCGGCAGCAGGGGACTGTGTCGCCGGCGACAGCTCGCAGAGCCGATCGGCCAGCTCCTGGTTCTGCGCCGACAGCGACCCCGTGCTGGTCGGCGTGCCGAGCTCGTCCAGGGCGGTCGTGGCGGCGGTGCCGACCGAGGCGACCGTCGTCTCCAGGCCCGCGGTGTCCGCGTCGAGCTCGTCCAGCGTCGCCGACAGGGCGGCGAGTGCCCGGGTGACGGATCCCTCCGGGTCGGCCAGGGTGTCCACCGAGGCCGACGCGGCGTCCACCCTGCTCGCGAGGGCGGCGAACCCGGCCTGCACGCCGTCCATCAGCTCCGGCTGCAGGGAGTCGACGAGGTCCTGCCCGCGATCGAGCATCCCGAGCAGCACGGTGTCGACGGCGGCTCCGGAGGCGGCGAGGGAGCAGGTGGTCGAGGGTGCCGTGCAGGTCTCGGCGGAGGGATGTGCCGGCCCCGCGGCAGCACGGACAGCCGCGACGACCTCGTCGCGGCAGGACTCGGCCGCCGCTCCGTACGCGTCGAGCTCGGCCGTGAGCCGCAGCAGCTCGGAGTGGATCGAGCCGGAGCGGCCGCCGTCGACGGCGACTCCGCATCCGCTGCCCGAGACCGTCGGCGGCGGCACCGCGGCCGATGTGTCGCCCAGCAGGGCGTCCACCGCGTCGATCGCCTCGGACAGCTGCGCCAGCAGGCCGGACTCGGTGCCCGAGACCGTCGACGACAGCTGCGCCCGGAGCGCGCCGAGCTGCCCGGAGAGGCTCTGCATCGAGGCCGCCGTCGAGGCGGCGCCGGCCCGCAGCTCCTCGGCCGTGCGGACACCGAGAGTCTCGGAGGTCGCGTCGAGCGAGGCCCGCACCTCGGCGACGGTGGTGCCGGCCTGCGTCAGCAGGTCGTCCACCGCGGTGACGACCTCGATCGTGCGGCGCTCGAGGGCGAGCGGCGAGGCGTCGGAGGAGTCGAACGCGGCGCCCAGCGCCCCCTCGGTGGTCGGGTCGGTGCTCAGGCCGGGCTGGACCGCCAGGTCGAAGGCGGGGACGGCGAAGTCGGCGACGTCGGCGACGAGGGTAAGCGTCGCCGTCGCGCCACCGCCCGGGGGAGCGAGGAGAGCGGCCCACTGCACGACGGCGTCTCCGTGCTCGTCACGGCTGAGCACGCCGTTGGTGACGGCACCCGACTCGCTCTCGGTGACGACGCGACTCGGCGAGACGCCCGGCAGGACCGCGGAGGCTGCGATCGTCAGCGGAGCGCCGACGAGTGCACTGCGGCGGGCTGCACGACCGGCCGCGTCGAACGCGACCTCCTCGGGCCGGACCGTCAGGTTCTCCACCGCGAGCGAGATCTCGATCCGACCCGAGCGCCCGGCGAGGTCGGCCGGATCGGTGCCCGAGGCGTCGGCGGTGCGCCACGAGGGCCGGACACGGACCGGCAGGTCGGCGGCGACCTCGGGGGGATCGTAGACGGTGGTGGTCGCCGAGGTGTCGGACGGGTCGTCGCCGACGGCGAGGGCCGTCCCCTCGATCGCACGGACACCCCCGTCGGACGAGACGGCGACGGACACCGCCTGCAGCACCCTGGCGGTGGTGAGCGCCGGCTCCGGTGGCGTGCAGCCCGCCAGTACAGCGGCCACGACCGCGATCGCCGCTCCGGCCTTCGTCCTGCGAGCATTCGAGCGCACCCTGACCACCCCTCGTCCCGACGGGGCACCGGGCGGTGCCGCTCACGTCGACATGAGAGATGCTCGCAGATGAGCGGAACCCCGAGAGCAGGTGGCGCGCGATGACCTGCACCGCGCGCCCCGGGGTCAGACGAGCTTCAGCTTCTTGCGGAGCGCCTGCACGTGCCCGGTCGCCCGGACGCCGTACTGCGCGAACTCGAGCGCTCCCTCGGCTCCGACGACGAACGTCGAGCGCAGCACGCCGACGACGGTCTTGCCGTAGAGGCTCTTCTCGCCCCACACCGCGTACGCGCGGTGCACGGTCATGTCGGGGTCGCTCAGCAGCGGGTACGCGATGCCCTGGGCGTCGGCCCAGCGGCGCAGCGCCTCCGGGGCGTCCCGCGAGATCCCGAGGACCTCGTAGCCGGAGTCGCGGAGGGACGCCGCGTTGTCGCGGAAGTCGCAGGCCTCCGTGGTGCAGCCGGGGGTGTCGGCCTCGGGGTAGAAGAACAGGATGACGCGCCGTCCGCGGTATTCCGTGAGCGAGACGGGCTCGCCGTCCTGGTTCGGCAGCGTGAACTCCGGAGCGGAGTCGCCGACGGCGAGGCGCGCCTCGGCGGGGAGGGGGGAGGGGTCGGTCATCGTCTGCTTCCGTCGGTCGTGGCGAAGGTGGTCAGGAGGCGCTGGAGCGAGTCGAGGCGCTCCGGTCCGCTGGCGCCCAGCAGTCCGCCCTCGACAGCCTCGATGATGGCGCAGTCGGGGGAGTCGGGCAGGTGCGTGCAGCCGCGCGGGCAGTCCCGGGCGATCACGGCGAGGGTCGTGAACGCGCCGAGGATGTTGTCGGTGTTCACGTGGCCGAGTCCGAACGAGCGGACGCCGGGGGTGTCGATGACCCAGCCGTGCCGGTCGCCGCGCTCCACGCGGAGCGAGACGGTGGAGGACGAGGTGTGCCGACCGCGGCCCGTCACGGTGTTCACGCGCCCGATGGCCCGGTGCGCGTCCGGGACGAGCTTGTTCACGAGGGTGGACTTGCCGACTCCGGAGTGCCCGACGACCACGGTCTCGTGGCCGAGGAGGGCGTCGGCGATCTCGTCGACCGGCGGCTCGTCCTGGCTCGAGAGGAACACGCGGAGGTCGAGCCCCTCGAAGTTGCGGAGGAACGGGGCCGGGTCCGCGAGGTCGGTCTTGGTGATGCAGAGCATCGGAGTGATCCCGGCGTCGAAGGCGGCGACCAGGTAGCGGTCGACCAGCCGGGTCCGGGGCTCGGGGTCGGCGGCGGCCACCACGCAGAGCATCTGGTCGGCGTTGGCGACGATCACGCGCTCGATCGCGTCGGTGTCGTCGGCGCTGCGGCGGAGGAGGGTCGACCGCTCGCGGATGCGGACGATGCGGGCGAGCGTCCCCTCGTCGCCGCTGGAGTCCCCGACCACGTCGACGCGGTCGCCGGCCACGATCGCCTGGCGCCGCAGCTCGCGGGCCCGGGCCGCCGTGAACTCGTGCTCCTCGGGCGTCCCGTCGCCGATCATCACCGTGTAGCGACCCCGGTCGACGCCGAGCACCATCGCGATCTCTGCGTCCTCGTAGGCGGGCCGGTTCTTGGTCCGGGGCTTCGTGCCCTTCGGGTTCGGGCGCACCCGCGCGTCCGACTCGTCGTACCCGTCGAAGTCGTCGAGAGCACCGTCGGCGTCGAGGCCGCTGTCCGTCCACCACGACACGGGTCAGACCGATCCGGCGAGGGTCGTCCACAGTTCCGGGAACTGGGGGAGGGTCTTCGCTGTCGTCGCGACGTCCTCGATCACCACGCCGGGGACCACGAGGCCGATCAGGGCGCCGGCGTGGGCCATGCGATGGTCCGAGTAGGTGCGCCAGCGGCCGCCGTGGAGCTCGGCGGGCTCGATGCGCAGACCGTCCTCGAGCTCCGTGACCCGGCCGCCGAGGCCGGTGATCTCGGCGGCGAGGGCGGCGAGGCGGTCCGTCTCGTGGTGACGGATGTGGCCGATCCCGGTCAGGGTGCTGGGAGTGGAGGCCAGCGCGGCGAGGGCGGCGAGGGCGGGGGCGAGCTCGCCTCCCTCCGACAGGTCGAGGTCCACGCCCAGGATCTCGTCGCCGCCCGTGACCACGAGGTCCTCGCCGTCGCGCTCGACGCGGGCGCCGAACAGCGGCAGGATCCGCTCGAGGTGCGCCCCGACCTGCGTGGTGACGGCCGGCCAGTGGCGAAGCCGGACGCGGCCGCCCGTGACGAGGGCCGCAGCGAGGAACGGCGCGGCGTTCGAGAGGTCGGGCTCGATCAGCACGTCGGCGCCGGCGATGGGCTGCGGCGCGACGGTCCACTCGCCGTCGGCGGGCGTGCCGACCTCGACGCCCCGTGCCGCCAGTGCGGCGACGGTCATGTCGATGTGGGGCCGGGAGGGGACGGCGCTGCCCTCATGGCGCAGGTGCAGTCCCTCCTCGAAGCGGGCGCCGGCCAGCAGGAGCGCCGAGACGAACTGGCTCGACCGCGAGGCGTCGACGACGACGTCGCCGCCTCGGACGGCCCCGGAGCCGTGGACGGTGAAGGGGAGCGCGCCGCGGCCGTCGTCGGCGACGTCGACGCCGAGCGCGCGGAGGGAGGCGATCGTCGCCCCCATCGGCCGCTTCGCCGCGTACGCGTCGCCGTCGAAGGTGGTGGGGCCGAGCGCGAGGCCGGCCAGCGGCGGGACGAAGCGCATCACGGTGCCCGCGAGCCCGCAGTCGATCGTCGTCGAGCCGAGCAGCTCCTCCGCGGGCTCCACGACCAGGTCGGCGCCGAAGCCGCCGGTCGAGCCGGACTCCCGGATCGTGGTGCCGAGCGAGCGCAGCGCCTCGATCATCAGGGCGCTGTCGCGGGAGTGCAGCGGCGCCCGCAGCGTGGAGGGTCCGTCCGCCAGAGCGGCGAGCACCAGCTCCCGGTTGGTCAGCGACTTGGAGCCGGGCAGGCCGACCTCGGCGTCGAGAGCGCCGGCCGCGAGGGGTGCGGGCCAGGCGTCGTCGCCGGGGAGCGCACGGGCGTCGCCGTACGGATCGAACTCGGGGGCGGAATAACGCGAGAAGACCATCGGTTGTCAGGATAGTCGGCGCGCAGGGCGTCGTCAGGAGCGTGACGGAGGCGGAGCATGACGGCAGCACCCCCGGTCCTCCGGAGCAGCAGGCCCGTCGCCCGGAGGCGCCCTCGTGCCGCAACCCCGGTCGTCCGCCGCGCCGCCGCTCTAGAATCGCTCGTGATGACTCGCGACGACGAACCCCGCACCACCCCCGCCGACGAGGCTCCAGAGCCTGCCGACGCGGAGCAGACGATCGTGGAGACCGTCGAGGAGTCGCTGGACGACGCCCCGGTCGAGGCTCCCGTCGATCTCCGCTCCCTCTTCGAGCAGCAGGCGCTGCCCTTCATCGACCAGCTCTACGCGGCCGGTCTGCGGATGACGAAGAACCCCTCCGACGCGCAGGACCTCGTGCAGGAGACGTTCGCGAAGGCGTTCGGCGCGTTCCGCCAGTTCGAGCAGGGCACCAACCTGAAGGCCTGGCTCTACCGCATCCTCACGAACACGTTCATCAACTCGTACCGCAAGAAGCAGCGCGAGCCCTACCAGAGCGCGATCGACGAGCTCGAGGACTGGCAGCTGGGCGGCGCCGAGTCGACCACGGCCACTTCCAGCCGCTCGGCCGAGGCGGAGGCGATCGACCACCTCCCCGACACCGCGGTGAAGGAGGCGCTCCAGGCGATCCCGGAGGACTTCCGGCTCGCCGTCTACTTCGCCGATGTCGAAGGCTTCTCCTACCAGGAGATCGCGGACATCATGAAGACCCCCGTCGGGACCGTCATGAGCCGGCTGCACCGCGGCCGGCGCATGCTGCGCGAACGACTCACCGACTACGCACGCGAGCGCGGATTCCGCGCCGCATTCACTTCCGGGAGCACGAAATGACCGACAGCGGCTGCACAAAGGCGAAGGCCGAGCTCGAGGAGTACCTCCACAACGAGCTGTGCAAGGAGGACGCCGCCGACATCCGCGAGCACATGGCGGGATGCGTCGACTGCGCCGACGAGGCGAAGGTCGGCGTGGTGCTGACGGTCGCCGTGCAGCGTGCGTGCAAGGAGACGGCGCCGGAGGACCTCCGCGCCCAGGTGCTCGGCATGCTCCGCGACGAGCACGCCGCGCACTCCCAGGCGCCCGCCCGCCTCTAGGCGCCGCACGACCCGGGGAGCCCCGGCCGTTCGAGACCTCCCGCGCACCGCGGGCCCTCGAAGGGCCGGGGCTCCGTCGTGTCCGGCGGCCTCCGGGTGCCGCGGCACCCGCACGTCGCGCGCGCTCCTGCCGGTCTCTGCGGGCCTGCGGTCAGGCACGGTCCGCCTGCAACGCGACGGGCCCGCCGGAACACGACGTTCCGACGGGCCCGACCGCGTCGTGCGGACCGCGGGTCAGCGGGTGAGCGCCCGCGACAGCAGGTCGGCCTGCTCGGAGGCGTGCCGCTTGGCCGAGCCGGCCGCGGGGGAGGCCGCGGACGGCCGCGAGACCACGCGCATGGACCGGCCCAGCTTCGGAGCGACCTCGAGGGCCATGAACGGCCAGGCGCCCTGGTTCTCGGGCTCGTCCTGCACCCAGACGAGCTCCGCGTCCGGGTAGCGCTCGGCGATGCCGCGCAGCTCCTCGATCGGCGCCGGGTAGTACTGCTCGACCCGGACCAGCGCGATGCCGTCGTCGGGCTTCTTCTCGAGCTCCGCCTTGAGGTCGTAGTGGACCTTGCCGGCGTGGAGCAGGACGCGCTTCACGGCCGAGGCGTCCTGGATCCGCGCGTCGTCGATCACCGGCTGGAAGCGGCCCGAGGTGAAGTCCTCGACCGGGCTCGAGGCTCCGCGGAGACGCAGCATCGCCTTCGGGGTGAAGACGATCAGCGGTCGGCGGGGCCGGGAGTAGGCCTGGCGGCGCAGCAGGTGGAAGTAGGACGCCGGCGTCGACGGGCGCGCGACGGTCATGTTCCGCTCCGCGCACATCTGCAGGTAGCGCTCGATCCGCGCCGACGAGTGGTCGGGGCCCTGGCCCTCGTAGCCGTGCGGGAGCAGGAGCACGAGCGACGAGCGCTGGCCCCACTTCTGCTCGGCCGAGGAGATGAACTCGTCGATCACGATCTGGGCGCCGTTCGCGAAGTCGCCGAACTGCGCCTCCCACAGCACGAGCGAGTCGGGCCGCTCCACCGAGTAGCCGTACTCGAACGCCATCGCCGCGTACTCCGAGAGCAGCGAGTCGTAGATCCAGAGCCGGGCCTGCTGCTCGGACAGGTTCATGAGCGGCAGCCACTCCTGGCCGTTCTCGCGGTCGTGGAGGACCGCGTGGCGCTGGACGAAGGTCCCGCGGCGCGTGTCCTGGCCGACGAGGCGCACAGGGGTGTCCTCGAGCAGCAGGGAGCCGAGCGCGAGCAGCTCGCCGAAGGCCCAGTCGATGGAGCCGGAGCGGCTCATCTCCCGGCGCTTCGCCAGCAGCTGCTGGAGCTTGGGGTGCACGGTGAAGCCCTCGGGCGGCGTCGTGAACGCGTCGCCGATTCGCGTGACGACCTCGGTCTTCACGCCGGTGACCTCGGGCTCGCCCGGGTAGTCCTCGCCCTGCTGCGCGTCGGGCAGCTCGAGGTCGGCCACGGAGTCGCCGTCGGCGGTGATCACGGGGATCGCGCCGGTCTGCGCGGCGTGGGTCTCGGCGAAGGCGCGCTCCAGACGGTCCTGGAAGTCCTGGTGGGCGCGGTCGTACTCCTCCTCGGTGATGTCGCCGCGGCCGACGAGCGCCTCGGTGTACAGCTTGCGGACCGAGCGCTTGGCCTCGATCAGGCTGTACATCAGCGGCTGGGTCATCGAGGGGTCGTCGCCCTCGTTGTGCCCGCGCCGGCGATAGCAGATCAGGTCGATGACCACGTCGCGGTGGAACCGCTGGCGGTACTCGAACGCGAGCTGCCCGACGTGGACGACAGCCTCGGGGTCGTCGCCGTTCACGTGGAAGATCGGCGCCTGGATCGTCTTCGCGCCGTCGGTCGAGTAGATCGAGGTGCGGGCCTCGTGAGGGGGAGTCGTGAACCCGACCTGGTTGTTGATGTTGATGTGGATCGTGCCGCCGGTGCGGTACGCGCGCAGCTGCGACATCTGCAGGGTCTCGACCACCACGCCCTGGCCCGCCATCGCGGCGTCGCCGTGCACGAGGATCGGCAGCGTGGTGAAGGTGCCGATGGGCTTGCGGTCCTGCTTGGCGCGGACGATGCCCTCGAGCACGCCGTTCACGGCCTCGAGGTGCGAGGGGTTCGCCGCCAGGTAGACCGGGATCTCCTCGCCCGCCGCGCCGCGGAAGGTGCCCTCGGTGCCGAGGTGGTACTTCACGTCTCCGGAGCCCTGGACCGTGCGCGGGTCCTGGGTGCCCTCGAACTCGCGGAAGATCTGGCCGTAGGTCTTGCCGGCGATGTTGGTCAGCACGTTCAGGCGGCCGCGGTGGGCCATGCCGATCGCGACCTCGTCGAGGTGCTCGTCGGCCGCGCCCTGCAGGACGGCGTCGAGCAGCGCGATGAGCGACTCCCCGCCCTCGAGCGAGAAGCGCTTCTGGCCCACGTACTTGGTCTGCAGGAAGGTCTCGAAGGCCTCGGCCTCGTTGAGCTTGCCCAGGATGCGCAGCTGCTCGTCGTGGCCCGGCTTCTCGTAGCCGCGCTCGAGCTTCTGCTGCATCCAGGCGCGCTGCTCCGGGTCCTGGATGTGCATGTACTCGACGCCGACGGTGCGGCAGTACGAGTCGCGGAGGATCCCGAGGATGTCGCGCAGCTTGAGCTGGCGCTTGCCGCCGAAGCCGTCCGTGACGAACTCGCGGTCGAGGTCCCAGAAGGTGAGGCCGTGGCTCTCGATGGCGAGGTCGGGGTGCGAGCGCTGCACGTACTCCAGCGGGTCGACGTCGGCCATCAGGTGCCCGCGGACGCGGAACGAGTTGATGAGCTCCTGCACGCGGGCGGTCTTGGAGACGCGCTCGGCGAGGTCGACGGCGATGTCCGTGGACCAGTGGATCGGGTCGTAGGGGATGCGCAGCGCGGCGAAGATGTCCTCGTAGAACCCGCGGCCGCCGAGCAGGAGCTCGTGCACGATCTTGAGGAACTCGCCCGAGCCGGCACCCTGGATGACGCGGTGGTCGTAGGTCGAGGTCAGGGTGATGGTCTTGCCGATGCCCAGCTCGACCAGCGTCTTCTCGGACGCGCCCTGGAACTCCGCGGGGTACTCGAGGGCGCCGGCGCCGATGATGCACCCCTGGCCCTTCATCAGGCGGGGGACGGAGTGGACCGTGCCGATGCCGCCGGGGTTCGTCAGCGAGAGCGTGGTGCCCGCGAAGTCGCCGGCGACGAGCTTGTTGCCGCGGGCGCGCTTGACCAGGTCCTCGTAGGCCGAGAGGTAGGCGGTGAAGCTCAGCGTGTCGGCGCGCTTGATGCTCGGCACGAGCAGGGCGCGCGTGCCGTCGGGCTTCGGCATGTCGATCGCGATGCCGAGGTTGACGTGCGCCGGGGCGACGACCGCGGGCTTGCCGTCGACCTCGTCGTAGAACACGTTCTGGCTCGGGAAGTCCTTGAGCGCGCGGATGAGCGCCCAGCCGATCAGGTGCGTGAACGAGACCTTGCCGCCGCGGGTGCGGCGCAGGTGGTTGTTGATGACGATGCGGTTGTCGATCATCAGCTTCGCCGGGATCGTGCGGACGCTCGTCGCGGTGGGGATGCTGAGGCTGGCGTCCATGTTGGTCGCGAGGCTCTTCGCCATGCCGCGGAGCGGGGTGACGACGTCCTCGTCCGGCGTCGAGTCCTCGGCGGAGGGCTTGCTCACCGGAGCGTCGGCCGGGATCGGCTGCGCCTTCGGCTGCTTCGACGTGGTGCGGGAGGCGGGGGTCGACTCGGAGGAGGAGGCCGCGGCGGGATGGGTCACGGCGCCTCCGCCGCTCGACGAGACGCGCTCGGCGGCAGCGGCGGGCTTCGAGGCGGCGGGCGCGGGGGCCGCGGCGGGAGCCGGAGCCGGAGCGTCCTTGCCGGAGTTCGCGAGCTGGGCGCCGTAGCGCTCCAGGATGGGCCACCAGGACTCGTCCACCGAGGCGCGGTCGGCGCTGTACTGCTCGTACAGCTCCTCCACGAGCCACTCGTTGGCTCCGAAGTCCTCCGCGCCCTGCTCTGTTCCTGCTCCGGTCAACTGGCTCGACACAGCCGATCGCCCACTCTCTCCGTTGATTCGTCCTCGATCATCCGGACGGGCCCGTCGCATCCCTCGGCGCCTGCCACCGCGGCGGAGGAGGTCGTCCTCGCACCAGCGGGAACCGGTGCCGTCGCCTGGTCCCGTCCCGGTCGCCAAGCCTAGCCCCGTTCCCTGCACGGCCGACCCGGGGCCGCGCCGGAGTAGCGTTTCCCCCATGCGTTTCTCCGGCGGAACACCCTCAGGCGACCTCACCTACTCGGACGTCTTCCTCGTCCCCGGCCGCTCGTCGGTGACGAGCCGCCTCGACGTCTCGCTCGCCCCGGGCGACGGCACCGGGGCGACGATCCCCGTCGTCTCCTCCAACATGAACTCGGTCACCGGTCAGCGCCTCGCAGCGACGCTCGCGCGCCGGGGCGGGCTCGGCGTCCTCCCGCAGGACATGCCCCTGCAGGCGCTGGACGCCGCGATCCGCTGGGTGAAGCGCCAGCCGGTCGCTTTCTCCGGCGCCCTCACCGCCTCGCCGGCGACGACCGTGGAGGAGGCGCTGCGCATCCTGCCGGCCGTCGCCGGCCACGGCTTCGTGGTGCAGGAGGAGGGCGGCGCGATCCTCGGCTGCGTCCCGGCCGCGCGCCTGGCGACCGCGCTGCCGGACGCGCGCCTGGGCGACCTGGTGCACTCCGCCACCCCCTCGATCGACGCCGACGACGTGCCCACCGCGCGGGCCGCCTTCGACCTCATGGTGGCCGCCGACCTCGACTTCGCCCCGGTGCTGCACCACGGCGCCCTGGTCGGCACGCTGTCGCGCACCGGCGCCCTCCGCTCCACCGTCTACGACCCGGCGCTCGACGCGGACGGGCGTCTGCGCGTCGCGGCAGCGATCGGCATCAACGGCGACGTCGAGGCGAAGGCGCGCGCGCTCGTCTCCGCGGGCGTCGACGTCCTCGTCCTCGACACCGCGCACGGCCACCAGGAGGGGATGCTCCGGGCGCTCCGGACGGTCTCCGCGCTCGATCTCGGAGTGCCGATCGCGGCGGGCAACGTCGTCACGGCCGACGCGGTGCACGACCTCGTCGACGCGGGAGCGGACATCCTCAAGGTCGGCGTCGGCCCCGGCGCGATGTGCACCACCCGGATGATGACCGCGGTCGGCCGCCCGCAGTTCTCGGCCGTCCTCGAGACGGCCGAGCGCGCGCACGAGCTGGGCGCCCACGTCTGGGCGGACGGCGGGGTGCGCTACCCGCGCGACGTCGCCCTCGCGCTGGCCGCGGGCGCCGCCTCCGTGATGATCGGCTCCTGGTTCGCCGGCACGATCGAGGCTCCGGGGGAGCTGCGCAGCGACGCGGCCGGCCGGGTCTACAAGGAGAGCTGGGGCATGGCCTCGGCCAAGGCGGTGCAGGAGCGCTTCGACCGCCTCGACGCGTACGAGCTCGCCCGCAAGCGCCTCTTCGCCGAGGGCATCTCCTCCTCCACCATCTACCTCGATCCGCTGCGGCCCTCGGTCGAGGACCTGCTCGACATGATCACGTCGGGGGTCCGCTCGTCCTTCACCTACGCCGGAGCCCGGAGCGTGGCCGACTTCCACGAGCGGGCGCACGTGGGCCTGCAGTCGGCCGCGGGCTACGAGGAGGGCAAGGCGCTGCCGGTCAGCTGGTGAGCGGGCGCCGCGTGCTAGAACCGAGCCCATGACCATCGTCGACAACGCCGTGTACGTCGACGGCCGCCGCATCCGGAACCCCGACTCGCTCGAGGACACCTTCGAGCTGATGCGCGACGAGCACGGCATGGCCTGGATCGGCCTCTACCGCCCGACGCGCGAGGAGGTCGAGGCGGTCGCCGAGGAGTTCGGGCTGCACCCGCTCGCCGTCGAGGACGCGCTGAGCGGGCACCAGCGGGCCAAGCTCGAGCGCTACGACGACGGGCTCTTCGTCGTGCTGCGGCCGGCGCGCTACGCGGACGCCGCCGAGACGGTCGTCTTCGGCGAGCTGCACGTCTTCGTCGGCCCCGACTTCGTGGTCACCATCCGGCACGCCGACTCCCCGGACCTCGCCCGCGTGCGCCGCCGCCTGGAGGAGGATCCGGCCCTTCTCGCCCGCGGGCCCGAAGCGGTGCTCTACGCGATCCTCGACCAGGTCGTCGACGAGTACGCGCCGGTGGTGTTCGGCGTCCAGGGCGACGTGGACGAGATCGAGGACCAGCTCTTCGGCGACGACTCGGACGACGGGCTCTCGGAGCGCATCTACCGGCTCTCGCGCGAGGTCATCCACTTCCAGCGCTCGGTGCAGCCGCTGACCGCCCTGCTGCACGAGCTGCTGCAGGAGTCGACGCCCGTGGAGGGGGAGCCCTCGCCCTCGCCGGAGCGGATCGAGCTGCGCCGGTCACTCCGCGACGTGCTCGACCACACCATCCGCGTGACGGAGGCGGTCGACTCCCTGCGCGCGATCCTCGACAAGGCGCTCACGGTGCACTCGACGCTCGTCTCGCGCCGGCAGACCGAGACCGGGCTCGCCCAGAACGACGTGGTCCGCAAGATCTCCTCGTGGGCGGCGATCCTCTTCGCCCCGACGCTCGTGGCCGGCATCTACGGGATGAACTTCGACGACATGCCGGAGCTGCACTGGCGCCTCGGCTACCCCTGGGCGCTGGGCCTGATGGTGCTGTTCGGCTTCGCGCTCTACGCGGTGTTCAAGCGGAAGAAGTGGCTCTGAGCCGCGGCATCGGAGCACGCCCGGCGGCGCTCCGCGGCGGGTAGACTCGGCGCCACAATGGACGACCCTCCCTCTGCGCATCCGGCCTGTTCCGCTCACTGCAGTGCTCCTCGGACTCCCGCTCGCCGCTCACGGTCCGCCGCTCCGCCGGCCCGCCCCGTCCGGCCCTCCTCGCACCTCCCTCTCGTGACCGGGGGCGACCACCGTGGGAACTGAGTGGCTCCTCCTCGGCGTCGGCCTGCTGCTGACCCTGGGCACCGGCGTCTTCGTCGCCAGCGAGTTCGCGCTGGTGAACCTCGACCGGGCCGATCTCGAAGCCCGTCGCGACCGCGGCGAGACGCGCCTGGGCATGACCATCGCGGCCCTGCGCGTCACCTCCACGCACCTCTCGAGCGCGCAGCTGGGCATCACCCTCACGACGCTGCTCACCGGCTACACGATGGAGCCCGCCCTCTCGACGCTGCTCCAGGAGCCGTTCAGCGGATTCGGCATCCCGGAGGAGGCGCTCGCGCCGGTCATGACGGTGGTCGCCATCGTCATCGCGACCCTGCTGTCGATGATCCTCGGCGAGCTGGTCCCCAAGAACTTCGCCCTCGCTCTGCCGCGGGCGACCGCGAAGCTCGTCGTGCCGCTGCAGACCGCGTTCACGACGGTGTTCCGCCCGGCCGTCGCCCTGCTGAACGGCAGTGCGAACGCCCTGCTGCGCCTGGTCGGCATCGAGCCGAAGGAGGAGCTCTCGGGCGCCCGCAGCGCCGAGGAGCTCTCGAGCCTCGTGCGCCACTCCGCCAGCGCCGGACTGCTCGAGGAGGACACGGCCGACCTGCTCGGGCGCACCCTCCGCTTCTCCGCCCTCACCGCGGGCGACGTGATGACGCCGCGCCTGCGCCTGTCGACGGTCGAGCGCGCGAGCACCGCGCAGGACGTGCTCGACCTCGCCCGAACCACCGGGTTCTCGCGCTTCCCGATCACGGACGACGACATCGACGACATCGTCGGAGTCGTGCACGTCAAGCAGGCCGTCGCCGTGCCCCGCGGCAAGAGGTCCGACGTCCCGGTCACGGCGCTGCGCTCCGAGCCGCTCCGCGTCCCCGAGACCATGAAGCTCGACGTGCTGCTCACCGAGCTGCGCGGACGCGGCTTCCAGCTCGCGGTCGTCGTCGACGAGTACGGCGGCACGGCGGGCGTCGCCACGCTCGAGGACCTGGTCGAGGAGCTGGTCGGCGAGGTCGCCGACGAGCACGACCGCTCCCGGGCCGACGTGGTCAAGCTCCCCGGCTCCACCACCTTCCCCGGCATGCTCCGCCCCGACGAGGTCCTCGACCGCGCCGGCGTGCACATCCCCGAGGAGGGGCCCTACGAGACGGTCGCCGGATTCGTGATGAGCGAGCTCGGCCGCCTCCCCGCCGTCGGCGACCGGGTCGACGTCGAGGGCGGGTCTCTGCGCGTCGAGCGCCTGGACGGCCGCCGCATCGACCGCCTCCGCTTCACGCCCGATCCCGACGCGGATCCCGACGGGATCCCCGACCCGCTCGCCGACGTCGCCCGCGGACACCGCGGACGGAAGGAGTCCGACGATGAGTGACTGGGCCGGAATCGCCTGGCTCGTGGTGCTCCTCGCCGCGAACGCCTTCTTCGTCGGAGCGGAGTTCGCGGTCATCTCCGCGCGCCGCTCCCAGATCGAGCCCCTCGCGGAGAGCGGACGCCGCAGCGCGATCACCGCGCTCGCCGCGATGGAGCACGCCACACTGATGCTCGCGACCACGCAGCTGGGCATCACCGTCTGCTCGCTGCTGATCCTCAACGTGAGCGAGCCGGCGATCCACCACCTGCTCGAGGTGCCGCTGCACGCCGTCGGCATTCCCGACGAGCTCTCCGGCACCGTCGCCTTCGTCATCACGCTGCTGATCGTGTCGTTCCTGCACGTGGTGCTCGGCGAGATGGTCCCCAAGAACATCTCGTTCTCGATGCCCGACCGCGCCGTGCTCCTCCTGGCGCCGCCGCTCGTCGCCATCGCCCGGGTCCTCCGCCCGATCATCGTCGCCCTCAACGCGGTCTCGAACGGAGTGCTCCGCCTCTTCAAGGTGGAGCCCAAGGACGAGGCGAACAGCACCTTCACGCTCGAGGAGGTGCAGACGATCGTCGACCAGTCCACCCGCGAGGGCACGCTCCGCGACTCGACCGGGACCCTCCTCGCCGCGTTCGAGTTCACCGAGAAGAAGGTCCACGACGTCGCCCTGCCTCTCGACGGGATCGTCAGCCTCCCCAGCGGAGCGACTCCCGCCGACGTCGAGCGCGCCGTCGCCAAGCACGGCTTCTCGCGCTACGTGATCCTCGGCGAGGACGGCACCCCCGAGGGCTACATCCACCTCAAGGACGTCCTCGACCTCGACGGCGACACGGAGGGCGCCAAGTTCCGCCTCCCCGTCCCCGCCAAGCGCATCCGCCAGCTCGCCTCGATCTTCGAGGCCACCGACCTCGAGGACGCCCTCGCGATCATGCGGCGCACCGGCGCCCACCTCGCCCGGGCGTTCGACGAGCAGGGACGCGCCACCGGAGTGCTGTTCCTCGAGGACATCATCGAGGAGCTCGTCGGCGAAGTCGACGACGCCACCCGCCGCTAGGCGCGGGCCGCGGAGGGGCCGTCTGCGGCGTTGTCGTCGGGCGCGATAACGCCGGTATCGCTTCCTCCTCCGCCTTGCATCCGACCCCTCCGCGGCCCGCGCCCGCGGGTGCTGGAGGCGGCGTTGTCGTCGGGCGCGATACCGCCGGTACCGCTTCCTCCTCCGCCTTGCGACTGCCCCCTCCAGCACCCGCGCCCCTCTGGAGCAAGGGGAGAGGGGTGCGGCTGCGCCGGCACCAGTGCGCTGCTCCGGCACCAGTGCGGCTGCGGCGGCACCGGGCGGCTCCGCCGCAGGGCGACGTAGGGTGGCGGGATGGGTGAGCGGGTCGGGACGGCGGAGGCGGCGCGGAGCATCAGGGTGCCGCGGGAGGACGACGACAAGTACACGCGCGGGGTGCTGGGGATCGCGACCGGGTCGGAGCGGTACCCGGGAGCGGCGGTGCTCGGCGTCGAGGCGGCGGTGCGGACGGGAGTCGGCATGGTCCGGTACCTCGGACCGGAGCGGCCCGCGGGACTGGTGCTCGCCCGGCGGCCGGAGGTCGTGACCGCGGTGGGACGCGTGCAGGCCTGGCTCGTCGGCTCCGGCACCAGCGCCGAGGACCGCAGCGACGAGGAGCGGCGCACCCTGATCGAGCAGCTGCACTCGGGAGTCCCGGTGGTGCTCGACGCGGGCGCGCTCGACCTGATCGACGAGGCCGCAGGCCCGGTCGTCATCACGCCGCACTACCGCGAGCTCGCCGGAGTGCTCGGCCGAGCGGGTCTGGACGCGGACGCCGCGACGATCGCCGAGGCCCCGGGGGAGTGGGCGCGCCGGGCGGCGGACCGCCTCGGAGTCTGCGTGCTCCTCAAAGGCGGCACCACCCACGTCGTCGCGGGCGGCGTCGAGCTCGAGGTCTCCGGATCCACGCCCTGGCTGGCGACCGCGGGCAGCGGCGACGTCCTCGGCGGCGTGCTCGGCGCACTCCTCGCCGGTCGGGCCGCGGACGCCGAGGCGGCCGGGGCGACTCTGACCGCGGAGGACCTCGCCCCCGTGGCCGCCGCGGCCGCCGTCCTGCACGCGGAGGCCGGACGGAGCGCCTCCGCCGGCGGCCCGATCGCCGCGCTCGACATCGCGGAGCACCTGCCCGGAGTGGTCGCCGCACTCCTGCGCTGACACGCCCGTCGGACGAGCGCTGAACCGAACCGGGACCGCCGCCGTTGTCCTGGAGGAAGCGACGCCCGCGGCCCGGCTCACCGGCTCCGCACCGCCGCCTCATCGGGTGCTCGAAGCGAGCACCTCTACCGTCGGATCCGCCGCGTCCGCCTTGACCAGGAGAACAGACATGACCGCGAAGACCACGACTCCCGCCCGCTACGCCCTGACCCTCCTCGCCGGCGCCGGCACCCTCGCCGCGCTCGCCGCCTGCTCCAGCACCACCACGACCGGGAGCGACGCCGCCGACGCGGCGACCACCACCGCTCCGAGCACCGCCACCAGCTCCGCCCCCGAGGCCACCGGCGCCGCGTCCTCCGCCGCGAGCGGCAGCAGCTACGCCGACGGCACCTACGAGGCCGAGGGCGCCTACACCTCGCCCGGAGGGAACGAGAAGGTGGGCGTCTCGCTGACCCTCGCCGACGGCGTCGTCACCGACGTGACCGTGACCCCGGAGTCGGAGAACCCCACCGGCCAGCAGTACCAGTCGCGCTTCGCGGGCGGCATCGCGGGCGAGGTCGTCGGCAAGCAGCTCGACGAGCTGAAGGTCTCCAAGGTGTCGGGGTCCTCCCTCACCTCCGGCGGCTTCAACGACGCCGTCGAGACCATCAAGGCCGATGCCACGGCCTGACGCCCCGACGGTCCTGGGCCACGCGTGGCGGTTCGACGCGATCGGCACCGGCTGGCAGATCGACACCGCCGAGCCGCTCGGGCCCTCCCACCGCGCGCGGGTCGAGGCGCGCATCGCGGAGTACGACCGCACCTGGTCGCGGTTCCGTGACGACTCCGCCGTCTCGCAGCTGCGGGCCGGAGGCGAGCACGTCTTCCCCGACGAGGCGGTCGACCTCTTCGCACTGTACGACGTGCTCGACGAGCTGACCGGCGGGGCGGTCACCCCCTTCGTCGGCGGCTCTCTCGAGCAGCACGGCTACGACTCCGCGTACACCCTCGTCCCGCGCGGACCCGCCGTCCCCGCTCCCTCCTGGGCCGCCGCCCGACGCGGGGCGGCGGGCCTGCGGATCGAGCCCGGGACCGTCGTCGACGTCGGCGCCGCGGGCAAGGGCCAGCTCGTCGACCTCGTCCTCGAGGAGCTCGACAGCGCCGGGCCCGCCGTCGTCGACGCGAGCGGCGACCTCCGGGGCATCGGAGCCGGACCCGTCCGGGTCGGCCTCGAGCACCCGTGGGACCCGAGCAAGGCACTGGGAGTGGCGGTGCCCGGCGACCGCGCGCTCTGCGGCTCGGCGAGCAACCGCCGCGCCTGGGGCAGCGGCCTCCACCACGTCCTCGACGGGCGGACCGGAGCTCCGGTCGAGAGCATCGTCGCTACCTGGGCGGTGGCCGACACGGCCCTCGTCGCCGACGGGCTCGCGACCGCGCTGTTCGTCTGCCCGCCCGAGACCCTCGCCGAGCGCTTCGACTTCGAGTTCGTCCGCGTCCGCAGCGACGGCACCCTCCACTACTCGCCTTCCTTCCCCGGAGAGGTCTTCCGATGATCGGCACCTTCGACCGCGCCCTCGGCCGCGTCACCACCTACCGGCTGGTCTGGATGACGCTCGCCGCGCTCCTGCTCGTCGCCGTCGGCTACGCCGCAGCCGGCCTGATCTTCTCGACGCCGCTCGAGATCCTCGGCACGACGCTCGTCGCCGTCGCCTCGACGGCCCTGGTCAGCGCGGTCCTCGCGAGGCTGTTCCGGAGCCGCGCGCACCTGGAGTCCTCGCTCGTCACCGGTCTGCTGATCGCCTGCCTCCTCTTCCCGACGGCCGATCCCCGCGGGCTCGCCGTGATCGCGCTCGTCGGCGCGATCGCCGCCGCGTCCAAGTACGTCCTCGCCTGGCGGGGCCGCCACCTCTTCAACCCGGCCGCGGTCGCCGTGCTGATCATCGGCTTCACCGGGCTCAACGCCGGAGCCTGGTGGATCGCCAGTGGCGCGATCTGGCCGTTCGTCGTCGTGGGTTCCCTCCTGATCGTCGCGCGGGTCCGCCGCTGGGCCGTCTTCGCCGTCTTCGTCGTCGTCGCCGGCGGGGTGTCCGTGCAGCAGGCGGTGCAGAACGGCCAGGACCTCGGCGCCGCGGCGGCCCTGGTCCTCACGGCCTACCCCTTCGTCTTCGCCGGCGCCTTCATGCTGACGGAGCCGCTCACGCTCGCGCCGCGCCGCTCGCAGCAGCTGATCATCGCGGTCGTCGCAGCGCTCGTGGCGAGCGTTCCCTTCCACATCGGCGTCGTCTCCGCCACTCCGGAGCTGGGCCTCGTGGTCGGCAACGCCCTCGCGTTCGCCTTCGCATTCCGCCAGCGTCGGCGGCACACGCTCGAGCTCGCCTCGACCCGCGTGCTGGCGCCGGGCATCGCGGAGTACCGCTTCCGCTCCCGCTCGCCGCTGACCTTCGAGCCGGGCCAGTGGCTCGAGCTCGACCTGCCGCACCGCGCCGACAGCCGGGGCAGCCGGCGCACCTTCTCGGTCTCCTCCGCTCCGTCCGACGGCGAGATCGCGATCGCCCTGCGGATGCCGGAGAAGGCGAGCAGCTTCAAGCGCGCCCTCGCCGCTCTGGAGCCCGGCGACTCGCTCCGGGCGACGAGCGTCGGCGGTGACTTCGTCCTGCCGGCCGATCCCACCGTGCCACTGCTGCTGGTTGCGGGCGGCATCGGGATCACCCCGTTCGCCAGTCAGCTCCGCTCGCTCGCGGACGGTCCGCGGCGCGACGTCGTCGTCGTGGTCGCCGCGCCGAGCCTCGCCGAGGTCGCGTACCGCGACCTGCTGCAGGAGTCGGGGGCCCGGGTCGTGCTCTGCTCGAAGGAGGCGCCGACCGACCTGCCCGCACGGTGGTCGCACGTCACAGGCCGACTGACCGCCGAGCTGCTCGCGGACGCGGTGCCGGACGCCGGCCGCCGCGTGGGCTACGTCTCCGGGTCGCCGTCGTTCGTCGACTCGGTCCGCGGCGCCCTGCGCGGTGCCGGGGCGAAGCGGATCCGCACCGACGCGTTCGCCGGTTACTGAGTTCACCGGGTCGTGACGCCCGCGGGCTGCTGACGCCTGCGGGCTGCTGACACCCGCGGGCTGCTGACGCCCGCCGTCTGCTGACGCCCGGCGGCGACCGACGCCGCCGGGGGACCGATGCCCGGCGGGAGCGGCGCTCTCAGGCGGGCTCAGGTGCTGCCAGGGTCCCGTTCAGCGGCCCCTCTACAATGACGCGGTGCCGTCCTCCCCTCCTCGAGCGTCCTCCCGCCCCCTCGCCCGGCTGCGCGAGAACCGCGACTCCGTCGCCGTGCTCTGGGGCGCCTTCGCGCTGGTGCACGTGGTGCTCTCCCTCCTGGCGCTGTTCGCTCCGGGTCTGCCGATGGGCGACGTCAGCATCGTCTACAAGGAGTGGATGAGGACCGCCGTCGAGGGCGGCGGCATCGCCGGGATCGACACGGGCTGGGTCTACCCGATCCTCGCCTGGGGCCCGATCGCCGCCTCCTGGCTCTTCGGCTCGGCGGGCTACGACCTGATGTGGCTCGTCCTCGTCGCGCTCGCCGACGCCGCCGCCTTCGCCCTGCTGCTGCGCGGCCGGTCGGCACCGCGCCTCGCGGCGGCGCGCTGGTGGCTGCTGTTCCTCGTCCTCCTCGGGCCGATCGCCATCGGCCGCATCGACGCCTTCACCGCGCCGCCGGCCATCGCCGGGATGCTCTGGGCGGCGACCCGTCCGGGCGTCGCGGCGCTGCTGCTGACCGTGGCCACCTGGATCAAGGTGTGGCCGGCCGCGATCCTCGCCGCTGCCGTGCTGGTCCTGCGCGGACGGCTGCGGATGATCCTCGTCCCCGCGGTCGCCTCCGTGATCATCGTGCTCGCGGTCGTCCTCGTCGGCGGCGGGGACCAGGTCTTCAGCTTCGTCACCGACCAGACCGATCGGGGCCTCCAGATCGAGGCCGTCGTGAGCACTCCCTGGATGTGGCTGTCGGTACTCCCGGGATCGGGGAGCTACGTCTACTACGCCGCCGACATCAACACCTTCGAGATGCACGGGCCCGGCACCGAGTTCGCGGCGAGCCTGATGACCCCGCTGCTCGCTCTGGCCATGCTCGGCGTGGCCCTGCTGGGTGCCCGTGCTCTCGCCCGCCGGGCCGACCCCGCCAGGTTGTTCCCGCTGCTCGCGCTGACCTTCGTGGTCGTGTTCATCGACACCAACAAGGTGCTCTCGCCGCAGTACATCGTCTGGCTCGCGCCGCCGGTGATCGCCGGGCTGATCGCGTGCCGCGACGGCGCGTTCGACCGGCCCGCGAAGCTGACGCTCGTCACTGCGGCTCTGACCCAGGTGGTCTACCCGTACCTCTACCTCTTCCTCCTCTGGTCGCACTGGTGGATGGTGCTCGTGCTGACCGTGCGGAACATCCTCCTCGTGGTGCTGCTCGGCTGGCTGCTGCGCGAGCTGTGGAGGATGGGGACGGCGCGGGTCGTCGCACCCGGCGCCACGACTTCCGCATCGTCGCTGACCGGCGAGACCCGCCTGGCGCCCCAGGGCTCGTAGGCTCGGAGGGCGCGGGGCCGGCACGCGGTGCGCGCAGTCAAGGAGGCACCCATGCTCGTCGCATTCTCGGTCGCACCGTCCGGGGGCGAGGCGCCCGACGCGTCCGTCCACGACGCCGTCGCCGCCGCCGTCCGCATCGTCCGCGAGAGCGGCCTGCCGTCGCGGACGACCTCGATGTTCACCGAGATCGAGGGGGAGTGGGACGAGGTCTTCGACGTCGTCAAGCGCGCGACGGAGGCCGTCGGAGCGTTCGGGACGCGCGTGTCGCTCGTCCTGAAGGCGGACATCCGCCCCGGCTACTCGGGCGAGATCGACGGCAAGATCGCCCGGCTGAACGACGCGCTGGGGGAGTAGCGGGTCCGCGCCGAGACCTCTCGTGTCCGGGCTTTCTCGAATCGATTCGACATCCGCCCGATCCTGAGTAGCCTTGACCGGTGACGCTCTCGCCCGCTCGGACCCGCCTCGCCCTGCTCGCCCTCGCGATGGGGGGCTTCGGCATCGGCTCGACCGAGTTCGTCGCGATGGGGCTCCTCCCGCAGCTCGCCGCCGACCTCCTCCCCGGGGTCTGGGCCGTGAGCCAGGAGCAGGCCGTCTCGCAGGCCGGGATGCTGATCTCGGCCTACGCACTCGGCGTCGTGGTCGGCGCCCCCACCATCGCCGCCGCAGCGGCGCGCTGGCCGCGCAAGAGGCTCCTCCTGACCCTCCTCGTCGCCTTCACCGTCGGGACGATCGGCTCGGCGCTGCTCCCGAGCTTCCCGCTCGTCCTCGCCGCGCGCTTCGTCGCCGCGCTTCCGCACGGCGCCTACTTCGGCATCGCCTCCCTGGTCGCCGCCGACCTGATGGGTCCCGGCAAGCGCGGCAAGGGAGTCGCGTTCGTCCTCTCCGGGCTCACGATCGCGAACGTCATCGGCGTGCCCGCGATCACCTGGGTCGGGCAGGTGGCCGGCTGGCGCAGCGCCTACCTCGTGGTCGCGGTGCTCTTCGCGCTGACCGTCGTGGCCGTCCAGCTGCTGGTGCCCGCGCAACCCGGGAATCCGGCGGCGACCGTCCGCAACGAGCTGCGGGCGTTCGGGCGCCTGCAGGTCTGGATGACCCTGCTCGTCGGCGCCATCGGCTTCGGCGGACTCTTCGCGATGTACAGCTACATCTCGCCGCTCGCGACCGAGGTGACGGGCCTGCCGCTCGGCGCGGTCCCGTGGATCCTGGTCGTCATCGGCCTCGGGATGACCGTCGGCAACCTCGTCGGCGGCTGGGCCGCCGACCGCGACGTGCGGCGGGCGCTGGTGGTGTTCTTCGCCGGCGTCGGCGTCTCGCTGATCGGGCTCGCGCTGTCGGCCTCGTCGGTCGTCGGGCTGGTGGTGTTCGCGTTCCTCTCGGCGGGCTTCTCGGCGGCCGCGTCGCCCGCGATCCAGACCCGGCTGATGGACGTGGCGCGCGACAGCCAGACGATCGCGGCCGCGCTCAACCACTCCGCCCTCAACATCGGCAACTCGGTGGGTGCCGCGCTCGGCGGCCTGACGATCGCCGCCGGACTGGGCTACCTGTCGCCCATCTGGGTCGGCGTGGGCCTGACCGCGGCCGGAATCGTGCTCGCCTTCGGCAGCATCGCGATCGACCGCGCCCGGGGCACGGTCTACCCGGTCCACCGCGAGCCCGCCCAGCCGGGCACCGGCGGCATCCCGGTCGACGCGCTGTAAACAGAGCGCGGCCAGGGCCTCTGGAAGACTCTCGGCATGCGCGCCGTGAGCTACTCGTCCTTCTCCGCCCTCCCCGCGATCGTCGAGGTCCCGGAGCCCGTCTGCCCCGTCGACGGCGTCGTCGTCCGCGTCGCGGCGACCGGGGTGTGCCGGAGCGACTGGCACGCGTGGAAGGGGCACGACGACTCGGTCGTCCTGCCGCAGATCCCCGGGCACGAGTTCGCCGGGACGGTGATCGCGACGGGAGCCCAGGTGTCGCTCTTCGCGGTCGGTGACCGGGTCACGGCGCCGTTCGTGTTCGCCTGCGGCGACTGCGAGCAGTGCCGGGAGGGGGCGACGCAGGTGTGCCTCCGGCAGCAGCAGCCGGGATTCACCCTCGACGGGTCGTTCGCCGAGGCGGTGGCCGTGCCGGGTGCGGACCTGAACCTGGTGCGCCTGCCCGACTCCGTCGGCTTCGTCGAGGCGGCCGGTCTCGGCTGCCGCTTCGGGACCGCGTACCACGCCCTGCACGAGCGCGGCCGGGTCGCCCCGGGGGAGTGGGTCGCGGTGCTGGGCTGCGGCGGAGTCGGCCTCTCCGCGGTGATCGTCGCGCTCGCGGCCGGGGCCCGTGTGGTGGCGTCGGACGTCTCCGCCCCGGCGCGGGAGGCCGCAGCCGCGCTCGGGGCGGTGACCGTCCCCGGAGGCGAGGGTGCCGCCGAGGCGATCCGTGCGGCGACCGGAGGGGGTGCGCATCTGGCGGTCGACGCCGTCGGAAGCAGCGTCACGGCGGAGGCGTCGATCGCCGCCCTGCGTCCGCGCGGCCGGCACGTGCAGGTGGGTCTGCTCCTCGGGCCCGACGCGGCACCGGCGATCCCGCTCGGCCGGGTCATCGCCCAGGAGCTGGAGCTGCTGGGCAGCCACGGCATCGCCCGGAGCGGCTACACGGCCCTCCTCGACGACATCGTCGCCGGCCGTCTGCGCCCCGCCGACTCCGTCGGCCGCACCATCGCCTTCGAGGACCTGCCCGCCGCCCTCGCCGCGATGGACGCCCCCGCCGCCACGCCCGGCCTGACGGTCGCCGTCCTGGCCCCCTGACGCGGGCCCGCAGCAGCACGGGCAGTCCCGGTCCGGTGGGTCTCGATGCCCCGCGTCCCGCGGCCTCTCGACCAGCAGCGACCCGTTGTCCGTGCCTGGTGGGCCTCGATGCGCCGCGTCCCACGGCGACTCGACCGGCGCGACTCGGGCACGCCCGCCCGGCTCGACTGCAGGAGCAGGTGGCCGCCGCTCGACGAGGTGGAGTCCGCCGACAGTGATCCGCGTGCCGGCGGATCGATGCCGGGCGACGCGCCCCGCTCTGCGGAACGCACTACGTCGTGAAGTCGACCGCGCCGCGGCGGGCGGGGACCGCCGCGCCTTCGTGGAGCCCGCCGACAGTGATCCGCGTGTCAGCGGATCGATGCCGGGCGACGCACCTCGCTCCGCGGAGCGCGCCGCGTCCTGAAGTCGACCGCGCCGCGGCGGGCGGGGACCGCCGCGCCCTCGTGGAGCCCGCCGACAGCGATGCGCGTGCCAGCGGATCGATGCCGGGCGACGCACCCCGCTCTGCGGAACGCACCACGTCGTGAAGCCGACCGCGCCGTGGCGGGCAGGGACCGCCACGGAAGAGGACTCAGTCCGTCTCGATGAGGATCCCGTCGTGGATGGCGCGCTTGCGGAGCGCCACCTTCGTGCCGACGTCGATGCCGACGACGCGGTACTTCTCGCGGATCCGCTTGAGGTACGACTTCGCCGTCTCCTCCGAGATGCCCAGCTCGAACGCGACCGACTTGACCGGCTCGCCGCCGCCGTAGAGGGCCATCACGCGGCGCTCCTGCGCGCTGAGCTTCGGCGCTCCGTCGGAGTCGCCGGTGGAGAGCGCCATGTCGAGCTCGTGCGAGATGTAGGAGTGGCCGTCCTTGGCCGCGCGGATCGCCTCGACGATCATGTCCGCGTCCTCGGTCTTCACGAGGTAGCCGAGGGCTCCGGAGGCGAGCGCCTCGCGGACCACGGCGGGCTCGGAGTAGGTGCTCATCAGCACGGTCTTCACCCCGGTGGTCTTGAGGGTCGAGAGCTTCACCGAGATCGGGATGTTGTCCTTGAGGTCGAGGTCGAGGAGCACGACGTCGACGGGGAACTCGGGGTGCGTGAGCAGCTCGGGCCAGGAGGCGACCGCGGCCACCAGCTGGATGTCGGAGGCGGCTCCGCGGATCCACTCCGTGAGCGCTCCGAGGAGCATCTTGTGGTCGTCCACGACCGCGAGAGTGATCTTCGCGTCAGCGGTGGGTGTCATCGGTGTCCTTCGGTCGGCGGTCGTCGGCGGTCTCTCGGCGGCTGCTCACCGGTCGGCGGGATTCTCGACCAGGCAGTCGATCTCGATCCGGAGCTCCCCGTCGCGTGAGGTGTCGCGGAAGACGCCGACCTGAGCGATAGCCTCCCACGTCGCAGGATCGACGCCGCGCAAGGGCGCGCCTGAGGAGCGGAGCGTGATCGGCACGAGCAGTCCTCGGGCGGCCGTCCCGGCTCCGGGATCGCGGGGGCTGCCCGACTCGACGTGGAGGACCACGGCGAGCCCGGTCGCGCTGTCGGCGATCAGCCAGATCGCCGAGAGGAGCCCGTCGCGCTGCTGGTGCCCGAGGAGCCCGGCGGTGCCGTCCGGGTCGTCGAGCTCGACGAGCGGCGCGAGCAGCTCGGACTCGAGCACGGCGTGGTGCAGCCAGGTCTCGCGCCGCCCCTCGATGAGGTGGAGGCGGAGCTGGGTGGCGAGCGAGGTCGCGTGCGCGGCGCGCTGGGCGTCGAGGGGCAGGCGGACCGAGCCGTCGCCCACCTCGGCGAGGAGGCGCTCGGCGGCGAGGTCGAGCCGTGCGAGCTCCTCCGAGGCGAGCATCCCGACCGCGTAGCGCGGGCCGAGCGTGGTGCTCTGCACGAGGGCGCGGTCGATCTCGAGCTGGACCATCCGGCGGAACCCGCGCATCATCACGACCACGACGACGGCCGGCGCGATCGTCACCACGAGGGCGCTGATGCGCACCGAGAGCGCGCCCGCGCCGCCCGACTCCATCGAGAGGAACGCGATCACCTCGGCGATCGCGACGAGGGCGCTCACCGCGAGGATCTCGATCCCGCGCCGGTGGACGATCAGCGCGGCGTGCGCGACGGCGCCCGCGACCGCGGCGGTGGGGACGGTGCGGGCCGCGCCGGAGTCGGTCACGGCCACCAGGTCGAGCACGACGGCGGCTCCGACGGCGACGAGGAAGCAGAGGTAGACCGGGAGCGGCAGGCGGCGTCCGCCGAGGTGGATCGCGAGGACGGTGGACCCGAAGGCCAGGACGACGAGGACCCAGGCGATCGCCGCGGGCGCGAGGTCGCTGTAGCGGGCGGAGGTCGAGAGGAAGATCAGCAGCTCGTAGGCGAGGATCGCGGCGGCGATGCCGTTGAGGCCGCTGCCGAGGTAGTTGGTGCCGAGCCCCGCCTGCTGTCGGCGGACCGAGCGGGCGGACCGGGAGGAGCGGCCGTGCGTCGCGGGCACGCGTCCCAGCAGCGGGGCCCGCGACTCCGGCGCGGGGCTCACTTGGGGACCTCCAGCACCACGGTCGTCCCCGATCCGGGGGCGCTGAACAGTCTGGTGCGGCCGCCGACGTCGCCGAGCCGGGCGATCACCGACTCCTTGAAGCCGAGCTTCGTGTCGGGGACGGTCGCGATGTCGAAGCCCGCGCCCGCGTCCGTGACCATCGCGCGGACGGTCGTCTCGTCCTCGGTGATCGTCACGTCGGCCGAGGCGACGCCGGAGTGGCGGCGCACGTTCTCGAGGCACTCCGCCAGGGCGAGGACGAAGGAGTCGAGGGCCGCGCCGGTGAGCGCCACCTGGCCGGAGCCGTGCCAGATCACGTCGAGCCCCATCCGGCCGAAGCGGTTGCGGACGGTCTCGAGGGTGTTGGCCGCGGGGGCGGAGGTGACGCTGGTCAGCTGGTAGGAGCCGGACGCGCTCGGGGTGGGGGTCCCGCCGAGCCGGAGCTGGCGCAGGAGCTGCGCGTCCTGCGCCGCCTGCTGCCGGAGCGCGTCGACCGACACTCCGCGGCCCGAGTGCGCGAGGAGCGTGAGGGTGGCCAGCACCGTGTCGTGCAGGAGCCGCGCACCCTGCCGGCGCTGCGCCTCCGTCTCGCTGGCGAGGCGCTCCACACGGTGGGCGTTGCCGATGCTGTCGATCCGCCGCACCACCCGAGGGACCGCTGTGCCGATCCAGAGGGCGAATCCGCAGAGCGTGCCCCAGGGCAGCAGGCTCTGGACGACCACGGTGGGGATCATGGTGCCGCTCGAGACGAGCACCGACGGGATCAGGCTCGGGAGGACCACTGGCAGCAGCAGGAGCAGTCGGCGCGCGGACGTCGTCACGACCACGGCGATGCTCGCGGTCACGGCGTTCGCGGTGTTGACCAGGACGAACCCGGCGAAGTCGGCGCCCGGAGCGAGCCCCAGCGCGAGGCCCCAGCCCAGCAGCAGGCCGCCGACGGCGACGGCGATCACTCGGCTGCGGCGCCCCGTCCGGGCGAGCTCGACGTGGGCGGCCATCATGCCCAGGAGCAGCGCGACGGCGAACGGCACGGCGGCGGGCTGGAGCGTCCCGGGGATGAGGGCCATGCCGAGCGCCCCCGCCTCCGTGAGCAGGCCGATCCCGCAGGCGGAGTGGCGCAGCAGCCGATCGCGCTCGCGGGCGCTGCGGATCATCGGCACGCTCTGGCCCCCTCCGGTCGTGGCGCGGGGCTGGCCCCCGTCTCACGATAGCCACTGGCCGGGCCGGTCGGCGCGGTTCGGGGCGTCGAACCGCGCCGGAGTCGGGCGGGTCAGGCCGTCGCGGGATGCGCCAGCAGCCGGGCGAGGTGCGCGCCGACCGCGTCGTCCTCGATGAGGAACCCGTCGTGGCCGAACGTCGAGGTGATCACCGCGACCTCTCCGCCGTCGAGAGCGCCGGGAGCGTGCGCCGCGATGATCCGCTGGCCCTCGACCGGGAAGAGCCGGTCGCTGTCGATGCCGAGGACGAGGGTCGGGCTGGTGATCCGGGAGAGGGCGGCCGCCTCGCCGCCCCGGCCGCGGCCGACGTCGTGCGAGTTCATCGCCTCGACGAGCGTGATGTAGCTGTTCGCGTCGAAGCGGCGCGTGAACTTGTTGCCGTGGAAGTCGAGGTACGACTCCACTGCGAAGCGGCCGCCGCCGCCGAGCGGGCTGAGCCCCGACTGCCAGCTGCGCTCGAAGCGGTCGTTGAGCTCGGAGGGGCTGCGGTAGTTGAGCAGTGCCATCCGGCGGGCGAGCGCGAGGCCGTGGTACGGGCCCTGGCCGTCGCCGGCGTCGTAGTAGGAGCCGCCCGCGAAGGCCGCGTCGTTGCGGATCGCCTCGAGCTGCACGAAGTTGAGGGCGATCTGGTCGGCCGTGGCCCGCGGGGGAGCGGCCAGGACCGCGAGGCGCGCGACCCGCTCCGCGTGGTCGATCCCCCACTCCAGCGCTTGCATCCCGCCCATCGAGCCGCCGATGACGGTGTACCAGCGCTCGACGCCGAGCAGGTCGCTGAACTGCACCTGCGCCCGTACCTGGTCGCGGATGCTCGTGTACGGGAACCGTGCGCCCCACTCGTGGCCGTCGGGGGCGAGGGACGCGGGACCGCTGGAGCCCTGGCAGCCGCCGAGCATGTTCGGGGCGACCACGAAGAAGCGGTCGGTGTCGATCACGAGGCCGGGGCCGACGAGTCCCGACCACCAGCCGTCCGTCGCGTGGCCGGGATCGCCGCGGCCGAGCAGGTGGGAGTCGCCGGTCAGCGCGTGCAGGACGAGGACGGCGTTGTCGCGGCGCTCGTTCAGCGCGCCCCAGCTCTCGTAGGCGATGCGGGCGTGGGGGAGGCGGCCGCCCGCCTCGAAGTCGAACGGGCCGAGGTCGACGAAGCGGCGCCCGCCCGGGTGGTCGCCGTCGCGCCAGGCTCCGGTGGCGGGCGGCTTGCCGATGACCGAGAGAAGCTGGCGCTCGGTGACGAACGCCGACGGGACCGTGTCCTCGAGTGTCTGCTGCCAGTCCATAGCGCTGTCCATCGTGTCAGAGCGCCGCGGGGCGGAGCCGTTTGTTACGCCCTGCTCCCCCGCTCCTCCGCCCGCGCGCGGAGCGCCCCGACGTGGTCCCCGAGGACGGGGACCCCGTCAGGGCGCCGAGGGGCCTCAGGCGTTCGCGCGGGAGGCCTCGACGACGGCGCGCGCGGCGCGGAGGGCCTGGTCGAGGTCGGCGCGGAGGTCGTCGACGTTCTCGAGTCCCACCGACAGGCGCACCAGGCCCGGAGTGACGCCGGCGGTCAGCTGCTGCTCGGGCGAGAGCTGCGAGTGCGTGGTCGACGCGGGGTGGATGACGAGCGAGCGGACGTCGCCGATGTTGGCCAGGTGCGAGAACAGCTCCAGCGAGTCGACGAAGGCCCGGCCGGCGTCCACTCCGCCCTTGAGCTCGAACGAGAGCACCGCGCCCACGCCCTTCGGCGCGTAGCGGTTGGCCGCGGCGTACCAGGGCGAGGTCGGCAGGCCCGAGTAGTTCACCGAGGCGATGTCGGAGTGGTTCTCGAGGTACTCCGCGATCTCCTGCGCGTTCTGCACGTGGCGCTCGATCCGGAGCGAGAGCGTCTCGATGCCCTGGATGAGCTGCCAGGCGCTCGCCGGGGCGATCGAGGCGCCGAGGTCGCGCAGCAGCTGCACGCGGGCCTTGATGATGTAGGCGAGGGAGTCGCCGACCGCGGCTGTGTAGACGGCGCCGTGGTACGACTCGTCCGGCGTGGTGAGGCCGGGGAAGCGCTCGGCGTTCGCGGTCCACGAGAAACGGCCGCCGTCGACGATCGCTCCGCCGATGACCGTGCCGTGGCCGCCGAGGAACTTCGTCGCCGAGTGCACGATGATGTCCGCGCCGTGCTCGAAGGGGCGGATCAGGTAGGGCGTCGCGATGGTGTTGTCCACGATCAGGGGCACGCCGGCGTCGTGCGCGACATCGGCCACGGTGCGAATGTCGAGGATGTTGATCTTGGGGTTGCCGACGGTCTCGGCGAAGAACAGCTTCGTGTTCGGACGGACGGCGCGGCGCCACTCCTCGCGGTCGTCCTGGTTCTCGACGAAGGTCGTCTCGATGCCGAGCTTGGCGAGGGTGTACTTGAAGAGGTTGTAGGTGCCGCCGTAGATCGAGGACGACGAGACGATGTGGTCGCCGGCCTGGGCGATGTTCAGCACGGCCGCGGTCTCGGCGGCCTGGCCCGAGGCGAGCAGCAGGGCGCCGGAGCCGCCCTCGAGGGCGGTGAGCCGCTCCTCCACGACCGCCTGGGTCGGGTTCTGGATGCGGGTGTAGATGTTCCCGAATTCGGCCAGCGCGAACAGGTTCTGGGCGTGCTCCGCGTTGTCGAAGACGTAGGAGGTGGTCTGGTAGATCGGCGTCGCGCGGGCCTTGGTCACCGGGTCCGGCGCGGCGCCCGAGTGGATCTGCTTGGTCTCGAACTGCCACTTCTCGGAGTCGGTCATGGTGCTTCCCATCGGATCGTCGGGGTCGGGGACGGGGCCGTTCTCCGTCGCGACGAGCGTACGCGGGGGCCCGCCGGGCGGCCAGGACCGCCGACACACGGGGTAACGGCCGTCAGCGCCGCTCGGGCTGCCGGTCGCGCTTGGCGCCCGTGGGGTCGGCGCGGTCCGGGCGCCGGGGCCTCTCGTCGGCCGCCGGGGCGAAGAGCCAGGCCGCGCGGGGCTCGACCAGCCGGTGGAAGACGGTGCGGGTCCAGCCCAGTGAGAGCGCGACCGAGACCGCGATGCAGAACACGATCATCAGCGCGAGGGCGAGCGTGCTCTCCGTCCGCGAGAGGATCCCGGACTCCCGCAGCGGATAGAGGACGAAGCTGTGGAGGAGGTAGACGTACATCGTCGACTGCCCCCAGGTTGTGAGCGGGGTGCGGCGGCGCGGAACCAGCGCGAAGAGCGCGAGCGAGAGCACGACCGCTCCGGCCATCAGGGCCAGCCGCACCAGCCCGGCCCACCACTGGGTCTCGCCGAGGGCGTCGTAGGGGCGGTCGTAGAAGAACCAGTAGCGCAGGTCCGCCGCTCGGAACGCCTCGATGTTGACGGTCATGACGACCGCCGTGACCGCGAAGAGGACGACGGCGAGGATCCGGGCGAGGAGGACCCGCGACGGCGGCTGATCGAGCCAGCGCTCGACGGCGGAGCGGCCGCCGGGGGCGAAGCCGCGCAGGCGCCAGCCGAACACGAAGAACGGCAGGATCCCGATCGCGCGTGCGAGCGAGAAGGTCGAGTCGATGTTGTCGTAGTAGCTGACCCCGACCGCGAGCACCACGCTGATCAGCAGCGGCCAGCGCAGCAGCGCCAGGTAGGGGAGGACGAGGCGGAAGATGCCCAGCGCGAGCAGGAACCACAGCGTCCAGCTCGGCTTCGTCGGGTTGAACTCCTGCTTGCCCTCGACCAGGAACTGCACCAGGGTCCAGATCGTCTCCATGATCAGGTAGGGCAGGAGGATGTCGGTCAGCACCCGCCGCATCGCGCGCCCGCTCGGGGCGCCGCTCTTGGAGAAGTAGCCCGAGATGATCGCGAACGCCGGCATGTGGAAGGCGTAGATCGTCAGGTAGACGATGAGCGAGGTGTCGGAGTTGGCCGTCAGCCTCTGGACGCCGTGCCCGATCACGACGAGGGTCACGCAGACGAAGCGCGCGTTGTCCCAGAGGGGAACGCGGCGCTTCGGGGTGACGGCTGTCCCGGCGGTCGCGGGAACCGGGTCGGCGGGCGGCACGCGGCCAGACTAGCGTTGGGCTGCGACGACGGAGTCGAGGGTGTCCGAGGCTTGACGGAAGGGGACGGGCGTGGATCGACGCGTTGTCGTGACAGGAGCGAGTTCAGGGATCGGGGCGGCCGCGGTCCGCCTGTTCCGCGAGCACGGCTGGGAGGTCGTCGCCGTCGCGCGCCGGCGCGACCGGCTGGAGGCGCTCGCCGCCGAGACCGGCGCCGGGTACTTCGCCGCCGACCTCACCGACGCCGCCCAGGTCGACGCTCTGCGCGACCACCTCGCCTCCTCCGGGCCCGTGCACGCGCTCGTGAACAACGCGGGCGGTGCGCTCGGACTCGACTCGGTCGAGAAGTCCGACCCCGAGGACTGGCGCCGCATGTTCGAGATCAACGTGCTCTCGGTGAAGCTCGTGACCAGCGCGCTGCTCCCGCTGCTGCGGGCCGGGATCCGGGGGAGCGGGACCTCCGCGGACATCGTGACCGTCACCTCGATCGCAGGCGACGTCGCCTACGAGGGCGGAGGCGGGTACAACGCCGCCAAGCACGCCGCGCACGCGCTGGTCGCCGTGCTGCGGCTCGAGCTGGCGGGCGAGCCGATCCGAGTGATCGAGATCGCGCCGGGGATGGTGCACACGGACGAGTTCTCGCTGGTCCGCTTCGGCGGCGACCGGGAGCGCGCCGACGCGGTCTACGCCGAGGTCCCCGACCCGCTGGTCGCGGAGGACGTCGCCGCCGCGATCGTCTCCTCGGTGGAGCTCCCCGCCCACGTCAACCTCGACCTGGTGACCGTCAAGCCGGTCGCGCAGGCGGCCCCGCACAAGGTCGCGAAGGGACCCCTGGCCCCGCGCGCCTGACCGATGTGACGCGGAGGCCCGCGACGGCCTAGCCTGTCCCTCATGGTTTCCGACGCCGACGACTCCGCCGCCCTCCTCGCCGCCACGGAGAAGGAGGTGCTCGGCTGGCTCGAGTTCGGCGACGCCGCTCGGCACCTGGCCGACGACGTGGTCGCGTCGGGCTACCGGCCGGAGCTGGTCGTCGCCATCGCGCGCGGCGGTCTGCTCCTCGCGGGCGCCGTGGCCTACGCGCTCGGCATCAAGAGCTGCGGCGCGCTGAACGTCGAGTTCTACACCGGCGTCGAGGCGCGCCTGGCGGAGCCGGTGGTGCTGCCGCCGCTGCTCGACGAGGCGTCCGTGCGCGGCAAGCGCATCCTCCTGGTCGACGACGTCTCCGACTCCGGCCACACCCTCGCCCTCTCGGTGAAGCTCATCCGCGCGATGGGTGCCGAGGTGCGCACCGTGACCCTGTACACGAAGCCGCGCACGGTGCTCGAGCCCGATTTCTTCTGGCGCCGCACCCCGCGCTGGATCGTCTTCCCCTGGTCGGCTCTGCCCCCGGTGGACGGAGCCCTCGCCGAGGACGACGAGTGAGCGTCCACCTCATCGGCGGCGGAGGCGGCGTCGAGCACGACCAGCAGCTGTACGGGGCGTTCCTCGCGGAGGCGCGCGCCCACGCGGTCGACGCCGGCCGGATCGAGGGCCCGCGCATCGCGATCGTCGTCGTCCACGACGGGCTCGGCCCGGAGGCCTACGCCGGCTACGCGGCACTGCTCGCGACGGTCGGCCCGCTCGACGCGTTCGCCGTGATGAAGCCGGAGGGCGGCCGGATCGATCCCGCGGTCTTCGACGACGTCGACGGGATCTTCGTCGGCGGGGGGCTGACCCCGGCCTACCGCGACGCGCTCGAGGCCTGCTTCCCGCGGCTGCGCGATCTCGTCTCCTCCGGAGTGCCGTACGCCGGCTACTCGGCGGGAGCCGCCGTCGCGGCCGACCGCGCCCTCGTCGGCGGCCACCGGATCGGCGGCGTCGCCGTCGTCCCGGAGGGCGCGGCGGAGGAGCTCGACGAGGTCACGGTGCTCGAGGGCATCGGCCTCATCGACGTGACGGTCGACGTGCACGCGGCGCAGTGGGGGACCCTCGGCCGCCTGGTCGCGGCCGTCGAGGCGGGCCTGGTCGACGGCGGCGTCGCGCTCGACGAGTCCACCGTGCTGATCGTCGGCACCGGCGCGCTCCGCGTCGGCGGCGCCGGCTCGGTGTGGCGCGTCAGCGGCAGCGACGCCGGAGTCGTCGTCGCGACGCTCGCGGCGGGCTGACCCGGTGGACCTCGCTGAGCTCGCGGCCTCGGGACTGATCGACAGGGGCTGGGCGGAGGCGCTCACCCCCGTCGCCGGGGACATCGCCGCGATGGGCGACTTCCTCCGCGGGGAGGTCGCGGCCGGCCGGCCCTACCTCCCCGCGGGCCGCGACGTGCTCCGCGCCTTCGCCGCACCGCTCGCGGACGTGCGCGTCCTCATCGTCGGACAGGACCCGTACCCGACGCCCGGGCACCCGATCGGGCTGTCCTTCGCGGTCGAGCGCCACGTGCGCCCGCTGCCGAGGAGCCTGCAGAACATCCACCGCGAGCTCCGGGACGACCTCGGCGTCGAGCCGCCCGAGCACGGCGACCTCAGCGGCTGGACCTCGAGCGGCGTGATGCTGCTCAACCGGGTCCTCACCGTCGCCCCCGGCTCTCCCGCCTCGCACCGCGGGAAGGGCTGGGAGGCGGTCACCGAGCACGCGATCCGCACGCTGGCCGCTCGGGACGCGCCTCTCGTCGCGATCCTCTGGGGCCGCGACGCCGCGTCGCTCCGCCCGATGCTGGGGGAGGCCGGAGTGATCGAGAGCGCGCACCCCAGCCCGCTGTCGGCCTCGCGCGGCTTCTTCGGCTCCCGGCCGTTCAGCCGCGCCAACGCCCTCCTGGAGGAGCGCGGCGCGGAGCCGGTCGACTGGAGTGCTCTCGCGTGACCGGGCGCTCGCCCGCGGGGCGGCTACGCTGGCCCGGATCGATGGGCGGAGCCGAAGGGGAGCCGGATGCTTGAGGAAGAGTACGAGAGCCGGCGCGTCCTGCCGCCGCACCTGCGGAAGGCGCCGCCTCCCGAGCCCGGCTTCTCGTTCGAGATCCGCGACGCCCGCGACGCCGACCTCCCGGACATCCGCGAGATCTACAACCACTACGTGCGCAACACGGTGGTGACCTTCGACGAGGACGACTCGACGCTGAAGGAGTGGCGGACGAAGTTCACCCGCAACCAGAAGCTCGGGCTGCCCTTCATCGTGGCCGTCTCGCCGTCGGGCCAGATCCTCGGCTACGCGATGGTGTCGCCGTGGTCCTCCAAGCGGGCGTACCGCTTCACCGTGGAGAACTCGATCTACCTGCGGGCGGCCTCCACCGGGAAGGGCCTCGGCCGGGCGCTGATGGCCGAGCTCCTCGAGCGCGCGAAGGCCGTGGGGATCCGTCAGATCATGGCCGTCATCGCCGACAAGGGCGCGGAGGCGTCGCTGGCGATGCACGCGCAGTTCGGATTCGTCGAGGTCGGCCGGATGGGCCGCGTCGGCTTCAAGTTCGAGCGCTGGCTCAGCACCGTCCTGCTGCAGAAGACCCTCAAGTAGGGCCGACCCGCCCCTGCGAATGCGCCTCATCGACAGGTGCCGGGGAGCGCGCCGTCCCTACACTGGACGGCATGGAATGGCTCGTCCCGCTCATCGTCGTCGTCGCGCTCGTCGTCATCCTCGGGGTCTACCTCTGGGCGACGTACAACTCGCTGGTCACCCTCAACGTCCGCGTGGACGAGGCGTGGAGCGACATCACCGTCCAGCTGAAGCGCCGCGCGGATCTGATCCCCAACGTGATCGACTCCGTGAAGGGCTACGCCTCGCACGAGCGCCAGGTCTTCGAGTCGGTGACGCAGGCTCGCGCCGAGACGCTACAGGCCCGGGGCCCGGCGGAGGCGTCGGTCGCCGAGGACCACATGCAGAGCGCTCTGAAGTCGATCTTCGCGGTCGCGGAGGCGTACCCCCAGCTGCAGGCGAGCCAGAACTTCCTCCAGCTGCAGGGCGAGCTGGTCGACACCGAGGACAAGATCCAGTCGGCCCGGCGCTTCTACAACGGCGGCGTACGCGAGATGAACACCAAGGTGAAGGTCTTCCCGAACACGCTCTTCTCGCGCCGGCTCGGCTTCTCGGAGCGCGAGTTCTTCGAGGTCGGCGATCTCGCCGCGATCTCGGAGCCCCCGCGCGTCCAGTTCTAGGCAGCCGCCGTGTACAGCGCGATCGCCCGCAACAAGCGCAACACGGTCCTGATCCTCGTCCTGTTCCTGGCGATCATCGGCGGCCTGGGCGCCCTGGCGGCAGCGGTCTACCGCAGCACGACGATCGTCGTGGTGGTGCTCGTGATCGCCGCCGGGTACGCGTTCTTCCAGTACTTCTTCGCCGCTCGCCAGGCGGTCGCGCTCAGCGGCGGCGTGGCGGTGGAGAAGGCGGACGAGCCGAGGCTCTACCGCATCGTCGAGAACCTCTCGATAGCGACGGGCACGCCGATGCCGAAGGTGTACCTGATCGACGACCCGGCGCCGAACGCGTTCGCGACCGGCCGTGATCCCGAGCACGCCGTCGTCGCCGCGACGACCGGCCTGCTCGCGATCATGGACGACGCCGAGCTGGAGGGCGTGATGGCCCACGAGCTGGGCCATGTCCACAACTACGACATCCGCGTCTCGATGATCGTCTTCGGTCTCGTCGTCGCGGTGGGCTTCCTCTCGGACGCCTTCCTCCGCCTGGCCTTCTTCGGGCGGGGCGGCAACGGCAACGGCGGGGGCAACCCGGCACTCCTGGTGGTCGGGCTGGTGTCGATGGTCCTCGCGCCGATCGTCGCCTCGGTCGTGCAGCTCTCGATCTCCCGTCAGCGCGAGTACCTCGCCGATGCGACCAGCGCACTGACGACCCGTCACCCCGACGGCCTCGCCCGCGCCCTGCTGAAGCTCGAGTCCGCGGGCCGGCCGATGCAGCGGCAGAACAGCTCGATGGCGCACCTCTGGATCGCCGACCCGTCGAAGCCGGGAGTGGTCGCGCGCCTCTTCGCGACCCACCCGCCGATCGCGGATCGCGTCGCCCGCCTCTCCGAGATGGGCTCGCGCTTCTAGCAGGCCGATCCGGCCGACGCCCCGTCGACGATCGCCGCCCCGCACCGCCTCCCGCTTCGGCCAGAGGTGCGCCCGTCACCGTGCCGGACGGGACCTCACCCGGTCGGAGCCGCGAGCGGACCGCCGTCGACGGTCGTCAGGTACTCGGCGAAGACCGGCGCCGGGTCGATGCCGCTCGCGGCCGCGTCAACCAGCGCCCGCCGGACCAGGGCGAGGACGACGGTGGCCAGGACGGCCGCCCGGTGCGGGGACGTGCGGCCGAGTCCCATCCGCTCCGCGAGGAACGGCGTCAGCGCCTCCTCACCGTCGTGCAGCGACTGCGCCCAGACGGCGCGCATCGCCGAGGTCTCGGTCAGCAGGGGGATCAGCCGGAGGGTGCGGTCGAGCTGGGGACCGGAGGCCGCCGCGGCGAAGGCGTGACCGAGCGCCGCGTTCAGCGGCTCGGCGGCCGGGCGCTCGAGGAGGGCGCGTCCCATCGCGGCGATCGCGGCGGCGAGCACCGGGCGCACGCAGTCCTCCTTCCCGCCGAGGTACCGGTGGAAGGTCCGGAGGGAGACGCCGGCTGCGTGGGCGAGCTCGCCCGTGCCGACCCCGACGACGCTCCCGCGCTCGAGCAGACGGGCGACGCAGCGCTCCGAGAGCGCCAGCGCCAGGACGCCGCCGGGCGCGCTCACGCGATCCTCCGCAGTGCTGCGGCGAGGGCGGCCGCGAGGTCGCCGCGACCGACGACCTCGACGGCGTCGAGGCCCTGCCAGGCCGCCGCCTCGACCAGCAGCGCGGCGAGCCGCTCCGGCGTGTCGGCCGGGGCCACCGGCTCGAGCCAGGCGGCCTGCACGAGGAGGACCCGGCGCTTGCGCTCGCTCTTGAGGTCGACCCGTGCGGCGATCACGTCGTCGAGGAGCACGGGGAGGACGTAGTAGCCGTGGACCCGCTGCTCGGCCGGGGTGTAGATCTCGATCCGGTAGTGGAAGCCGAAGAACAGCTCGGCCCTCGGCCGGTGCCAGACCACGGGGTCGAACGGCGAGAGGAGCGCGTCCGCCCGGAGCGTGCGGGGGCGTCGGGCGTCGACGTGCCGCCAGAGCGGCACGGGTCGCCCGCCCCGCTCCCAGCCGCGCACCTCGACGCGCTCGAGCTCGCCCGCCTCGACCAGCTCGTCGATCGCGACGCGCGTGGGGGACTGGAGCAGCCGGTGGTAGTCGGCCAGGTCGCCGAGGGTGCCGATCCCGTGGGCCCGGGCCGCCCGGCGCACGAGCTCGCGGACGGCGTCGGGGAGGGGCACGTCGGCATCGAGCACCGCGCTCGGGAGGAGCCGCTCGGCGAGACCGTAGGAGCGCTCGAAGCGCGTGCGCCCCGCCGTCACCACCTCGCCCCAGCGGAACAGGACCTCGAGGCCGCGCTTGATGTCGGACCAGCCCCACCAGGGGCCCGTGCGGACGTTGGCCTCGTGCTCGATCTCGGAGGCGCGGAGGGGACCGTCGGCGAGCGCGGCGCGGAGCCAGTCGAGGGTGGCGCGGTTCTCGTGGGCCCAGCCCTCGTGCTCGGGCAGGCGGACCCGGCGGTAGTGCTCCATCCGCCAGCGGTAGAGCGGGAGGTCCTCGCGGCGGACGAGGGCGGCCTCGTGGGCCCAGTACTCGACGTAGGAGCCGTCGGGGGAGAAGGCCGCGGCGTCGAGGAGGGAGCGCTCGTAGGGGCCGAGCCGCGCGAGCAGCGGAAGGTAGTGGCTCCGCTCGAAGACGTTCACCGAGTCGAGCTGGAGCGGGCGGATCCCGTCCACGGCGGCGCGCACCCGGCGCCCGTCGACCCGGGAGGGACGGGGGACGCCGAACCCCTGCGCCGCCAGGGCGATGCGGCGCGCCAGCGCGGGGGAGAGCTGCTCGGTCATGGTCCGCCCACGCTAGCGAACGCCCCCGACATCGCCGTCTCCGATTCGGCCCCCGGCGTTCGCCCGGCATTCACCGCCGCGCTCCCTCGCCGTCTCGCGGCGCTCCTACCGTGCCCGAGGCCGTCCCACCGGGGCGGCCCACCCGACTCCTGGAGGACCCTTGACCATTCAGCGCCTGTCGCGCACCGCCGCGGTCGCCGCCGCCGGCACCGCCCTCGTCTTCACGCTCTCGGCCTGCTCCGGCGGCGCCACCGCCTCGTCCGACGGCGGCGGCGCGGACGCGGCGTCCGCCACATCCGCCGCGGACCTCGGCGGGCTGGACGCCCTGGTCGAGGCCGCGAAGGCCGAGGGCGAGCTCAACGTCATCGCCCTGCCCGACACCTGGGCGAACTACGGCGAGCTGATCAGCGGCTTCGAGGACGAGTACGGCATCACCGTGAACTCCGCCGACCCCGACGTCTCCTCCGCGGAGGAGATCAGCACGGCGGAGAACCTCGCCGGGCAGGACACCGCTCCCGACGTGTTCGACCTGGGGCCGGCCGTCGCTCTGGCGAACACGGACATGTTCGCGCCGTACAAGGTCGAGTCCTGGGACGACATCCCCGAGGGGAACAAGGAGGAGTCGGGCCTCTGGGTGAACGACTACACCGGCCTGATGTCGATCGGGTTCGACGCGGCCGCGGTGCCTGCGCCCACGTCGCTCGAGGACCTCCTCGGCGCCGACTACCGCGGCTCGGTCGCGATCAACGGCGACCCGACCCAGGCGGGAGCCGCCGCGGCCGCAGTGCAGCTCGCGGCTCTCCAGTCCGGCGGCTCCGCCGACGACGTCCAGGCGGGGATCGACTTCTTCGAGAAGCTGAACGACGCCGGCAACTTCCTGCCGCTGGACCCGACCGACGCCACCATCGCCTCGGGCGAGACCCCTGTCGTCTTCGACTGGAGCTACAACAACCTCGCCGCCGGGAAGGCGAACGAGGGCACCCGCGAGTGGACGACGACCGTCCTCCCGGGCTCCGCCGTCGGCAGCTACTACAACCAGGCGGTCAACGCCGACGCTCCGCACCCCGCGGCCGCGCGGCTCTGGCAGGAGTACCTCTACTCCGACGCCGCGCAGAACCTCTACCTCGCCGCCGGCGCCTACCCGGTGCGCCTGGCCGCGATGACCGAGGCCGGCACGGTCGACCAGGACGCGCTCGACGCCGTCGGCGCCGCTCTCTCCGACCTCGTCCAGTTCACGGAGGAGCAGACCGAGGCGGCCTCGTCGCTCCTCGCCGAGAAGTGGGCCGCGGCGATCCAGTGACCACCGCTCCCGCCGAGGCCGTCTCCGGGGCGTCTGCGCCCCGGGGACGGCGCGGCACCCCGGCCGTGCTGGGCGTCGCCCCCTTCGCGCTCTACGTCCTGCTGTTCCTGGCCGTCCCCACGGTCCTCGCAGTGGCGACCGGATTCACGGACGGAGACGGCCGCTTCACCACGGCGAACGTGCTGGCGCTCGGGGATCCCGTCGTGCTGTCCGCCTTCGGCGCGTCGCTCGGGCTCTCGGCCGTGACCGCCGTCGTCGGCGCGGTGCTGGGCGCGGTCGTGTGCCTGGCCCTGCTCGGCTCCGATCCGCGCGGGGCGCTCCGAACCGTCGTCGATGCGGCGGCGAGCGTCCTCGCGCAGTTCGGCGGTGTGATGCTCGCGTTCGCCTTCATCGCGACGATCGGCGTGCAGGGGCTGGTGACCACCCTCCTCGCGGGAGCGGGCGTCGACCTGTACGCCGACGGCGTGTGGCTCTACCAGCTGCCCGGGCTCGTCCTGCCCTACCTCTACTTCCAGGTGCCCCTGATGGTGCTCACGTTCCTGCCCGCGCTCGAGGGTCTGCGCCCGGAGTGGGCCGAGGCGAACGCGGTGCTCGGCGGGGGCCGGCTCGGCTACTGGCTGCACGTCGCCCTCCCGGTGCTGGCGCCGTCGTTCCTCGGCTGCGTGCTGCTGCTGTTCGCGAACGCGTTCTCCTCCTTCGCCACCGCGGCGGCGCTGATCAGCCAGGGCGCGCAGATCGTCCCGCTGCAGATCCGCGCCGCGCTGGTCAGCGAGACGGTGCTGGGCCGCGAGAACTTCGCGGGCGCCCTCGCGCTCGGGATGCTCGCGGTGATGGTGGTCCTGATGTCCGGGTACGCGCTGCTGCAGCGCCGGGCCCGGCGGTGGCAGCGATGAGGCCCGCGCGGCTCCTGTCCGGGGCGGTGCTCGTGATCACCGGGCTGGTGTTCGCCGTTCCGATCGTCGCGATGGCGGAGTTCACGCTCCGCGGCGCCGGCGGCCACGACCTCTCGCACTGGACGGCGATCCTCGACCCGGAGAACGAGCGCGCCTACCGCTCGCTGTTCCAGGGGATCGGAAACTCACTGGTCCTCGCCGTCGTCACCGCCCTCATCGTCCTGGTCCTGCTGGTGCCGACGATGCTGCTCGTCGAGATCCGGCTCCCGCGCCTGCGCCGGGCTCTGGAGCTGGTCTGCCTGCTCCCGCTGACCGTGCCCGCCATCGTCCTCGTCGTCGGCCTCGCGCCGGTCTACTCCGTGGTCACCGAGCTCGCCGGCTCCGCGCCGTGGACGCTCGCTCTCGCCTACGGGGTGCTGGTCCTGCCCTACGCCTACCGCGCCGTGGCGGCGGACCTCGCCGGTCTCGACGCCGTGACGCTCTCGGAGGCGGCCCGCTCGCTCGGCGCGGGCCCGCTCGCGGTGCTCGGGAGGGTCCTCCTGCCGAACCTGCGCCGGGGCCTGGTCGCGGCCGCGCTGATCACCGTCGCAGTCGTTCTCGGCGAGTACACGATCGCCTCGCTCCTCAGCCGCACCACCCTCCAGACCGGCCTGGTGCAGGTGTCGAAGTCCGACGCCTACGTCGCCGTGATCTTCTCGCTGCTCTCCCTCCTCTTCGCCTTCGCCCTCCTGATCGGGATCGGCCGCCTCGCGCGGATCGGCCTGCCGACGGGCCGGGCGCGTTCCTCGAAAGGCTCCTCGTGACCGCTCTTACCCTCCCCGGCGCCCGCGTGCGCTTCGTCGACGTGGAGCGGCACTACGGCTCCGCGCGAGCGCTCGACGGCGTCTCGTTCGACGTGGCCCCGGGTGAGTTCATCGCGCTGCTCGGCCCCTCCGGCTGCGGCAAGACCACAGCCCTGCGCGCCCTCAGCGGTCTCGAGCGGATCGACGCGGGGCGGATCCTCGTCGACGAGGAGGACGTCGCCCACGTCCCCGTCGCGAAGCGCGACATGGGCATGGTCTTCCAGTCGTACTCGCTCTTCCCGCACCTGCGGGCGCGCGAGAACGTCGAGTTCGGGCTGCGCACCCGGGGAGTCGGGGCGCGCGAGCGCCGGGCGGCCGCGGGGGAGGCGCTGGAGGTCGTGGGCCTCGGCGCCCTCGGCGACCGCTACGCGCACGAGCTCTCCGGCGGCCAGCAGCAGCGGGTGGCGCTCGCGCGCGCCCTCGTCACGCGGCCGCGGGTGCTGCTACTGGACGAGCCTCTGTCGGCACTGGACGCGAAGGTCCGCGTCCAGCTGCGCGACGAGATCAAGCGCCTGCAGTCCGAGATCGGCATCACCACGTTCTTCGTCACGCACGATCAGGAGGAGGCGCTCGCCGTCGCCGACCGCGTCGCGGTGATGAACGCCGGGCGGATCGAGCAGCTGGGTGCACCGGAGGACCTCTACGCGCGCCCGGCGACCGCCTTCACGGCCCGCTTCGTCGGCCTCTCGACGGTGGTCGCGGGGACGGTCTCGTCGGGATCGGTCCTCGCGCTCGGTGTGCGCCTGCCGCTCGTCGACGCGGCGGCGGCCGACGGGCCCGTGTCGGTGTTCCTCCGCCCCGAGGACCTCGCCGTCGTGGCCGACGGCGCTCCCGACTCCCTGCCCGGAGTCGTCCTCGCCTCGAGCTTCCTGGGGCCGGTGCGGCGCTCGACAGTCCGGCTGTCGACGGGCGAGGAGGTCACCGTCCAGCACGCGTCGGGGCACCGCCTCGAGCCGGGGGAGCGGGTCGGCGTGCTGCCCGCGCGGCGCCCGGTCGCCGTCGGTCCGGCACCGGAGCAGGCGGCGGTCGGCGCCGCCGCATGAGCACTCCCCGGGGATACCGCGCGGGGTATGCGCCGGGGCCTAGTCTGGGCAGATGAGACTCGGCAGGTCCCGCCGCACCTCCGGCCCGCGCGCCGTCCAGCCCGCCGCGCCCGCCGCCCCGGCCGCCCCCTCCCGGCCCGCTCCCGTCGCCGATTCGGCCTTCGTGAGCGACGGGATGCGCATCGCCGGCGCCTGGGCCTGGCGCGTCCTCGTCGTGGTCGCGGCGCTCGCGGTGCTGGTGCTGCTCGTCATCGAGCTGCGGCTGATCGTCATCCCGCTCCTGCTCGCGATCGTGATCGCCGCCCTGCTCGTGCCGTTCTCGAGCTTCCTCCAGCGCCACCGCTGGCCCAAGTGGGCCGCCGTCGTCCTGGCGGAGCTGGGGATCGTCGTGGTGATCGGCGGGCTCCTCTTCCTCGTCGTCACCCAGGTCTACTCCGGCTTCGACGATCTCAGCCGGCAGACGGTGCAGTCCTACGACGACTTCAAGGCCTTCCTCCTCGAGTCGCCGCTCCACCTCACCGAGACCGACATCAACCAGTACGCGCAGCAGGCGCTCACGGCCCTGCAGCAGGACTCGGGGATGCTGGTCAGCGGCGCGCTCAGCGTCGGCTCGACCGTCGGCCACCTGCTGACGGGCGTGCTGCTCACCCTCTTCTCGACGCTGTTCATCCTCATCGACGGGCCGAACATCTGGAGCTGGGTCGTCCGCCTCTTCCCGCGCCGCGCCCGCGGAGCCGTCGACGGCGCCGGTCGCGCAGGGTGGGTGACGCTGACCAACTTCGTGAAGGTGCAGATCCTGGTCGCCTTCGTCGACGCGGTCGGCATCGGCCTCGGCTCCTTCCTCCTCGGCGTCCCGCTGGCCATCCCGATCGGCGTGCTCGTCTTCCTCGGCTCCTTCGTGCCGGTCATCGGCGCCGTGGTGACCGGGGCGCTGGCCGTCTTCATCGCGCTGGTCTACAACGGACCGCTGATCGCGCTCTTCCTGCTGATCGTCGTCCTCGCGGTGCAGCAGCTCGAGGGCCACATCCTCCAGCCGCTGATCATGGGGTCGGCGGTCAAGGTCCACCCGCTGGCCGTCGTGCTCGCTGTGGCCGGAGGCTCGATCATCGGCGGCATCGCCGGCGCCTTCTTCGCGGTGCCCGTCGTGGCCACGCTCAACGTCATGGTCAAGTACGTCGCGAGCGGAGCCTGGCGCTCGCCGACCCGAACCCCCGAGAGAGTTGCCGCAGAGCATGCAGACTAGCCGCGTCGTCGGACCCGCCCTCCACGAGTTCGAGGCGGCCCGCGCCGTCCTCGCCCCCGTCATCGCCGCCACCCCCATGGAGACGAGCACCTTCCTCGCGCAGGTCCTCGGCTCGCCCGTGTTCCTCAAGTGCGAGAACCTCCAGCGCACCGGCTCCTACAAGATCCGCGGTGCCGTGTTCCGGATGTCGCGGCTCACCCCGGAGGAGCGGGCCCGCGGAGTCGTGGCGGCCTCGGCCGGCAACCACGCGCAGGGCGTCGCCTACGCGGCGCGGGAGCTGGGGATCAAGGCCACGATCTTCATGCCGATCGGCGTCGCGCTGCCCAAGCTCGCGGCCACCCGTGACTACGGCGCTGACGTGGTGCTGAGCGGGCACATCTTCAACGAGGCGCTCGCGGCGGCGGCGGAGTTCGCCGAGCGCACCGGCGCGGTCTTCGTTCCTCCCTACGACCACCCCGACGTGATCACCGGCCAGGGCACGGTCGGCCTCGAGATCCTCGAGCAGGCCCCCGCCGTCGAGACCATCGTGGTGCCCATCGGCGGGGGCGGCCTCATCGCCGGGGTCGCATCGGCGGCCAAGCAGAAGGCGGCCGAGGAGGGGCGCACGCTCCGCGTCATCGGCGTGCAGGCGGCCAACGCGGCGCCGTACCCGCTCTCGCTCGCGAGCGGCGAGCCGACCGCGATCACGATCTCTCCGACGATCGCCGACGGCATCGCCGTGGCGAAGCCGGGGCAGCTGAACTTCGCGATCGTCCGCGAGATGGTGGACGAGGTCGTCACCGTCGAGGACGACGACATCGCCCGGGCTCTGCTGGTGCTGCTGGAGCGGGCGAAGCTCGTGGTGGAGCCCGCGGGCGCGGTGGGCATCGCGGCGATCCTGACGGGGAAGATCCGCGACGCCGGAGCGACCGCGGTCATCCTGTCGGGCGGCAACATCGATCCGCTGATGATGGAGCGGGTGATCAGCCGGGGCCTGGCCGCGTCGGAGCGCTACCTCAAGATGAGCATCGGGCTGCCGGATCGTCCGGGGCAGCTGTCGCGCATCGCGGAGCTCATCTCGGAGGCGAATGCGAACGTGGTCGAGGTGCTGCACACCCGGCACGGCCGGGGCCTGCAGATCAGCGAGGTCGAGATCGAGATCAGCGTCGAGACCCGCGGCCCCGAGCACGCCGACCGCGTCATCCAGGTCCTCACCGACGCCGGCTACGCCCCCCGCATCTCCCGCAACTGACCGCTCGAGGGCGCCGCGTCCGCGATCCCGTCGCGATTCCGGCGCCCACGGTCCGGGGAAGGCGGTTCGTCCGTCGCGGCGTTCCCGGTACAGCGGGGAAGTAGCCGATCACGGCGATCACGGCGATCTCGCGTCCTCCGCCGTCGCCGCGAAGCCGGCGCCCCCCGTCTGGAGAGGGCTGATCGTGTGTCGCGGCGTTCTCCGCAAGGCGGAGGAGGAAGCCGGTACCGGCGGTATCGCGCCCGACGCTGTCGCCGCGAAGCCGGCGCCCCCCGTCTGGAGAGGGCTGATCGTGCGTCGCGGCGTTCTCCGCAAGGCGGAGGAGGAAGCGATACCGGCGGTATCGCGCCCGACGACAACGCCGCGGAGAGCGCCGCGACGTGCGATCAGTGGCCGGACCAGGTCTCGACGTTGGCGACGCGGACCTCGATCTCCCGCCCGTTGGGTGCCGTGAAGCGGGCGGTGTCGCCGACGTTCAGGCCCATGATCGCCGATCCGAGGGGGCTCTGGGGGCTGTAGACGTCGAGGTCGCTCTCGCCCGCCATCTCGCGGTTGCCGAGGAGGAAGCGGGACTCGTCGCCGGCGATCTCGGCGGTGATGATGGTGCCGGCCTCGACGACTCCGTGGCTCTCGGGGGGCGTGCCGATCTCGGCTTCGCGGAGGAGCGAGGTCAGCTGGCGGATGCGGGCCTCGATCTTGCCCTGCTCGTCCTTCGCGGCGTGGTAGCCGCCGTTCTCCTTCAGGTCGCCCTCCTCGCGGGCGACCTCGATGCGCTTGGCGATCTCCTCGCGTCCGTTGGTGGACAGCTCGGTGAGCTCCGCCTCGAGGCGGTCGTACGACTCCTGGGTCATCCAGGTCACCTGTGACTGGTCGGCCATGGTGGGCTCCTGCTCTGCGGGCCGCGCTCGCGGCGCCCGGCAGCACCGTGCGGAGGTGTCCGCGTCCGGCGGTGGGGACGGTCGGCGTCAGGCGGCGGTGGGAATGGCGAGGCCCCGACGAGTCCGTCAGGGCTTCGGGCAAGCCTACGGGAGCCAGCAGGAGGAGATCAAACCTGTGTTCGCGAGCTCGGTGGTGCGGACGGTCTCCGTGTAGGAGCGGAAGCGCTCCGTCGTGGCGGGGTACTCCACGACCAGCCAGCCGACCACGGCGGACTGCTCGTTGAGGGCCTGGACCGCGCAGGCGACCTCGCGGCCGACGGGCGCGGTGAGGTCGAAGGAGACGGTGACGGTGCGGTCGTCCACGACCTGGTGCGCGGTGTCCTGGACGTCCACCCCGCCGCGTGCTCCGTCGAGTCCGGCCCAGACGACCCAGGCGGCGAAGACGGCGACGAAGGCGAGCGCGACGCCGCCGAAGAGCCAGCGGTTGCCGCGGCGGGTGCGCGTCGTGCGGCCGTAGCGGGTGGCGAGGGGTCCGGCGGCGCGGACGGCGTCCGGATCGAGCGCGGGCGCGGCGGCTCCCTCGACGCTCTCGGACGTGCGGGCGGCCACGGAACTCCCTGGGTGATGCGTCTACTCTGGACGGGTGGCGCGCGTCCTTCGCGGACGGGAGCGCCGATCCCATTAAACCCCGAGGAATCGAGCGATCGTGTCCCAGGCCGTCGAGGTCTCCGTCGATTCGGAGGTGCGGGACACTCCGCGCCTCCTCGCCGTGCACGCCCATCCTGACGACGAGTCGAGCAAGGGCGCGGCGACGCTGGCCGCCTACGCCTCGCGGGGCGCCGAGGTCATGGTGGTCTCCTGCACCGGAGGCGAGGCCGGCTCCGTGCTGAACGAGGGCCTCGAGGCCCGCGCGCACGCCGAGCGCGACATCGGCGGCCTCCGCCGGTACGAGATGGCGGCCGCTCGCGAGGCGCTCGGCGTCGAGCACGCCTGGCTCGGCTTCGTCGACTCCGGCATGCCCGAGGACGGGAAGGTCGACGCAGCGTCGTTCGCGGGCCTGCCGCTCGCCACGGCCGCCGCTCCGCTCGTGCGCCTGGTCCGCCGGTTCCGGCCGCACGTGATCATCAGCTACGACGAGAACGGCGGCTACCCGCACCCCGACCACATCCGCGCCCACCAGGTCGCCGTCGAGGCGTACCGCGCGGCGGGCCTCGCCGAGGAGTACCGGGGCACGGGCGCTCCGTGGTCGATCTCGAAGCTGTACTACGACCGCGTCTTCAGCGGCCAGAAGCTGCGGGCGATCGCCGAGCACCTGCGCTCGATCGACCCGGAGGACCCGCGCCTGTCGGTCTTCGAGGAGATGAAGCGCTGGAACGAGGACACCCCGTACCTCGCGACCACGCGGGTCGTGATCTCCGGCTTCCACGATCGGCGCGATGCGGCCCTGCTGGCCCACGCCAGCCAGGTCGCTCCGGACAACGCCTTCTTCTTCCTCCCGCACGAGGCGATCGACGCCGCCTGGCCGACCGACGACTTCCAGCTCGTCGAGAGCCGGGTCGACGCGCCGACGCCCGAGACGGATCTCTTCGCCGGTCTCGACCTGGCCGAGCTCGCCCCGGGCCCGACCGCGGTCGTCCCGCCGATCGCTCCCGACCCCGAGCCCTCGGGGGACGCCCCGGTGTCCCCGGAGCCCGACGGCTCCGGCGTCGTCGTCGCCGACGAGGTGCGCGCGTGATCGCCGGGCTGCTCGAGGGCGCCCAGCGCGCCGTCGTCCTCGCCTCCACGACGGTGCCGACCCCGGGTCCCGAGTTCAACGAGGACACGGTCACGCCGGGCCTCTTCGGCTTCATCACGATGCTCGTGATCGCTCTGGCCGCCGTCCTCCTCGCGCTCGACATGGTCCGGCGCGTGCGGCGCACCACCTACACCGCCCAGGTGAAGGAGCGGCTCGACGCCGAGGAGGCGGAGCGCAACGAGGGCTGAGCCCGGGCTGCACCGGTGGGCCCGGGCCCTGCTAGGCGTTGTAGGCGGGGTGGAGCGAGACGATCAGCGCTGCCGTCCAGTGGCAGAGGAACGCCACGGCCGTGAGCGCGTGGAAGATCTCGTGGAAGCCGAAGACGCCCGGGACCGGGTTGGGCTTCTTGATCCCGTAGATCACGGCGCCCGCGGAGTAGCAGAGCCCGCCGGCGAGGACGAGCACCATCATCGTCGCGCTGGCCTCGAAGAGCGGACCGAGGTACATCACGGCCGCCCAGCCCAGCAGCAGGTAGAGCGGCACGTAGAGCCAGCGCGGCGCCCCGATCCAGAAGACGCGGAAGCCGATCCCGAGCAGCGCCCCCGCCCAGACCAGGACCAGCAGGAGCGTGCCCTGCGCGGGCGGCAGGGCGAGCACGGCCAGCGGCGTGTAGGTGCCGGCGATCAGCAGGAAGATGTTGGCGTGGTCGATCCGCTTGAGGATCATCTTCGTCCGCGGCTTCCAGTCGAAGCGGTGGTACAGAGCGGAGTTCCCGAAGAGCAGGAGCGACGTGGTCGCGAACACCGCGGCCGCCCACTTCGCCGCGGTCCCCTCCGCGACCACGATCAGCACCACTCCGGCGACGATCGCGAGCGGGAAGAGGCCGGCGTGGATCCAGCCGCGCCAGGTGGGCCGGGCCTCCGCCGAGGAGTCGTGCTCGATCGCGTCCTCGACGAGGGGGAGGGCGGGCAGGTCCGGGCCGTCCGCTCCGACGGCGTCTCTGCCGCGGACAGTGCGGGCGCGGGGATCGGACGGGGGAGGCGTCGGCCGCTGGCTCATGCCGGACAGACTACGACGCCGTCCCGGGCCGACGCCGAGCGCCGCCGGGCTTCGAGGAGCGCCCCGGGTCGACTACCGTGTCACTGTGCCGAAGCCGAGACTGCCTGTGGGAAGGGACCTCCTCTACGGCGTCTACAAGAAGCGCCTCCGCTCGAGCCTTCCCCCCGACTCCCTGCCGAACCACGTCGCGATGATCATCGACGGCAACCGGCGCTGGGCGCGGCAGCGGGCCCTCGAGACCGCCGCGCACGGCCACCGGGCCGGCGCCGCCAAGGTGCACGAGTTCCTGCAGTGGTGCGACGAGCTCGGCGTGCGCCACGTCACCCTCTACCTGCTCTCGCAGGACAACCTCGTCGGCCGCGACAGCAGCGAGCTGACCGAGCTGATCGCGATCATCGCCGACCTCGCCGAGGAGGTCTCGCAGCAGCCCGACTGGCGCGTGCAGCACGTCGGCTCCGACGAGGGCCTCCCGCCCTCGCTCGTGGCCGCGCTCGACACGGCGGAGGCGCGCACCGCCTCCCACACGGGCCTGCACGTCAACCTCGCGGTCGGCTACGGCGGGCGGCACGAGATCGCCCAGGCCGTGCGGAGCATCCTGGAGGAGCACGGCAAGCGCGGCTCCTCCATCGAGGACGTCGCGGGCCTGCTGACCCCGGAGCTCATCGGCGAGCACCTGTACACCAGCGGGCAGCCCGACCCCGATCTGGTCATCCGCACCTCGGGGGAGCAGCGCCTCTCCGACTTCATGCTCTGGCAGAGCGCGCACAGCGAGTTCTACTTCATGGAGGCGCTCGGCCCCGACATCCGCGAGGTCGACTTCCTCCGCGCGCTCCGCGACTACGCCGGACGGCACCGCCGCTTCGGCAGCTGACCTCGCGGCTCCTGCCGCACCACCGACCGGAAGGGCCGGCATGAGCTCGAACGAGGCCACCTCCACCACGACCGAGGACTACCTCGCCGGCTTCGGCGAGGAGACCGGGTACCTCGACTTCGGCCGGGTGGGCCCGCTCTCGGCGACCGTCGCCGCCGAGCAGGAGGCGGCCGTCGAGCTGCTGGTGCGCGCGCGCAGCGGCACCCTCGACGAGCTGTTCCGGCAGGACGAGCGCGTCCGGGAGGCGGCGGCGGCGCTCGTGCGCGTCCCCGCCGACAGAGTGGTCTTTCAGCCCAACACCTCGACCGGCCTCCTGCACGCGCTGTTCGGCGCCTCGGGCGCGGTGCTGCTGTCGGCCGCGGAGTTCCCGAGCCTGCCGTTCGCGGCGGTGCGCTCGGCGCAGGCTCTCGGCTCGGTGGAGCCCCGCTGGCTGCGGACCGAGCAGGGACGGGTGACGCCGGAGGCGGTCCGCGAGCAGCTCACGGACGACGTGACGACCGTCGCGGTGAGCCTGGTCGACTCCCGGACGGGCTACCTCGCGGACGTCGCGGCGATCCGGGACGTGATCGGCGACCGGATGCTCGTCCTCGACGCGATCCAGGGCTTCGGCGTCGTCGACGCGCCCTACGAGCTGGCGGACGTGGTCGTCACCGGCGGCCAGAAGTGGCTCCGCGCCGGCTGGGGGACGGGCTTCCTCGCGCTCAGCGAGCGGGCGCTGTCGCGGCTGACCCCGGTGCTCTCCGGCTGGACGGGATCGGAGCAGGCGGAGCCGTGGGACGAGGTGGCTCCGCCGCGCGGCGACGCCCGCGCCTTCAGCATCAGCAACCCGGACCCGATCGCCCAGGCCCGGCTCGCGTCGGCGCTGGAGGAGGTCGCCGCGGTCGGGCAGTCGACGATCGCCGCGCTCGTGGCGGAGCGGGTCAGCGCGATCGTCGACCTCGCGGACGAGTTCGGACTGGCGGTCGTGGGCTCCCGCGGCGAGCACGAGCGCGCCGGCATCGTGGTCGTCGAGCCGGAGCCGGAGGAACTGGCCCCGCTGGCGGCCTCCCTCGCCGCGCACGGCGTCACCGCGCGCCTGCGTCCGAGCACCGTCCGCTTCAGCGCGCACGCCGGCACCACCGACGCGACCCTCGCGCTGCTCCGCGCCGCCCTGATCTCGTCGGCCACGAGCATCGACTACTAGGCCGGATTCCGCGCGTTCACACACTGGTTACACATTCGTAGCGGTGAGAAGCACACGGATGTCATTCGCCGGGTTAGGTTCGAGTCATCAGGTACAGCGCCTGGTCGAGACGGCCACAGAAGTACGGCTCGACATCGCGCAGACGCCGAAGGGACACTGCGCGGTGCACGACACGCACCGATGAGACCGGCTCGAGGACATGAGCCGGGGGCTCCGGCCCCCGGAGTGTGGAGAGTCGTCGTGACAGTTCCCCAGGGCATGGATCCGCAGACCGGGACGCAGGGCGGCGTCCACCGCCGTGTCCAGCACGGCTCCTCGGATACGGCCGATCAGCTCCTCCGCACCTACGTCCTGGACACCTCGGTGCTGCTGTCGGATCCGTCCTCGATGTTCCGGTTCGCGGAGCACGCCGTCGTGCTGCCGATCGTCGTCATCAGCGAGCTCGAGGGGAAGCGCAACGATCCCGAGATCGGCTACTTCGCCCGGCAGGCCCTGCGCCGCCTCGACGAGCTGCGCGTGCAGCACGAGCGCCTCGACTTCCCCATCGCCGTCGGCCGCGGCGGCACGCTCCGCGTCGAGCTCAACCACTCGAACATGTCGGTGCTGCCGAGCGGGCTCCAGATGGGCGACAACGACGCGAGGATCCTCGCCGTCGCGCTCAACCTGCAGAGCGAGGGCGCCGCGGTCACCGTCGTGTCCAAGGACATGCCGATGCGCGTGAAGGCCGCCTCCATCGGCCTCGCGGCCGAGGAGTACCTGGCCGAGCAGGCCCCCGAGTCCGGCTGGACCGGCATGGACGACGTGACGCTCGGCGGCGACGCGATGAGCGAGCTCTACGACCGCGAGCGGCTCTTCACGGACGTCGTGGCCGACATCCCGGTCAACACCGGACTCGTCGTCCACTCCGACCGCGGCTCCGCTCTCGCGAGGGTCACCGGCAAGCGGCAGATCACGCTGGTCCGCGGCGACAAGGACGTGTTCGGCCTGCACGGGCGGTCGGCGGAGCAACGGCTCGCGATCGACCTGCTGCTCGACCCGGAGGTCGGCATCGTCTCGCTCGGCGGCCGGGCCGGCACCGGCAAGTCGGCGCTGGCGCTCTGCGCGGGCCTGGAGGCGGTGCTGGAGAAGCGCCAGCACAAGAAGATCATGGTCTTCCGGCCGCTCTACGCGGTGGGCGGCCAGGACCTCGGCTTCCTGCCCGGCGACGCGGCCGAGAAGATGAACCCCTGGGCGCAGGCGGTCTTCGACACGCTCGGGGCGCTGGTGTCGCAGAACGTGCTCGACGAGGTGATCGAGCGCGGGATGCTCGAGGTGCTGCCGCTCACGCACATCCGCGGGCGCTCGCTGCACGACGCGTTCGTGATCGTCGACGAGGCGCAGTCGCTGGAGCGGAACGTCCTGCTCACGGTGCTCTCGCGCGTCGGGCAGAACTCCCGGGTGGTGCTGACCCACGACGTGGCGCAGCGCGACAACCTCCGGGTCGGCCGGCACGACGGGGTCGCCTCCGTGATCGAGACGCTGAAGGGCCACCCGCTGTTCGCGCACGTCACGCTGACCCGCTCCGAGCGCTCGGCGATCGCCGCTCTGGTCACCGAGATGCTGGAATCGAACGAGCTCGCCTGACGGGCTCGCCGTGCGTCCGGCCCGTGGGATCCGAGGATCCCCGGGCCGGGTGCGTCCCTGCAGGGCACCGGGGCGTAGCGTGGACGGGTGAGCATCCTCGACGACGCGCTCCTCGAGCGCTTCCGCACCCGCGCGGCCGACTACGACGAGCGCAACGCGTTCTGCGCGGACGACCTGGAGGAGCTGCGCTCGATCGGGTACCTGGCGCTGCTCGTCCCCGAGGAGCTCGGCGGTGCCGGCCTCGGCCTGGAGCAGGCGGCCGCCGAGCAGACGCGCCTCGCGACGGCCGCGCCCGCGACCGCGCTCGCCGTCAACATGCACCTGGTCTGGACCGGGATCGCGCGACTCCTGCTCGAGCGGGGCGACGACTCCCTCCGCTCGGTTCTCGTCGACGCCGCGACGGGTCACGTCTTCGCCTTCGGCAACAGCGAGGCGGGCAACGACCTGGTGCTCTCGGATTCGCTGACGCGGGCGGAGCCGCTCGGGGACGGCGGCTACCGCTTCACCGGCACGAAGGTCTTCACCTCCCTCGCGCCCGCTTGGACGCGGCTCGGCGTGTTCGGCCGCGACGACAGCGGGTCGGAGCCGCGGCTCGTGCACGGCTTCGTGCACCGTGAGCGCCCGGACTCGCCGGTTGCCGGGCTCGAGGTCCGCGACGACTGGGACACGCTCGGCATGCGGGCGACCCAGAGCCGCACGACGGTGCTCGACGGCGTCGTCGTCCCGGCCGAGCGGATGATCCGCTCGCTGCCCGTCGGACCGACCGCCGACCCCTTCGTCTTCGCCGTCTTCGCGGCCTTCGAGCTGCTGATCTCCTCGGTCTACCTCGGTGTCGCGCAACGCGCGCTCGAGCTCGCCGTCGCCTCCGTCCGCCGACGGGCCTCCCTCCGGGCGGGAGGGCGGCCACTGGCGGAGGACCCCGAGGTGCGGCACCGGGTGGCTGAGACCGGGATGCTGCTCGACGGGCTCGAGGCGCCCCTGCGCTCGGCGGCGGCCGACGTGGACGCGCTCGTCGACCGCGGCGCGCGCTGGTTCCCCTCGCTGGTCGGGGTGAAGATCCGCACCACGGAGGGAGCGCTCCGCGTGGTCGAGAGCGCCGTCCGGATCGCGGGCGGCTCGGCGTACCAGCGCCGGTCGGAGCTCGGTCGCCTCTACCGCGACGTGCTCGCCGGGCAGTTCCACCCCTCCGACGACGCGTCGGCGCACGGCGCCTGGGCGTCGCTCCTGCTGGGACCGCTGCCACCGCGCGACTGAGGCCGGGCTGGGACCCGCCGCCGCCCGAGCACGCCGGCGGGCCGCCCTGTGGAGAACTCCGACGCCCCGCGGGCGTCGCCCCCTAGTCTCGGCGGATGCTCCGCGGATCACTGCTCGACCGGGCCGCCCTGCTCCTCGGCTCCCTCGTGCTCCTCCTGATCGGTGCCCCGCACCTCGGTCGGGCGCCCGGCCTCGTCCCGGTGGCGCTCGCGAGCGTGCCGCTGGTGCTGGCGGACGTGCGCGGGCACCGGCTCCCGAACGCGGTCACGCTCCCGCTGCTGGTGGTCGGAGCCGTCCTCGCGCCCACGGCGGGGACGCTTGTCGCCGTCCTCGCGACGGTGCTGTGCCTGGGCGTGCTGCATGCGGCGGGCGGGCTGGGTCTCGGCGACGTGAAGCTCCAGGCGGCCCTCGCACCGCCGCTCGCGGCTCTCGGACCCGAGCAGGTCGTCGCCGCGCCCGCTGTCGGCTTCGCGGTGGCAGGGCTGTGGGTGCTCGTGCTGCGCGTCCGCGGACGGGTCGCGTTCGGACCGTTCCTGCTCACGGGATTCTGGCTGGTGCTCTGACGGCCCGCCTCCGCGCCGAGCGCAGGGACGGGCCGTCGGAGGGCCGGGCTCAGCCGGGGTGGGTCATCGACATGACGTCGAGGGCGCTGTCGAGCTGCTCCTCCGTCACCTCGCCGCGCTCGACGAAGCCGAGGTCCACGACCGACTCGCGGACGGTGATCCCCTTGGCGACCGAGTTCTTCGCGACCTTGGCGGCGGCCTCGTAGCCGATCACCTTGTTGAGCGGGGTGACGATCGAGGGGGAGGACTCGGCGAGGGCGCGGGCGTGCTCGACGTCGGCCTCGAGGCCGTCGACGGTCTTGTCGGCGAGCAGCACGGCGGAGTTCGCGAGCAGGCGGATCGACTCCAGCAGCGCCGTCCCCATGACGGGGATCGCGACGTTGAGCTCGAAGGCACCCGAGGCGCCTGCCCAGGCGATCGTGGCGTCGTTGCCGATCACGCGCGCGCAGACCATGAGGACGGCCTCCGGGATCACCGGGTTCACCTTGCCGGGCATGATCGAGGATCCGGGCTGGAGGTCGGGGATGCGCAGCTCTCCGAGGCCGGTGTTGGGGCCGGAGCCCATCCAGCGGAGGTCGTTGTTGATCTTGGTCAGGCTCACCGCGAGCACGCGCAGCGCTCCGGAGGCCTCGACCAGCGAGTCCCGCGCGCCCTGGGCCTCGAAGTGGTTGCGGGCCTCGGTGACGGGAAGGCCCGTCTCCTCCGCGAGGCGCGCGATGACCTTCTGCGGGAAGCCGGCGGGGGTGTTGATCCCGGTGCCGACCGCGGTGCCGCCGAGCGGGACCTCGGCGACGCGGGGGAGCGCCGACTGCACGCGCTCGATGCCGAGGCGGATCTGCGCGGCGTAGCCGCCGAACTCCTGGCCGAGCGTGACGGGGGTGGCGTCCATCAGGTGGGTGCGGCCGGCCTTGACGACCTCGGCCCACTGCTCCGCCTTGACCTCGAGCGACTCGGCGAGCTGCTCGAGCGAGGGGATCAGCGACTCGATGAGCGCGCCGGTGACGGCGACGTGGACCGAGGTGGGGAACACGTCGTTGGAGGACTGCGAGGCGTTGACGTGGTCGTTCGGGTGCACGGTGCGTCCGAGGGCCGTGGTCGCCAGCGAGCCCAGCACCTCGTTCATGTTCATGTTCGAGGACGTGCCCGAGCCGGTCTGGTAGACGTCGATCGGGAAGTGCGCGTCGTAGCCGCCCCCGACGACGAGGTCGGCCGCGTCGGCGATCGCCATGGCGATGTCGGCGTCGAGCACGCCCAGCTCGGCGTTGGCCAGCGCCGCCGCCTTCTTGATGCGGGCGAGGGCCGCGATCTGGGCAGGCTCGAGGCCCGCACCGGAGATCGGGAAGTTCTCGACCGCCCGCTGGGTCTGCGCGGCGTAGAGGGCGTCGCGGGGGACCCGCACCTCGCCCATCGTGTCGTGCTCGATGCGGAAGTCGCCGGAGTCGTCGGTCGGGGAGTGATCCACCACGCTGTGTTCGTCCTTGTCTGATCGGTTGGTGCTGTGCTGTCCGGAGCCGCTCACGCGGGATCCGATCCCACCGCGCTCGGAGCGGCGGCGGAGGAGGCCGAGCCGGAGTCGCGCTCCAGCTCGGAGACGTAGGGGCTGAGCTCGGGCGGATCGATGCCGAGCACGACATCGGACATCACGGTGCCGTCCGAGAGCCGGTAGTTGGCGCCGACGAGGGCGAGCCGCCCGGTCGCGACAGCGTCGGCGATCAGCGGGGAGCGCTGGAGCAGCTCGGCGACCGTGTCGCGCAGGTGCTCGCGGCCGACGGCCAGCGCGTCGGTCGCCGACGGGTCGACGAGCACGCGGCCGTCCGGCTGGGCGCCCACGAGGCGGCGCACCGCGGGGATGATCGGCTCGATCAGGTGCTCGATGTGCGGGGGGAGCCGCTCGGCGCCGGGCGCCTGCGACTGGATCGCCGCCCGGACCGCTCCGCACTCGTCGTGGCCGAGCACGAGCAGCACCTTCACGCCGAGAACGGCGACGCCGTACTCCAGCGAGCCGATGATGGAGTCGGCGATCACCTGGCCGGCGTTGCGGACGACGAAGAGGTCGCCGAGCCCCAGGTCGAAGATGATCTCGGCCGCGAGGCGGGAGTCGCTGCAGCCGAAGAGCGCGGCGAGCGGGGCCTGAGCGGCGGCGAGCTCGGCGCGGCGCTCGACGTCCTGGCGGGGGTGGCGGGGCTCGCCGGCGACGAAGCGCTGGTTGCCGCGGAGCATCTCCTTCCAGACCCACGCCGGCGGGCGGGACTCGCGGGGGACGGTGCTGCTGGTTCCGAGGCTCATCGGGACTCCTCCTGGCCGATCTGCGGGGTGATGGCGTCGACGACCAGGCGGATCTCGTCCGTCGGGGCCGTGCCGTAGACGAGGTAGGTGCTGGAGCCCTCCGTCGTCTCGAGTGCGTAGGGCGTGTTGCCGGTGTCGTCGCCGGAGTCGCGGTGGTCGTAGACGGTCCAGTCGCGGCCGTCGATCGTCTCGACGCCGGTCGCCGCCCGGCGGTCGAGCTGCGTCGCGACCCAGGCCGCGTCCGCGTCGAGCCCCTGGCTCAGGCCGATGTAGCCCGCCTTCGGGGTGATCAGGCCGACGTACCAGTAGTCGGTGCCGTTCTCGCGGCGGAGCTCGGCCGCGTTGGCCTTCCAGCCCTCGGGCAGGGAGGGCACGGCGAGCGTCTGCTCCTCGCCCAGCTGGACCTGCGCGGCGACGCGGGGGACGTCGACGGAGGAGAGCTCCACGGTATCGCCGCGGGGGACGAGCAGGACGATGAGCGCTACCGCGCCGACGGTCGCGAGCAGTGAGAAGACGAGGTTGTTGACCGTCTTGCGCTGACGGTAGAGCCGGGAGTTCTCGGCCTTGCGTGCGGCCGTCTCGGCCGCTGTCTCCGGGCGCCCGAGCTCGGCGACGACCCGCGCGGGCTTCGCGCGGCTCATCCGGCGGCCGCCCCTCCGGAGCGGGCCGCGTCCAGCCGGGCGCGTGCTCCGATCAGCCACTCCTCGCAGCGGGCGGCGAGGGCCTCGCCGCGCTCCCACAGGGCGAGCGAGCGCTCGAGGGTGGAGCTGCCCTGCTCGAGCTCGGACACGACGCGGACGAGCTCGTCGCGCGCCTGCTCGTAGGAGAATCCCGAGACGTCGGAGTCGGTCGCCGGGGCGTCGGGGGAGTCGGGCATGGGTCTGATCCTATCGATCGGGGCTGAGGGGGGACGGGTGGCGCGGCGGGCTCAGGACCGGCCGGCGGGATCGCCGGTGGGCCCCTCGGAGCGGGCGCCGACGGCCCCCTCCGCGAGCGTGAGGACGAGTGCGCCGCCGGCCGGCGCGTCACCGGGCGCCCGGACGACGTGCCCGGCCGCGTTCTGGACGATCGCGTAGCCGCGGTCGAGGGTGTGCTGGGGGGAGAGGGCGCGCAGGTGGCCGTGCAGGCGCTCGACCTCGAGGTGCGCGCGCTCGAGGCGGCGGTCCACCAGCTCGGCGCCGCGCGCGACCCAGCGGGTCAGCTCCTCGGCGTGCCGGTCGACCAGCACGTGCGGCTGGGCGAGCACCGGCCGCGAGCGCAGCTGCGAGAGCCGGTCGATCTCGTGCGAGACGAGCCCGCTCACGCGGCCGGTCATCCGCAGCCGGGCCTGCTGCACGCGCAGCAGCTCGTCGGAGACGTCGGGCACGACCCTCTTCGCGGCGTCGGTGGGAGTGGAGGCGCGCAGGTCGGCGACGTCGTCGAGCAGCGGGCGGTCGGCCTCGTGGCCGATCGCGCTGACGACCGGAGTGGAGCAGGCGGCGACGGCGCGCACGAGCGCCTCGTCGCTGAAGCCGAGCAGGTTCTGGAAGTCGCCGCCTCCGCGGGCGATCACGATCACGTCGATGCTGTCGTCGGCCTCGAGGGTCCGCAGGGCCGAGAGCACCTCCGGGACCGTCCGGTCGCCCTGCACGGCCGAGTGGACCACCCGGAAGCGCACCGCCGGCCAGCGCAGCTGCGCGTTCCGCAGCACGTCCTTCTCGGCGTCCGAGTCCTTGCCGGTGATGAGGCCCACGCCGTGCGGGAGGAACGGCAGCGGCTTCTTGCGGGAGGCGTCGAACAGCCCCTCCGACGCGAGCTGCCGGCGGAGCCGCTCGAGCTTCTCCAGCAGATCGCCCAGGCCGACGTGGCGCATCTCGAAGACCTGCATCGAGAGCGTGCCGCCCTTGACCCAATAGTTGGGCTTCACCAGCGCGATGACCCGATCGCCCTGCTTGAGGTCGGCCGGGAGGCGGCTCCGCACCGACGACCAGACGGTGAAGCCGACCGTCGCGTCTCCGGACAGGTCCTTCAGCTTCCCGTAGACGTTGCCGCCGGACGCGCCCCACTGGGTGATCTCGCCCTCGACCCACGCGGTGCCGAGGCGCTCGATCCAGCCCTTGATCTTGCTGGCGAGCAGGCCGACCGGCCAGGGTGCGTCGGCGGTGGGTGGGGCGTCGGTCATCGCTGCCTCTGCTCGGAGGGACGGGGGGAGCGGGAGTGCCCTCCCGCGACGACAACGGTACGGGACGGGTCCGACACCGGGACGGCCCGGGCACAGGATGCACCACGTAGAATCAGGGGGTGAGCCAAGTCCCGATCAGCCTGCCCATGCCGCGCATGCCCCGCGCCACAGGGCGTCTGCGCGACGTCCCCGTCGAGGGCCGCAAGCGCGTCCTCCTCGCCGCGCCCCGCGGCTACTGCGCCGGAGTCGACCGCGCGGTCGTCGCCGTCGAGAAGGCCATCGAGCACTACGGTGCCCCGGTCTACGTGCGCAAGCAGATCGTGCACAACGTGCACGTCGTCTCCACGCTCGAGAGCCAGGGCGCCATCTTCGTCGACGAGGTCGACGAGGTGCCCGAGGGATCGCACATCGTCTTCAGCGCGCACGGCGTCTCACCGGCCGTCGTCCAGGGCGCGGCCGCTCGCGGTCTCCAGGCGATCGACGCGACCTGCCCCCTGGTGACGAAGGTGCACCGCGAGGCCGTCCGCTTCGCGCGCGACGACTTCGAGATCCTCCTCATCGGCCACGAGGGCCACGAAGAGGTCGAGGGCACCGCGGGCGAGGCTCCCGATCACGTCACCCTCGTCGGCAGCCCCGACGACGTGCCGAACATCGTCGTGAAGGACCCGGACAAGGTCGTCTGGCTCTCGCAGACGACGCTCTCGGTCGACGAGACGATGGAGACGGTGCGCCGTCTCCGCGAGCGCTTCCCCAACCTGCAGGACCCGCCGAGCGACGACATCTGCTACGCCACGCAGAACCGCCAGGTCGCGATCAAGAAGGTCGCCGCGGGCGCCGAGCTGGTCATCGTCGTCGGCTCCGCGAACTCCTCCAACTCCGTGCGCCTCGTCGAGGTCGCCCTCGAGTACGGCGCGAAGGCCGCCTACCGGGTCGACTACGCGAGCGAGATCAAGCAGGAGTGGCTCGAGGGCATCCGCACCGTCGGCGTCACCAGCGGCGCCTCGGTGCCCGAGGTGCTCGTCCAGGAGGTCCTCGACGACCTCGCCGCCGCCGGGTACGGCGATGTCGAGGAGGTCAAGACGGCGGAGGAGGACCTGATGTTCTCGCTCCCCAAGGAGCTGCGCAAGGACGTCGCCGGCAAGCGCGACGCCCGCGGCGTCGGTGGACGCATCAGCGCGGGAGCGGGCGCCTAGAGCGTTCCGGCCCGGACACGGAAGAGGCCGCCCTCCCTCGGGAGCGGCGGCCTCTTCCGTGTGCGGTGGAACGGGGATCGACGCTAGACGTCGGTGCCGGCGCCGCCCTGCGAGCCCGACATGCGCGTGACGTACTCCGCGAACGTCGGGTCGCCCAGGATGGCGATCGCCGCGACGATCAGGGAGAGCAGCACGGTCGCCGCGATCCCGAGGATCGGAACGAGCACGGCGCGCTTGCCGGCGCGGAGCCGCCGGATCGAGATCCACACCGCGAAGGCGACGATCAGCGACTGCGCGAGCGCCACCACGACGCCGAGGATCCGTGCGAGCTCCGGCGACGCGTAGGTGCCGATGCCCTGGGAGCGGTAGAGCTCCTGGAGGGTCGTCGCGAAGCTCGAGGGATCGAGCAGCGTCGGCACGGCGAAGAACACGCCGAGCGCGAGCAGCACGATCGTGAGCAGGCGGTCGACGGGATGCGCGACCGGCTTCGCGGCCGGAGCGGTCGCGGGCCTCGGATCGGTCTCCGACCCCCGCGGGTCGGGGACGACCACGGCGTCCTCCGGCGGCTGCCACGACCAGCCGGGCGGCGCGTACTCGCCGTACTGCGGCTCCGGACGCCTGTCGCCCGGCTGATCGTGTGCGTTCGTCACGGAGCGGTGCCCTACTTCCCGGAGTTCCCGGCCGAGCCGAGCTGACGGGTCGCCTCGGCGACGCGCGCGGCCATCGCGGTCTCGGCGATCTTGCCCCACGAGCGCGGGTCGTAGACCTTCTTGTTGCCGACCTCGCCGTCGACCTTGAGGAAGCCGTCGTAGTTCTTCAGCACGGTGTCCGCGACGGAGCGGCTGAACGCGTACTGCGTGTCGGTGTCGATGTTCATCTTGACGACGCCGTTGCGGACCGCCTCGGCGATCTCCTCGTCGGTCGAGCCCGAGCCGCCGTGGAAGACGAGGTCGAGGGGGAGCGCGCCGGTGCCGTACTTCGCCTGCAGGCCGTCCTGGATCTCGCGGAGCAGCTCCGGGCGCAGGCGGACGTTGCCCGGCTTGTAGACGCCGTGGACGTTGCCGAAGGTCAAGGCGGCCATGTAGCGGCCCTGCTCGCCGAAGCCGAGGGCCTCGACGGTCGCGATCGCGTCGTCGAGCGTGGTGTAGAGGTGCTCGTTGATGTCGTGCGAGACGCCGTCCTCCTCGCCGCCGACGACGCCGATCTCGACCTCGAGGATGGCGTTGATGTTCTTGACGCGCGGGAGGATCTCCTTCGCGATGGCGAGGTTCTCGTCGAGCGGGATCGCGGAGCCGTCCCACATGTGCGACTGGAACAGCGGCTCGCGACCGGCCTTGACCTCCTCCTCGGAGGCGGCGATCAGCGGGTAGACGAAGCCCTCGAGCGCGTTCTGCGGGCAGTGGTCGGTGTGGAGCGCGACCGTGACCGGGTAGTTCTTGGCGACCTCGGTCGCGAACCTCGCGAAGGCGATCGCGCCGGCCGCGCGGTTCTTCACGGTGTGGCCGGCGAAGTAGTCCGCGCCTCCGGTGGTGACCTGGATGATGCCGTCCGAGCCCGCCTCGGTGAGGCCCTGGAGGACCGCGTTGATCGTCTGCGACGACGAGACGTTGAACGCCGGGTAGGCGAAGCCGCCCGCCTTCGCCTTGTCGAGCATCTCTGCGTACTGGTCCGGGGTAGCGACGGGCATGGCATCTCCTTTGACGGATGAACGAAGGGGGGTCGGGCGAGGCCCGCGTCGCGGACGAGTCTAGCGAGGCGCCCCTCCGCGGTCCCTCCGCCCGTGGAGGGCCCTGGACTAGGCTTCGGGCAGGGATGGGGATCCGCTCCGCGGGTCCTGCGACGACGTGCACGAACTCGACGACGAAGGACTCCGCTCTGTGATCGACAACGACTCGCTCTACCTCCACCCCGACCGCAACCTCGGCATGGAGCTCGTCCGCGCCACCGAGGCCGCCGCGATCCGCGCCGTGCCCTTCATCGGCAAGGGCGACAAGAACGCCGCCGACGGCGCAGCGGTCGATGCCATGCGCACCTTCCTCGGGACCGTGAACTTCGACGGAGTCGTCGTGATCGGCGAGGGCGAGAAGGACAACGCGCCCATGCTCTTCAACGGCGAGCACGTCGGCAACGGCTCGGGGCCCGCCGCCGACATCGCCGTCGACCCGATCGACGGCACCTCGCTGACCGCGGCCGGGCGCCAGAACGCGCTCTCGATGATCGCCGTCGCCGACCGCGGCGCGATGTTCGACCCCTCCGCCGTGTTCTACATGGAGAAGATCGTCACCGGGCCCGAGGGCGTCGGGATCATCGACATCCAGCGCCCGATCGGCGAGAACATCCGCGCCCTGGCCCGCGCCAAGCGCAAGCCCGTCGAGGAGATGCGCATCGCGGTGCTGGACCGCCCGCGCCACGCTCAGCTGATCGAGGACATCCGCGCGGCCGGAGCCGGCACGCGCCTCCTGCTCGACGGCGACGTCGCGGGCGGCATCAACGCTGCTCGCCACGACTCCCGACTCGACATGTGCGTCGGCACCGGAGGCACGCCCGAGGGCATCATCACGGCCTGCGCCATCCGCGCGCTCGGCGGAGTGATCCAGGGCATCCTCCGCCCGAAGGACGACGACGAGCGCCAGCGCGCCATCGACGCCGGCCACGACCTCGATCGCGTCCTCCACGCCAACGACCTCGTCCGCAGCGACAACACCTACTTCGTCGCGACCGGAGTGACGAACGGCGGGCTCGTGAAGGGCGTGCGCAAGGAGGGCCACGTCATCACGACGGAGTCCATCGTGCTGCGCTCCCGCTCGGGCACCATCCGCCGCGTGACCGCCCAGCACCTCGCGGAGAAGTGGGTCTAGGCCGTCACGCTCTCTCAGAGACGCCGCACTGCTGCCGAGGCGCCGCTCCGCTGACGGCGCACTCGTCGAGTGCGGCGGCGTCTCGGCGTGCAGGACGCGGAAGGACACCGGCCTCGGTCACCGAGGCGAGCGGGCGGGGCCGCGGCGGGTCTCGAGACGCCTCGCGGGCGCTCCTCCTCCGAGCCGCGGAGGTGGAGCGCCGTCGCGAGCTGCGGTCGTCCGGGTGTCGAGCCGGATGGACGGCGCCGCTCGCGCCCGGCCTGCACGCCCGGTGCTCGCTCAGCGGGGACCCGGGACCCTACGCGCTCCGCTCGGACTCGTCGTCCGCGGCGAGCAGCTCGACGGCGGTGAGGCGGCGCGGCGAGGAGGCGACTCCTCCGACCGGGGCGATGACGCGCGACTCGTCGAGGGAGTCGAACTGGCGCGCGGTGACCAGCACGCGGCTCTCGAGCGAGCCGGCGAAGGCGTTGTAGGAGTCGACCGTCTTCTCGAGCGAGCGGCGCAGGCCCTCGGCGTGGTCGGCGAGGGTGCCGAGACGGGCGTAGAGCGTCTTGCCGAGGTCGAGCAGGCGCTTGGCGTCGTCGGTGAGCACGTCCTGCTGCCAGGTGTAGGCGACGGTCTTCAGCACCGACCACAGGGTCACCGGCGAGGCGAGGGCGACGCGCTTGCGGAACGCGTACTCGAGCAGGCTCGGGTCGGCGTCGAGCGCGCTCGCGAGCAGCGGCTCGCTCGGCACGAACGCGATGACGAACTCGGGGCTCGCCGGGAGGCCGGTCCAGTAGGAGCGGGCGGCCAGCGCGTCCACGTGGCCGCGGAGGGCGCGGACGTGCGCGCGCAGGAGCCCCGCACGCCGCGCCTCCTCCTCTCCGCCGGCGCCCGCGGGGATCGCGCTCGCCTCCAGGTACGCGTCGAACGGCACTTTGGCGTCCACCGCGATCGCCTTGCCGCCGGGCAGGCGGACCACCATGTCGGCGCGGCCGCGGCCCGCCTCGCCCTCGAGGCCGAACTGCACGTCGAAGTCGACCCGCTGGGTGAGCCCGGCGGCCTCGACGACGTTCCGCAGCTGCGTCTCGCCCCAGGCGCCGCGGCTCGTGGTGGAGCGGAGCGCGGACGCGAGGGTCTCGGTCGTCGAGCGCAGCTGCTCGCCCGCCGCCCGCTGCCCCTCGAGCTGCTCGGTGATCGCCCCGAACTGGGCGGCGCGCTCGCGTTCGAGCCGGCCGACCGCCTCCTGCATGCCGCGCAGGCTCTCGGCGACGGGGGAGAGGGTCTGCAGGATGCGCGCGTCGTGCCGCTCGCGCTCGGCGACGACGCGCAGCTGCTCCTGGAGCTCGCGGATCTGATCGCGGGCGGAGCCGAGGTGCTCGCGGTGCTGCTCGACGACGGCCTCGTGCCGCTCCTCCAGGCCCTCAGCGCGGGCGCGGGCTGTCGCGAGGTCGAGGGCGAGGGCGGCGTCGGGCGTGCGGGAGCGGGCGAGGAGGACGGCCACGACTCCCGCGAGGAGCGCGCCGACCACCAGGCCGAGGGCGAAGGAGAGATCCATGCCGCCGATGACACCACGCACTTCCGACATCGATCGATCGACGCGCCACGACCACCGAACGAGGGCCAGGACGCCCTGCGACCGCCTCGTAGACTTCGCGATCATGGGGAATCACCACCGCTCATCGCGCCTGCTCACGGTCGCGCTCGCTCTCGCCGTCGGGCTCGGCACCGCCCTCGTCCCGATCACTTCCGCCTCGGCCGCCGAGGACGCGCCGTCGACCGTCTCGGTCGAGACCGGCGCTCTCGACGCGTCCCTCGACCGCGCCGACCTCGGCGTCCCGGACCAGTCGACGCAGTACAGCGCCGAGGAGACGAAGAGCTTCCGCGCCGGCTTCATCGTCAGCGACGCCCAGTTCTTCGACGGCGACGCGCTGAGCACCGGTCAGGTGCAGTCGCTCCTGAACGAGAAGGGCAGCCGGTGCTCCACCGCCGGCACCGCCCCCTGCCTCAAGAACTTCTCGCAGGCGACGCCGTCGAAGGCGGCGGACGCGATGTGCGGCGCCTACCAGGGCTCCGGCAGCGAGTCGTCGGCCTCGATCTTCACGCGCGTCGGCCTGGCCTGCGGCATCAACCCGCTGGCCCTGGTCGTGCTCGTGCAGAAGGAGCGGAGCCTCGTCACCGACGTGACGCCGAGCCCCGAGGACTACGCCAAGGCGACCGGCTACAACTGCCCGGACACCGCGGCGTGCGACCCCGGCTCGGCGGGCTTCTTCACGCAGGTCTACAGCGCGGCGCGCCAGTTCAAGCGCTACGCCAACCCGCCCGGCTCCGGCTCGAACTTCACCACCTACGCTCCGGGCACGACGCCGAACGTCGCCTACTACCCGAGCACCGCGTGCGGCTCCTCGCCGGTCACCATCCGCAACCAGGCCACGGCCGACCTCTACTACTACACGCCGTACCAGCCCAACGACTACGCGCTCACCGGCTCCGGCAACGCGGCCTGCGCGACCTACGGCAACATCAACTTCTGGTACCTCTTCAGCGACTGGAACCCGAACGGCACCCTGGCCAACGCCGGGATCGCCCCCGCGGGACGCGTCGACGCCCCGCGCATCTCGGGCAGCACGCTGAGCGTGTCCGGCTGGGCCGTCGACCCGACGACGCAGCAGGCCGCGCTGACCACGACGGTCACGGTGACCGGCCCCGACGGCACCCGCACGGTCCGCACGCAGACCGCGAACGGCGACCGCGGCGACATCCCGGGCGAGTACTCCGTCGCCGGCCGCGCCCACGGCTTCGGCGCCACCACGCCCGTCTCGGCACCCGGCACCTACCAGGTCTGCGTCTCCGCCGACTCCGTCGACTGGAACCGCTGGGTCGGCACGGGCGACTCCCGGGGCCCCGGCCGGAAGGATCTCGGCTGCTCGTCCGTGAGCACGTCGGCCGGGATCGACGTCTTGCGTCTGGCCGGCACCGACCGCCAGGGCACCGCCGTCGCGATCTCGAAGGCCGTCTTCGGCCCGAACGTCCCCGTCGTCTACATCGCGACCGGCGCGAACTTCCCCGACGCGCTGAGCGCCGCCCCGGCCGCGGCCAAGCAGAAGGGTCCGCTGCTCCTGGTCGACCGCGACTCGATGTCGCAGCCCGTTCGCGACGAGCTCAGCCGGCTCAAGCCGGCGAGGATCGTCGTGGTCGGCTCCGCACTGAGCGTCGGCGACGGCCTGCTGAACCAGCTGAGGTCCTACTCGCCGACGGTGGACCGCATCGGAGGGAAGGACCGCTACGACACGTCCAGGCTCATAATCCAGAGCGCGTTCTCGGGCGGCTCGACGCGGGCCTGGCTCGCCACGGGCGAGAAGTTCCCCGACGCGCTCGGCGCGAGCGCCGCGGCCGGCTCCGTCGACGCACCCGTCGTCCTCGTGAACGGCACCGGCAGCACGGCCGACGCCGTGACGAAGGGCATCCTCTCGAAGCTCAAGGTGCAGAACCTCACCATCGCGGGCAGCCCCCTGTCGGTGAGCGAGGGGATCAAGAACTCGCTTCCGGTGCCGACGATCACCCGCATCGGCGGAGTCGACCGCTACGACACCTCGGAGCAGCTGAACCGGGCAGCCTTCTCGAGGGCCGAGACCGTGTTCCTGGCGACGGGCGAGAACTTCCCCGACGCCCTCGCCGGAGCCACGGCGGCGGGCTACTCGAACAGCCCGCTGTTCGCCGTGCCGACGAACTGCGTGCCCCGCGCCGTCCTGACCGACATCGCGAAGTCGGGAGCTCAGCGGGTCGTCCTCCTCGGCGGTCCCACCACCCTCTCGGAGGACGTCGCGCGGCTCACCCCCTGCGGCTGATCGCCCGCGGCCCCGCCACTAGCGTGGAGGGATGACCCCGACCGCACCGTCCCCGACCGGCGTCCGACGCCGGCGGGGCGGTGCGGTCGTCGTCGTCGGGGCGCTGGTGGCGCTCCTGCTGGGAGGCTCCGTCGACGGCACGCGCCTCGCAGCGGTTCCGTCCGAGCCGCAGACCGTCCGGCTGTGGACCTTCCTCCAGCCGGGCCCCGTCGCGGCCGACTTCGACCCGGGCGACCTGATCTCCGACGAGGTCTTCTTCGACGGCGACGCGCTCGGACCGCTCACGGTGCAGGCGTTCCTCGACGCCCGCGTCCCCGACTGCGCGGGCGGGCCGGTGCCGTGCCTGCGCGACTACGCCGAGGACACCGCGGCGATCACGGCCGACGAGCAGTGCGACGCGCTGCCCGCCGGACGCGACGTCCCGGCCGCGGAGATCATCACCTCGGTCGCCGGCGCGTGCGGCGTGAATCCGGCCGTCCTCCTGGTGCTGCTGCAGAAGGAGCAGTCGCTCGTGACCGATCCGGAGCCGAGCGAGCGGCAGTTCCGCAGTGCCACGGGCTACGGCTGCCCGGACACCGCGGACTGCGACACGGACTCCTACGGCTTCGCCGCGCAGGTGTACGGAGCGGCGTGGCAGTTCCAGCGCTACCGGAACCCGGACTCGAGCTTCGACTGGTACCCGGTCGGCGCGGCCGGCGACGTCCGCTACTCCCCGGACGAGTCCTGCGGCACCGCCCCGGTGACGATCGCCAACACGGCCACGGCGGGTCTCTACTACTACACGCCGTACCAGCCGAACGCGGCGGCGCTCGCGAACCTCTACGGCGAGGGCGACGACTGCTCGGCCTACGGGAACCGGAACTTCTGGCGCATCTTCAGCACCTGGTTCGGCAACCCCCGCGGCTGAGCCGATCGTCTCGAGCCGGCTCGGCATGACGGACGTCAGGCGGCGACGGGGGCCTTCGGGCGCAGGCGCTTCACGGAGACGCCGGCCAGCTCGCCGAGCTCGGCCATGCTCGCGGCGCCGTGCCGCCGGGCCGCGTGCACGACGATCGCGGCGCACGCCTCGGCGTCGGCCGACGCGTCGTGGTGGCGGAAGTCCTCGAAGCCCGCGGCCATGGCGACGACGGGGAGGCGGTAGGAGTCGAGCTCGTACGTCTTGCGGGCGAGCTGCAGCGAGCAGAGGTAGTCGTACTCGGGGTGCTCGAGGGAGGTCGCCGCGCAGGCCGCGCGGATGACGCCCATGTCGAAGCCGGCGTTGTGCGCGACGAACACGTCCTCGCCGGCGAAGGCCGCCAGGTCGGCGAACTGGTCGACCCAGGAGGCGGCGGCGTGCACGTCGTGCTTGCGGATGCCGTGGATCCGCGTGTTCCACTCGAGGAAGTCGTCGTACCCCAGCGGCGGGCGGATGAGCCAGCCGGCGCGGTCGACGACGCGGCCGCCGCGGACCTTCACGAGCCCGACGGAGCAGGCGGAGGCCCCGTGCGAGTTGGCGGTCTCGAAGTCGATGGCGGTGAAGTCGATGGGCACGCTCCAGCCTCTCACGCACCTCCGACGCCGCAGGGAGCGTCGCGCGCGCGTCGCCACGAGCGGGCGGGAGCACCCGCCGGCCGCGGGCGGGCGCCTCCCGTTCCTCTCCGCCCGCCCGCCCGGCCCTTCCGCCGCCACGCCGTAGGATGTTCACCCGTGGCTCTCACTATCGCAATCGTCGGTCTCCCCAACGTCGGCAAGTCGACGCTCTTCAACGCACTGACCAAGAACACGGTGCTCGCGGCGAACTACCCGTTCGCGACGATCGAGCCGAACGTGGGTGTGGTGAACCTGCCCGACTCCCGCCTCGAGGTGCTCGCCGGGATCTTCGGCTCCGAGCGCATCCTCCCGGCGCCCGTCTCCTTCGTCGACATCGCCGGCATCGTGCGCGGCGCGTCCGAGGGCGAGGGCCTGGGCAACAAGTTCCTCGCGAACATCCGCGAGGCCGACGCCATCGCGCAGGTCATCCGCGGCTTCGAGGACTCCGACGTCGTCCACGTCGACGGCAAGGTCGACGCCGCCAGCGACATGGAGACGATCAACACCGAGCTGGTCCTCGCCGATCTCCAGACCCTCGAGAAGGCCGAGGCCCGCTACGAGAAGGAGCTCAAGGGGAGGAAGATCGAGCCGATCGTGGTCGAGACCGCGAAGAAGGCGCGCGAGTTCCTCGACCAGGGCAAGCCGCTGTCGGCCTCCTCGATCGACCTGGAGCCGATCCGCGAGCTGGGCCTGCTGACCGCCAAGCCCTTCATCTACGTCTTCAACGTCGACGAGGCCGTGCTGACCGATGACGCCCGGAAGGCCGAGCTCGCGGCCCTGGTCGCGCCGGCGAAGGCGATCTTCCTCGACGCGAAGATCGAGTCCGAGCTGATCGACCTCGACGAGGCCGACGCCGCCGAGATGCTCGAGTCGACCGGCCAGACGGAGTCGGGCCTCAACCAGCTCGCGACCATCGGCTTCGACACCCTGGGCCTCCAGACGTACCTCACGGCCGGCCCGAAGGAGACGCGCGCCTGGACCATCGGGAAGGGCTGGACCGCGCCCCAGGCCGCCGGTGTCATCCACACCGACTTCCAGAAGGGCTTCATCAAGGCCGAGATCATCTCGTTCGACGACCTCGTCGAGACCGGCTCGATCGCCGAGGCCCGCGCGAAGGGCAAGGCCCGCATCGAAGGCAAGGACTACGTCATGCAGGACGGCGACGTCGTGGAGTTCCGCTTCAACGTGTAGGACGGCCGCGCTCGGCTCGAGGCGCCCGGTTCGCTCGGATCCCCGGATCCGCGAGCCGGGCGCTTCTGCACGGAGGTGCGGGATCGCCGACCCCGGGAGTCCGACACGAGGCCGGTCACATCCCCGGACGTCCGCCCCGCCCCGTCAGTTCAGCACGTCCCCGATCAGCCAGCTCGACAGCCCGACGAGGGTGCAGACGCCGACGACCACCCAGGCGACGGTCCGGCGGACCGAGCGGGAGACCGCCTCCGAGCTGCGGGGAGTGGGACGCAGCGGCGCCGTGTACGAGGGCGGGACGGTGTAGGTCCGGGCCGGCGGGAGGAGTCGGGGGAGAGTGACCGGACGGCCGTCGACCCACTCGGCGGGCAGCTCCGCGGCCTTCGCGGCCTGCAGCGTGAGCTCGACCTTCAGCGGGGATCCGCGGAGGGAGGCGTAGGCGGCGGCGGTGAGGCCGAGGCTCGCGAGGTGGCGGAGGGTCGGGGCGAAATCCGCCGAGAGGGTCGGGGAGAGCCCGCCCACCCGCTCGCCGTCGAGACGGAGCTCGACGAGGTCGCCGGCCGGGTGCAGGGTCACCAGCAGCAGGCCGCGGCCGCTCGCCGGAACGACCGTCGAGAGGCGGGCGAAGTGCTCGTCCTCGCGCAGGACCGGCAGGCCCCGCGACCAGGGGAGGATCGAGTGGCGCTCGACGGGCGGCTCGTTGAGCGGCACGAGCAGCTCGGGGGCGACGAGGGCGACGCGGAGGACGGCCCGCAGGCCCTCCTCGCCGCGCTCGACCCGGAGGCGCGCGGTCGTGACCGGGACGGCTCCGCTCGCCACGACCCGGTCGAGAGCGGCCCGGTGGGCGGAGGCGTTCGGCAGGTAGCCGAGGACGCGGCCGCCGGCCCGGACCGAGACGGCGTCGAGGCCGGTGGGGTGGTCGGGCTCGGGGATCAGGTCGACCTCGAGGGTCCGCTCGTCGATCTCGCCCTGCTCGAGCGTGCGGCCGATCAGATCGGCGATCTCCTCGATCCGCTCGGCCTCGGCGAGGGCGTCGACGCTCGGGGCGCCGTCGGCGTTCGGGAGGCGGTAGACGACGCGCTCCGTGACGGGGGTGACGGGTGCGTCCCGCACCACCGCGGCACTGTCCTGCGCGGAGCGGCGCGCCCCGGTGAACCGCCTGCCGTCCCACCAGCGCATCTCGGCCGCATCGGCCTCGTCGCGGTACCAGCCCGCCGGCGCACCCTCGTCCATCGACCCCCCCCGTTCCTCCGGCGAACGAGTCTACGAGGAGGGCGGGAGCGTCAGAGACCCGGGTCCGTGGCGGCGGGATCCTGGGGGGCGAGCGCGGCCGCGGGCTCTCCCGAAGCGGGGCCGCTCCACGCACCGGACTCGTGCGCCCGAGGGCCGGCGATCCACTCCAGAGCCTCGCGGACGAGCATCCGGACGTGACGCGCGTGGCCGATGGGGACGGGGGCGGGATCCTCGAGGACCTCGAGCAGGCGGTGCAGCACGGCACGGCTCTGCAGTCGTGTCATGGGCCTCACGGTAGGGGCCCGGTCGCTCGGACGGTAGTGCCGATCCGCGCCAGCGCACCCGTCTAGGCTCGCCACATGACTCGTCTCGACGGTGCCGTCGTCCTCGTCCTCGGAGCCTCGGGCGGCCTCGGCCGCCTCCTGGCCGATTCGCTGGAGGCGCGCGGTGCCGTCGCGGTGCGGTCGGGGCGCGACTGCGCGGCGCTCGGCGAGGCACCCCTGGTCGCCGACCTGCGCGGGGAGGACGAGCCCCGGCGCGTGGTCGCCGAGGTGCTCGAGCGGCACGGGCGCCTCGACGGCGTCGTCGTGGCCGCGGGCGTCGTGGCCTTCGGGCCCTCCGCCGAGCTCGATCCGGCCGTTCTGGAGGAGCTCGTCGAGGTGAACGCGCTGGCGCCGATCCGGGTGCTGACCGCCGCGCTGCCGTCGCTCGTCGCGTCGGCGGGCGAGGGGCGAGAGCCGTTCGCGCTGACCATCAGCGGCGTGGTGGCGGAGGCTCCGACCGCGGGCCTCGCCGCGTACTCCGCCTCGAAGGCGGCACTGCACTCCTTCGTGAAGGCCTCGGCCCGCGAGTACAAGCGGGCGGGCGTCCTCCTGCTCGACGCGCGTCCCGGCCACACCGAGACCGAGCTGTCCCGGCACCCGCTCGCGGGAGACGCGCCCCGCTTCGGCGCGGGTCTGGCGCCGCAGGACGTGGTCGACCGGCTGCTCGACGCGGTCGAGGACGGCGAGACCGACCTGCCTCCTGCGGCGTTCACCGGCTGACGCCGTCCCGAGACGAGGCGGAGCCGGTCGATCCTCGCGGGAACGCCCCGGATCGAGCACTGCAGCCTCGGCTGCGCACAGCCGTCGTGATCAGCCTGCGCATCCGGCGGCCGGGACCGCGATCGGCGCGGCAGCCCGTCCCACCGTCCTCCTCGCAGACGCGGGGATACCCGCCGTTCACCGGAGCGTCGCACGGGCGCACTAGCGTCCCTCCGTGCCCGACACCGCCGATGACGCCCTCCGTCCCACTCCCGAGCTGCTCCGCACGCTCACACCCGCCGACGCGCGGGACCTCGTCGTGCTGGACGAGGACGACGACGATCCGGTGCTCCTGCGCCGCGACGGCACGCAGATCGACACCTGGCGCGAGGGCTACCCCTACGACGAGCGGATGTCGCGCGAGGAGTACGAGGCGGGCAAGCGCCTCCTCCAGATCGAGCTGCTGAAGCTGCAGAACTGGATCAAGAAGCACGGGCGCCGGCTCGTGGTCGTCTTCGAGGGGCGCGACGCCGCGGGCAAGGGCGGCACCATCAAGCGCTTCACCGAGCACCTCAACCCGCGCGGAGCCCGCGTGGTCGCGCTCGAGAAGCCGACCGAGCGCGAGGCCGGTCAGTGGTACTTCCAGCGCTACGTCTCGCACCTGCCGGCCGCCGGCGAGATCGTCCTCTTCGACCGCTCCTGGTACAACCGGGCCGGCGTGGAGCGCGTGATGGGCTTCTGCACGCCGGCGCAGTACGAGGAGTTCATCCGCCAGACGCCGCTGTTCGAGCGGATGCTCGTCGGCGACGGCATCGACCTGGTGAAGCTGTGGTTCTCGGTCTCGGCGGAGGAGCAGCGCACCAGGTTCACGATCCGCATGATCGACCCCGTGCGCCAGTGGAAGCTCTCGCCGATGGACCTCGCCTCGCTCGACAAGTGGGGCGACTACACCGCGGCCAAGGAGGCGATGATGGCGGCGACCGACACCGCCGACGCTCCCTGGACCATCGTGAAGAGCAACGACAAGAAGCGCGCCCGGCTCGAGGCCATGCGCTACGTCCTGAGCCTCTACGACTACGACGGACGCGACGAGGAGGTCGTGGGCCCGCTGGGTCCGGACCCGCTGATCGTCGGATCGGCCGCGGACGTGTACGAGCGCGGCGAGCACGCCGCGACGAGCTGACCGGGGGGACGGACATGGGGGAGTCGGGGATCGGCGCGGAGCTGCCGGGGGTGCACCTGCGCTGGCTGGCGCTCGACGAGCAGACGCTGGACGCCGAGCGGCTGCTGCCGCTGCTGAGCGACGAGGAGCGCGAGCGCTACGCCGGCACGGTCGCCGCGTCGGCGGCCGAGCGCTTCGTCTTCGGGCGGGTGCTCCTGCGGATGCTCGCGGCCGAGCTCACGGGGACGCGCGCGTCGGAGGTCCGGGTCGTCGCGTGCTGCCCGCGCTGCGGGGGCGCGCACGGCCGGCCGCGGCTGGAGGGACGCGGGATCGCGCTCGAGCTGCTGTCGGTCAGCATCGCGCACTGCGCGGGCGCCGTCGTGGTCGCGGCGAGCAGCGCCGGTGCGGTCGGCGTCGATGTGGAGCCGACGCTGGGCACGCCCGAGCGCGGGGAGCGGATCACGCGCATCGCCGGGGCGCCCTTCGCCACGGGCGGGATGCGCCCCGCCGACCCCGTCCTGCACTGGACCCGGATCGAGGCCGCGCTGAAGGCGGACGGCCGCGGGCTCGAGCTCGACCCGCGCCGGGTGCACGTGCACGAGTCGCACCACGCGGCGGAGGCGCGGATCGACGGCGTCCGCTTCCGGCTGGCCGAGCCGCAGCTGGACCCCGCGCTGCGGGTCAGCGTCGCCCTCGGGCCGATGGGGGACGCGGGCGCCGGGCCCATCATCGGCTGGCGGCGCGAGCACGGCGACGCGCTCGCGGACTCGCTGGTGTCAGCGCCGGGACGGTAGCGGCGGCAGCTCCTCGTCGAGGAGCCAGGTGTCGAGCAGGTCGTCCACGCCCTCGCCGAGGACCTCGGTGCAGAGCTCGCGGAACTCCTCGTCGGTGACGGCGGCGGAGGAGTAGCGGGACGTCCACTCCCGCAGCAGCCGGAGGAAGGGCTCGTCGCCGACGGTGAGCCGCAGCGCGTGCAGGGTGAGCGCGCCGCGCTTGTAGACGCGGTCGTCGAAGAGTGCGACCGGCCCCGGATCGGCGAGCACGAGATCCTGCGCCGCAGCCCGCAGCACCGCGTGGTGGCGGCGGGCGCAGGCGTCGGCGGTGGCGCGGCCCGACTCCTCCGACCACAGCCACTCCGCGTAGCAGGCGAACCCCTCGTTGAGCCAGATGTGGCGCCACCGGGCGATGCCCACGCTGTTGCCGAACCACTGGTGCGCGAGCTCGTGCGCGATGAGGCGCTCCGAGCCGCCGCGGCCGTCGGCGTGGTTGGCGCCGAACACCGCCATCGCCTGCGCCTCGAGCGGGATCTCCAGCTCGTCCGCCGTGACGACGACGCAGTAGCGGGCGAAGGGGTAGGGCCCGAACAGCCGCGTGAACAGGGCGAGCATGCGCTCGAGCGGAGCGAAGTCGTGCGCGACCCGAGCGGCCAGGGCGGCGGGGCGGGCGAGGGTCACCGCGACGCCGGCGAGCACGCGCTCCTCGATCGCGTAGCGGCCGATCTGCACCGAGGCGAGGTACGCGGCGCTGGGCTCGCGCTGCTCGTAGAGCCAGGTGCGGCGGCCGGAGCGGGCGCTCGAGTCGACGAGCACCCCGTTCGCGAGCACGGCGTAGCCCTCCTCGGCGGTGACGCGCAGGCGGTACGGAGCCTTCTCGGCGACGTCGTCGTTGCAGGGGAACCAGGTGGAGGAGCCGGAGGGCTGCGAGGCGACGAGCACCCCGTCCTCCAGCTCCTCCCAGCCGAGCTCGCCCCAGTGGGTGGCGCGGGGGGCGGGGTGGCCGCTGTACTCGATCTCGACGTCGACGCTCTCGCCGGCGGCCAGCGGCTCGGCGGGGGACACCCGCAGCTTGTGCGGCGCCTGCTCGTGGCGGGCGCGGCGTCCTTCGATCCGGACGCGGGCCACGCGGAGCCGGGAGAGGTCGAGGGAGAACCGCCGGAGCGGCTGCAGCGCGACGATCCGCAGCACGGCCCGGCCGGCCAGGCGGTTCGAGGCGACGCGGTAGTCGAGGTCGAGGTCGTAGGACTCGACGCGGTAGCCGGTGTTCCCGATGCCGGGGACGTAGGGGTCGCCGGCGGTCTCGAGCCCGGTCAGCGCGGGGCTCACGCGACGGGCGCGTGGTAGTCGGCGACGCGCACCTCGCGCCACGGGCCGATCGGGTTGCCGCTCCAGCGGCTGCCCGCGGGCACGAGCTCCCCCCGCATGACGAGCGAGGCCGGGCCGACCGTGCCGTGCTCGGCGATCCGCGCGGCGGGGAGGATCACGCTGTGCGGGCCCAGGGTGGCGCCGGCGTCGAGGCTCACGAGATCCATGCTCATGATTCGATCATGGAACAGGTGCGTCTGCACGACGCAGCCCCGGTTCACGGTCGCTCCGTCGCCGAGCGAGATCAGATCGGCCTCGGGGAGCCAGTAGCTCTCGCACCAGACGCCGCGTCCGATCCGGGCGCCGAGGCTCCGCAGCCACCAGACCAGCGCCGGAGTACCCGCGGCGGCGTGGGCGAACCAGGGCGCGGCGACCATCTCGGTGAAGGCGTCGGCCAGCTCGCTCCGCCAGACGAACGAGGACCACAGCGGCTGCTCGCTCGGCTCGACCCGCTGGATCAGGATCCACTTCGCGGCGGTGGAGACGGCCGCGGCGACCGCCCCGGCGGCCAGCAGCACGACGCCTCCCACGAGCGCGGCGAGCACCGCCCCGAGCGTCTGGATCAGCGCGAGCAGTCCGGCGACCACGCCGAGGCCGATCGCGACCGAGACGACCACCGGGACGAAGCGGCCGAGCTCCCACGCGATGCGGGCCGCGCGGAGTCGGCGGGCCGGGCGGAAGGTGCGCGCCGACTCCGCCTCGACGACGGTGCGCCGCAGCCGCACGGGAGGTGAGCCCAGCCACGACGAGCCCGCCTTCGACTTCCGGGGCGCGGAGGAGAGGACGGCGACGAGTCCGCCGGCGGGCACGGTGTGGCCGGGCGCGGCCATGCCGGAGTTGCCAAGGAACGCGCGCTCGCCGATCTCGGCGCGGGCGAGCCGCATCCAGCCGCCGCCGAGCGCGTAGGAGGCGACGAGCGTGTCGTCGGCGAGGAACGCGCCGTCGCGGATGGTCGTCATCGCGGGCAGGAGCAGCACCGTCGAGGCCTCGACGTCGCGTCCGACCTTCGCGCCGAGGAGCCGCAGCCAGACCGGGGTGAACAGGCCCGAGTAGAGAGGGAAGAGCAGGACCCGCGCGGAGTCGAGCAGCCGCTCCGTCGACCAGACCTGCCAGCCGATCCGACCGCGCACGGGGTGGGTGCCCGGCTCGACGCCCCGGCCGAGCAGGCGCACCAGGACGACGACGAGAGCGGCGAGGACGACTCCGGAGACGGCGACGGCGGGCACGAGGGCGGCGAGAGCGGGCCCGAGCGCGGCGCCGAGGCCGGCCGAGCCGCGCACGGCGGCGGCCACGACGGCGAGCCCGGCCGCGAGGGCGAGGACCGGGACCGCCGCGAGGCCGACCGCGGACGCTCCGTACGCCCAGACCCAGCCCGGGCGGCGCGCCGGGCGCTCCGAGGGGAACCCGGCGTTCGCCCTGCCGAGCCGCTGGGCGGGGGATCCTCCCCAGCGCTGCCCGGCCGGCACCCGCCCGAAGACGGCCGATCCCGGCTCGATCTGCGCGTGCTTGCCGATCCGGGCGCCGGGGAGGAGCGTGCTGCGCGCGCCCACCGTGCTGCCGGCGCCGACCCGGACGGCACCGACGCGCAGGACGTCGCCGTCGATCCAGTAGCCGGAGAGGTCGACCTCCGGCTCGATCGCGGCGCCGCGCCCGAGCGTGAGCATCCCGGTCAGCGGAGGGAGGGAGTGCAGGTCGACGTCGTCGGCGATGCGGGCGCCGAGCGCGCGGGCGTAGTAGGCGACCCAGGGCGCGCCCGCGAGGCTCACGGCCTTGAGCTGGAACGCGATCTGCTCGGCCAGCCAGAGCCGGAGGTGCACGCTCCCGCCGCGCGGGTGGTCTCCGGCTCGGATCCCGCGCAGCAGGGTGCGCGCGGCGAGGACGGTGAGCCCCATCCGCCCGAACGGCGTGAGGAAGAGCGCGAACGCGGGGATCAGCGCGGCGAGCGGAGCGGTGGGCAGCCAGCCGAACCCCGGCACCAGGTCGAGCACCGCGGTGACGGTGAGGATCGCAGTGACCCAGCGGGCGCTGCCGAGCACGAGCAGCGGTGCGCCGAGGAGGGTCTGCAGCACGCGCATCCGGAGGGGGACCGGCGCGATGCGGTGAGCGGACACCTCCGCAGTGCCGGTCGAGCGGCTCTGGATCTCGGCGGCCATCGCCGCGAGACGCGGGTGGGCGTAGACGTCGGCGACCGTGAACTCGGGGTCGCGCTCGCGGATCCGCGCGACCAGCTGGGCGGCGGCGAGGGAGCCGCCGCCGAGGTCGAAGAAGTTCGCCCGCTCGTCGACCGGCACGCCGAGCACGTCGCGCCAGAGGGCGGCGAGCCACGCCTCCTCGGGGTCGAGGGAGGCGTCCTCGGTCGTGCCCACGGCGAGCGGCCAGGGGAGTGCGGCGCGGTCGACCTTGCCGGAGACGCGGGTCGGCAGCTCCTCGACCACGGCCAGCAGCGGCACGAGGGATGCGGGCAGCTCCTCACGCAGGCGGGCGAGCGCCGCGTCGCGGTCGAGCTCCCGGCCGCCGGCGAGGGCCAGGTAGCCGACGAGGACCTGGTTGCCGGCCGCCGTGGTGCGGACCGCGGCCGCCGCCCCCGAGACTCCGGGGAGCGCCTGCAGCGCCGCCTCGACCTCGCCGAGCTCGATCCGCCGACCGCCGAGCTTCACCTGGTCGTCCGCGCGCCCCTGGAAGATCAGGCCGGCGCTCTCGAAGCGCACCAGGTCGCCGGAGCGGTAGGCCCGCTCCCAGCCCAGGAGCGGTGCCGGCGCGTACTTCTCGGCGTCCTTGACCGGGTCGAGGTAGCGCGCGAGCCCGGCCCCGCCGATGACCAGCTCGCCGACCTCGCCCTCGCCGACCCGCTGCCCGTCCGCGTCCACGACGGCGAGCCGCCAGCCGTCCAGCGGCAGCCCGATGCGCACCGGGGGAGGCCCGCCGAGGGGCGCGGCGCAGGCGACGACGGTGGCCTCGGTCGGCCCGTAGGTGTTCCAGACCTCGCGGCCCTCGACGGCCAGGCGCTCGCCGAGCTCCGGCGGGCACGCCTCGCCGCCGAAGATCAGCAGGCGGACGTTCTCGAGCGACTCCGCGGGCCAGAGCGCCGCGAGGGTCGGCACGGTCGAGACCACGGTGATGCCGTGCGTGGTCAGCCAGGGGCCGAGGTCCATGCCGCTGCGGACCAGCGAGCGGGGAGCGGGGACGAGGCAGGCGCCGTGCCGCCAGGCGAGCCACATCTCCTCGCAGGACGCGTCGAACGCGACCGAGAGACCGGCCAGCACCCGGTCCCCGGGGCCGAGCGGCTCTGCCTGGAGGAACAGGCGCGCCTCGGCGTCGACGAAGGCGGCGGCGGAGCGGTGGCTGACCGCCACTCCCTTGGGGGTTCCGGTGGAGCCGGAGGTGAAGATGATCCAGGCGTCGTCCTCGAGCGAGGGCGGCTGCAGCAGCGGGATCGACGCCGTGCTCGGGTGCGGCGCGCTCGCGGTGAACAGGCGCGCGGCCGGCTCGTCGGCGCCGGTGCGCTCGAAGCGGCCGGAGCCGGTGATCACGCCGCGGACGGCGGCCTCGCCGAAGACGAGGCGCGCCCGCTCCTCGGGGTCGTCCGCGTCCACCGGGACGTACGCGGCTCCCGCGGCGAGGACGGCCAGGATCGCGAGGTAGAGCTCGCGGGAGCCGCTGGGCATGCGGATCCCGACGCGGTCGCCGCGTCGGACCCCGGCGGCGGTGAGCTCGCCCGCGAGCTGCACCGTGCGGGCCAGCAGCTCCCGGTAGCTGAGCGCGCCGGCCGGGTCCTCCAGGGCGGAGGCGTCCGGGTGGCGCTCCGCGGTGTCGCGGAGGACGTCGACCAGCGTGCGGGGAGGCGGGGTGGCCGCTCCGGCGTCGAGCACGTCCTGGGGGCCGGCCGTCTCGGTCACGTCTCGTCTCCGTCCCGGCCGCGCGATCGGGAGCGCGGCGGCCGGGGCGACACCGTAGGGAGGCGGAGTGACGCGGAGGTGAACAGGCGGGGTCGGCCCCCCCCGGCTCAGTGCGCCATCGGGAGCGGCGCGTCCGACTCCGCCGGGCGGCGGACGAAGAACGCGGCCACGATCGCGACCGTCGCGATCGACGCGCCCCACAGGAACGCGGAGTGGATGCCGCCGGCGTAGGAGGCGACCTCGTCGGCGCCGCCCTGCGCGAGCTCCGCCGACCGGATCGAGAGGACGGTGACGAACAGCGCCGTGCCCGCCGCGCCACCCAGCTGCTGCACGGTGCCGATGATCGCGCTGCCGTGCGAGTAGAGCGAGGGGCGCACCGAGCCGAGGCCGGCGGTGAACAGCGGCGTGAAGACGAAGGCGAGCCCCAGGCTGAGGGTGACGTGCAGCGAGAGGACGAACCAGGGCGACGAGTCCGCCGCGAGCAGGGTGTACCCCCACAGTGCGCCGGCGACGACGATCGAGCCGGGCACGAGCAGCACGCGCGGGCCGAAGCGGTCGTAGCCGCGGCCGACGAACGGCGCGAGCAGGCCCATCAGCAGGCCGCCGGGGAGCAGGAGCAGCCCGGTCTCCAGCGGAGTGAGGCCCAGCACGTTCTGCGTGTAGAGGGGCAGCAGGATCAGCGTGCCGAAGAGCGCCGACATGCTGACCGCCATCATCGCGATGACGATGGTGAAGTTCGCGGAGGAGAAGGTCCGGAGGTCCAGCAGGGCCCGGTCGGTGCGCTGCAGCAGCAGCTGGCGCGCGATGAAGCCCGCGAGGCCGAGACCCGCGACGACGAACGGGATCCACGGCGCGACGACCGCGGCTCCGCCCTCGCCGAGGCTCGACAGGCCGTAGACGAGGCCGCCGAAGCCGAAGACCGAGAGGACGACCGAGAGCGAGTCGATCGGGATGGAGCGGGGCTCGGTGACGTTCTCGACCTTGCGCAGGCCCAGGAGCAGCGCGCCGATCGCGATCGGCAGCACGATCCAGAACATCCAGCGCCAGCCGAGGAAGTTGAGGATGACGCCCGAGATCGTCGGTCCGACGGCCGGAGCCACCGAGATGACGATCGAGATGTTGCCCATCATCCGGCCGCGGATCGCCGGGGGTACCAGCGTCATCACGGTCGTCATCAGCAGCGGCATCATGATGGCCGTGCCGCCGGCCTGCACCACGCGGGCCGCCAGGAGGACCGCGAAGGTCGGGGCGAGCGCGGCGGTGAGGGTGCCGAGGCTGAAGAGGATCATCGCGGCGGCGAAGAGCGTGCGGGTGTGCAGCCGCTGGATCAGGTAGCCCGTGATCGGGATGACGACGGCCATCGTGAGCATGAAGGCGGTCGAGAGCCACTGGCCCACGTGCGCCTCGACGTCGAAGTCGCGCATGAGGTCGGGCAGAGCCACGCTCATGATCGTCTCGTTGAGGATCACGACGAACGCCGACACCAGCAGGAGGCTGATGACCAGGCGGCTGCGCGGTTCGAGGGTCGTGGCGGCGGCGGGTGCGGCGGGCCGCGCGGCGGGAAGGGTGCTGCGCTCGGTCACAGGTGTTCTCCGGTCGTGAGGGGGATCGGTGTGAGGGGCGCATCGACGGCTCGACTCGCGGGCGCGGATGCGGGGTACGGAGGGAGAACAGCGGCGGACGCCCCGGACATTCCCGATCGACGGGGATCCGCTGCGAGCGGTCTCAGGCGAGGACCGCGCAGAGCGCGGAGGACGCGGCGTCGGCCTCCTCGAGCGTGGCGCCCTCGCCGAAGCTGAACCGCACGGCGGTCCGGGCGACGTCGGGGTCGAGGCCGAGGGCCAGCAGCGCGGGCGAGGGCTCGTCGCGCCCGGCGGCGCACGCCGAGCCGCTCGAGACGACGACGCCGCGCTCCTCCAGCTCGAGGAGCGTCGACTCGCCGCTGCGCCCGGGGACGGCGTACGCGGCGATCGAGGGGAGCCGGTGCGCCGCGGAGCCCAGCGGCACGGCCCGGGGCGCCAGGGCCGTGACCCGCTCGGCGAACGCGTCCCGGACCGCTCCGACCCGCGCCGCGCGGTCCGGATCGAGCAGGCGCACCGCGGTGCCGAGCGCGACCGCGAAGGCCACGTTCTCGGTGCCCGAGCGCCGCTCCCGCTCCTGGCCGCCGCCGTGCAGCAGGGGCTCGAACGGGAGCCGGCTGCGCAGCAGCAGCGCCCCCACGCCCTTCGGCGCCCCGAGCTTGTGCCCCGAGACCGAGACCGCGTCGGCGCCCCAGCCCGCGACGTCCAGCCAGCCGGCGGCCTGGACGGCGTCCACGTGCAGCGGCACGCCCCGCGATCGGCAGAGCGCCGCGATCGCCGGCACGTCCTGCACCGTCCCGATCTCGTTGCTCGCCGCGAGCACCGAGACCAGCGCGGTGTCCGGCCGGACCAGCGCGGCGAGCGCGTCGAGGTCGAGCAGGCCGGTCGCGTCGACGGGGGCCGTCGACACCTCGAAGCCGTGCAGGCGCCGGAGGTGGTCGGCCGACTCGACGGTCGCCTCGTGCTCGAGCGCCGAGATCACCAGGTGCCGTCCGCGCGGCGATCCCAGCGCGAGGCCCTTGACCGCCGTGTTGATCGACTCCGTGCCGCCGGAGGTGAAGAGCGTCTCGGAGGCGCGGCCGCCGAGGAAGCGGGCCACGTGAGCGCGCGCCGCCTCGAGCGCGCGCGCCGCGGCGTCGCCGAGCGAGTGGCTGCTCGACGGGTTGCCGTACTCCGCGGTGAGGAACGGCCACATGGCCTCCAGCACCTCGCGGCGCACGGGCGAGGTCGCGGCGTGGTCGAGGTAGATCACTCGACCGCGATGTCCAGGCCGAGGTCGAGCGAGCGGACGCTGTGGGTGAGCGCGCCGACGGAGATCACGTCGACCCCCGCCTCCGCGATCGCGCGCACGGTCGTGAGGTCGACGCCGCCGCTCGCCTCGACCACGGCCCGCCCGCCGATGAGGGCGACGCCCTGGCGGAGCAGCTCAGGGGTGAAGTTGTCGAGCATGATCGTGTCCGCGCCTCCCGCCATCGCGGGCTCGATCTGGTCGAGCCGGTCGACCTCGACCTCGAGGTGCGCCGTGTGCGGGATCGAGGCGCGCGCCGCCCGCAGGGCCGCGGTCAGGTCGATCCCGCGCGCGGCGAGCACCGCGAGGTGGTTGTCCTTCGCCAGCACCGCGTCCGAGAGCGAGAAGCGGTGGTTGCGGCCGCCGCCGCTGCGGACGGCGTGCCTCTCGAGCGCGCGCAGGCCCGGCGTGGTCTTGCGGGTGTCGACGATGCGGGCGCGCGTCCCCTCCACCGCGGCGACGTACTGCGCCGTCAGGGTGGCGATGCCGCTCATCCGCTGCACGAGGTTGAGCGCGACCCGCTCGCCGCGGAGCACGCCGCCCGCGGGCCCCTCGATCCGGGCGAGGGTCTGCCCGGCCTCGAAGACCGCGCCGTCCTCCACGAGCACAGAGCAGCGGATCCGGGAGTCGACCTGCCGCATCGTGCCGACGAGGACCGCGCCGCCGCTGAAGACGCCGGGCTCGCGGGCCACGAGGGCGGCGCTCGCGGTGGCGTCCGCGGGGAGGAGGGTGTCGGAGGTCAGGTCGCCCCAGGGCGCGTCCTCCTCGAGGGCGAGGGTGACGACGCGGTCGATGCTCTGGCGGGTCAGCACGGAAGGGCCGCCTCTCTGTTGGGGGCGGCGGCGCTCGCCGTCGCGGGGTCGGAGGAGTCGGTGCGGTGGTGGGCGCCGACGGAGTGCGTGCGCGCGAGCGCGGCGTCGATGAGAGCGAGGGCGCAGATCAGCAGGTTCGCGTCCTCGAGCGTCCTCAGTCCGAGCGGAGCGGGCGAGGCGGAGGCGACGAGCGTGCCGCGCGCCGCTGTGAGCCCCGCCGCGTCGCGGGAGAGGCCGGCTCCCGCCCACATCGCGTCCTGGAGAGCGGTGCGGTCGAGCGTCATCGGGACGACGGCGCGGGGAGGGGCGACCGGGCCCCCGCTCCAGGAGAGGGAGTCGAGGGCGAGCGCCGCGCGACGCGCGAACACGACGCCCTCGAGCAGGCTGTTGGAGGCGAGGCGGTTCGCGCCGTGGACGCCGGTGCGGGCGACCTCGCCGACCGCGAGCAGCCCGGGGAGGCTGGTGCGCCCGTCCAGGTCGGTCGCGATCCCGCCCATCCAGTAGTGCGCGGCCGGAGTCACGGGCAGCAGGTCGTCGGCGAGCGAGAGCCCGTTCTCGCGGCAGGCCGCCGAGATCGTCGGGAACCTCTTCGCCAGCACCTCGGAGTCGATCGCCCGGGCGTCCAGGTGCACGGGCAGTCCGCCCTGCAGCCGCATCCGCTCCGCGATCGCGCGCGCCACGACGTCGCGCGGCGCCAGCTCGGCCTCGGGGTGCACCCCGGCCAGGAACCGCTCGCCGGCGGCGTCGCGCAGCACCGCGCCCTCGCCGCGCACCGCCTCCGAGACGAGGAAGCCGCCCGGCAGCGCGAGCGTGGTCGGGTGGAACTGGTAGAACTCCAGGTCCGCCGTCTCCGCTCCTGCCCGCAGGGCGGCGGCGAGCCCGTCCCCGGTCGCGACGGACGGATTGGTGGTGTGCCGGTAGAGCTGCCCGGCGCCTCCGGTGGCCAGCACGACCGCGTCGGCCGCCAGGCGCTCGAGCACGCCGTCGTGCAGGACGTCGGCGCCCGTGACCGAGCCGCCCTCCCGCACCAGGTCGACCAGGGCGGCGTGCTCGCGCACCTCGACCGACGAGGCCCGCACCGCCGCCACGAGAGCGGCCTCGATCGCGGCGCCCGTCGCGTCGCCGCCGGCGTGCAGGATCCGCGGACGCGAGTGGGCGCCCTCGAGTCCCCGCGCCAGCTCGCCGCCCTCGCGGTCGAAGCCGACGCCCCACTCCTGCAGCACCGCGACCGCCTCCGGCCCCTCGGCGCAGAGCACCTCGACCGCCGAGCGCACGGCGAGGCCCGCACCGGCGGTGAGCGTGTCCTCCACGTGCAGCGCCACGGAGTCGCCCGGCGCCGTGACCGCGGCGATCCCGCCCTGCGCGGCGCGCGTCGACGACTCCGCCAGCGCGCCCTTGGTGACGAGCAGCACCTCGTGGCGGCGCTGCGCCGTCAGCGCGGCGACCAGCCCGGCGATGCCGCTGCCGACGACGACGACCCGCGCCATGTCAGACCGCCGCCGGCCCGGCGGGCGGAACGGCCGCGAGCATCCGCTCGAGGGCGATGCGCGCCTCGGCCTGCACCGACTCCGCGACCTCGATCCGGTTGAGCACCGTCCCCGCGACCAGTCCCTCGAGCACCCAGGCGAGGTAGCCGGGGTGGATGCGGTACATGGTCGAGCAGGGGCAGACCACGTCGTCGAGGCAGAAGATCGTGTGCTGCGGGTACTGGACGGCGAGGCGCTGCACCAGGTTGATCTCGGTGCCGATCGCGAAGGTCGATCCCGCGGGTGCCGCCTGGATCGCCTTCACGATGTAGTCGGTCGAGCCGTACTCGTCGGCCGCGTCGACGACCGCCATCGGGCACTCCGGGTGCACGATCACGCGCACGCCCGGGTGCTCGGCGCGCGCCTTCGCGATCTGGGCCGTCGTGAAGCGCTTGTGCACCGAGCAGAAGCCGTGCCAGAGGATCACCTGCGCGTCCAGGAGCGTCGCGGTGTCGGAGCCGCCCTGCGGCTTCCGCGGGTTCCACATCGGCATCCGCTCCAGCGGCACGCCCATCGCCTTGGCGGTGTTGCGGCCGAGGTGCTGGTCGGGGAAGAACAGCACCCGCTGCCCGCGCGCGAACGCGTCCTCGAGCACGGTCGCCGCGTTCGAGGAGGTGCAGACCACGCCTCCGTTGCGGCCGCAGAACGCCTTCAGCGCGGCGGAGGAGTTCATGTACGTGACCGGGACGAGCGGCACGCGGCCGTCGGCGTCCGGCTCGGTGCCGTAGAGCTCGGTGAGCTCGGCCCAGGCGTCCTCGACGGAGTCGATGTCGGCCATGTCCGCCATCGAGCAGCCGGCCGCCAGGTTCGGGAGGATCACGGCCTGCTCCGGACCGGAGAGGATGTCGGCCGTCTCCGCCATGAAGTGCACGCCGCAGAAGACGATCGCCTCGGCGTCGGGCCGGCTCGTCGCCGCCTTCGCCAGCTGGAACGAGTCGCCCACGTAGTCGGCGTACTGCACCACCTCGTCCCGCTGGTAGAAGTGCCCGAGCACGACGACCCGCTCGCCGAGCGTCTCCTTCGCCGCGAGGATGCGGTGGTGCAGCTCGTCGGCGCTCGCCGTCGTGTACTCCTCCGGCAGACGTCCCTGGACCGGGGCGTCGGCCGGGATCGGGTCGGCCTGGGAGGCGCCGGGCCCGTAGGCGGGCAGGCCGAGGTCGAACGACCAGGGGGCCTCCGCGAGCTCGGGCGCGCAGGTGGCGCCGGGCGCGGAGCCGCCCTCGATGAGCCGGATGGTGCTGTCGACGGATGTCACGGTGTTCTCCTCGTGAGGCGGGTGGGGGAGTCGGGCGGCGCGCTCAGACGGGCAGCGGGCCGTTGTCGACGAGCGCCGCCGACTCGTCGTAGCGGTAGAGGCGCGGGGGACGGTGGCGGGTGCCCGTCAGGCGCTCCCCGGTGGGCACCACGGTGCCGGAGCTCTCGATCGTCCGGCGGAAGTTGGCCGGGTCGAGGGGCTTCTGCAGGACGGCCTCGTGGACCTCCCGCAGTTGGGACAGGGTGAAGGCGCCGCCGAGGAAGGCCTGCGCGATGCGGGAGTACTCCATCTTGTTGCGCAGGCGCCAGAGGGCGTAGTCGACGATCAGTCCGTGGTCGAAGGCGAGCTCGAGCGGCAGATCGGTGCAGAGCCAGGCGACGTTCTCTCCCACGATGGCCTCGTCGGCCTCGGCGGAGCGCACGAGCGCCCAGTAGACGATCGACACGACGCGGTCCTCGCCGGGGGAGCGGTCGGTGCCGCCGACGGCGTAGAGCTGCTCGAGGTAGCGCGGAGCCAGGCCCGTGGTCTCGCGGAGAGTGCGGCGGGCCGACTCGGCGAGGTCCTCGTCCGGATGCAGCGGTCCGCCGGGCAGTGCCCAGAGTCCCTCGAACGGCTCGCGGATGCGCCGGACGACGGGGATCCAGACTGTGCTCGCTCCGGTCTCCGGGTGCGGCCGCAGGGCGAAGATCACCGTCGACACGGCGAGCTGCACGTCCGGCATCCGGTGCCCCCTACTAAGAGTCGCACCGACTGTAAGTGCTGAGATCACCTTAGTGTCACGAACACCTGAACACCTAGCGGAAGAGGCGACACGCCGCGCAGGGTCCGCCCTCACCGCTAGGCTGACCGCACAACCGAATACCGGGCCGCAATACGCGACGCGGGAGAGCCGACTCCGGTCGGCACCGAAGGAGCAAGCCTCCCCGCCAATCTCTCAGGTCTTGTACCGCGTCGAACTGGCCACTCTGGAAAGCGATCCGCTCGGATCCGCCCATGGTGAAAGCGCTCGACCCCTCGGGGCGGCGCGAATCTCTCAGGCTCCACGACAGAGGGGGAGTTCCCACGGCACTGCTGTGCTCTGCCGCGAACGCGGCGCGAGTCCAGCACTGCGACGAAATGGAGAACTCATGTCCGAGACCCCGACGACCAGCCCCGAAGCCCGCTACTCGCCCCTGCACGAGGTGCACGTCGCCGCCGGCGCGTCCTTCACCGACTTCGCCGGGTGGCAGATGCCGGTCCGCTACTCCGGCGATCTCGCCGAGCACCACGCCGTGCGCACCGCCGCCGGCCTCTTCGACCTCTCGCACATGGCCGAGATCCTCGTCGTCGGCCCCGAGGCGGTCGACGCCCTCGACTACGCGCTGGCGAGCGACATCTCGGCCGTCGCCGCCGGCCGCGCGAAGTACACCCTTCTCCTGGAGCGCACGGGCGGCGTGATCGACGACCTCGTCGTCTACCGCACGGGCGAGGACCGCTTCATGGTCGTCGCGAACGCGGCCAACCGGCACATCGTCGTCGAGACGCTCCGCGACCGCACCGCGATGTTCGAGTGCGAGCTGTTCGACGAGAGCGACGACGTCGCCCTCATCGCGCTGCAGGGCCCGCGCTCGCTCGAGATCGTGCAGAACGTCCAGGGCCTCGCCGTCGAGACCGAGCGGGGAGCGGAGTCGGTGCTCGACACGGACGACGCCGCCCGCCTGCTCGCGGAGCTGCGCTACTACCGCGCCGTGCCCGCGACCTTCGAGGCGCACCCGATCCTGATCGCGCGCACCGGGTACACAGGCGAGGACGGCTTCGAGATCTACGTCTCGCCCGACTCCGCTCCCACGCTCTGGCAGGCTCTCGCCGAGACCGGCGCCGGAGCGGGCCTCGTCCCCGCCGGCCTCGCCGCCCGCGACACCCTCCGCCTCGAGGCGGGCATGCCGCTCTACGGCCACGAGCTCTCCCGCGACGTCTTCCCCGCACAGGCCGGCCTCGGCCGCGTCGTCGCCTTCGGGAAGCCGATCGACTTCGTCGGCCGCGCGGCCAGCGAGGAGGGTCCCTCCGGAGACGCTCCCGTGCTCGTCGGGCTCGTCGGCGAGGGCCGCCGCGCCGCCCGTGCCGACTACACCGTCCTCTCCGGCGACGACGAGGTCGGAGTGGTCACCAGCGGCGTCCTCTCGCCGACCCTGGGCGTCCCGATCGCGATGGCCTACGTCGCCCCCGCCTCCGCGCAGCCCGGGACGGCGCTCGCCGTCGACATCCGCGGCACGCGCCTCCCGATGACCGTCACCGAGCTCCCCTTCTACTCGAGAAAGAAGAACTGACATGGCCGTGCCCACCGAGCTGCAGTACACCTCCGACCACGAGTGGATCCGGGTCGACGGAGAGGTCGCGACCGTCGGCATCACCGCCTACGCCGCGGACAAGCTGGGCGACGTCGTCTTCGTCGAGCTCCCCGAGGCGGGAGCCCGCGTCGAGGGCGGCAGCGTCGTCGGCGAGATCGAGTCGACCAAGTCGGTGGGCGAGCTGTTCGCCCCCGTCGACGGCGAGGTCCTCGAGGCCAACACGGCCGTCGTCGACAGCCCCGAGCTCGTCAACTCCGACCCGTTCGGCGAGGGGTGGCTGATCCGGGTCCGCTTCGACGCCCTGCCCGACGGCCTCCTCGACTCCGCCGCCTACACCGAGCTGGTCGGCGAGTAGATGGCGGCCACCAGGACCCCCGGCGCCTTCGAGTCCCGCCACATCGGGACCGACGCCGACGCGCAGCGCACCATGCTCGCGGCTCTCGGGTACGACTCCGTGGAGGAGCTCGTCACCGCCGCCGTCCCCGAGTCGATCCACGTCCGCGACCTCCCGCAGGTGCTGCCCGCTCCGGCCACCGAGACGGAGGCGCTCGCCGAGCTGCGCGCCCTCGCCGCGAGGAACACGGTGCGTCGGCCGATGATCGGCCTCGGCTACTACGGCACGCACACCCCCGCCGTGATCAAGCGCAACGTGCTCGAGAACCCCAGCTGGTACACGGCCTACACGCCGTACCAGCCCGAGATCTCGCAGGGGCGCCTGGAGGCGCTGATCAACTTCCAGACGATGGTCTCCGACCTCACCGGCCTCGACACGGCCGGCGCGTCGATGCTCGACGAGGGTACGGCCGTCGTCGAGGCGATGCTGCTCGCGCGCCGCGCCTCGAAGGCGCGCACCGACGTCTTCGTCGTCGACTCCGACGCTCTCCCGCAGACCCTCGCGCTGCTGCGCGGCCGGGCGGAGGCCGTCGGCATCCGCATCGTCGAGCTCCCGCTCTCGCGCACCGCCGCGGAGGAGGTGCCGGAGTGCTTCGGCGCCCTCGTGCAGTACCCCGGCGCGTCCGGGCACCTCTGGGACCCGTCGGCGGTGCTCGCCGCGGTGAAGGCCCACGGCGGCCTGGCCGTCGTCGCCGCCGACCTGCTCGCGCTGACCCTGGTGCGCTCGCCGGGCGAGCTCGGCGCGGACGTCGCGGTCGGCACCACGCAGCGCTTCGGCGTCCCGCTGGGCTTCGGAGGACCGCACGCCGGCTACCTCGCCGTCCGCAAGGGACTCGAGCGCCAGCTGCCCGGCCGCCTCGTCGGCGTCAGCCAGTACGCGGACGGCCACCCCGCCTACCGCCTGTCCCTCCAGGCCCGCGAGCAGCACATCCGCCGCGAGAAGGCGACCTCGAACATCTGCACCGCGCAGGTCCTCCTGGCGGTCATGGCGGCGATGTACGCGGTCTACCACGGGCCGGACGGGCTCGCCGCGATCGCCGAGCGCGTGCACGGCCGGGCCGCGCTCCTCGCGCGCCTCCTCCTCGACCGGGGCCACTCCCTCCGGCACGCCGACTTCTTCGACACCGTCTCGGTCGTCGTGCCCGGCGGCGCGGAGGCGGCGGTCGCCCGCGCCCGCCAGGCAGGCTTCGACGTGCGCCTGGTCGACGCCGACACGGTCTCGGTGTCGATCGACGAGACGGTCACCGACCTCGAGGTGATCGCCGTCGCGACCGCCGTCGGGCAGCTGGACTCGTCGTTCGGCTTCCTCAGCGGCTCCGCGCGGAGCATCCCCGCCGAGCTCGACCGCCGCACGCCGTTCCTCGTGCACCCGGTCTTCAGCAGCCACCACAGCGAGACCTCGATGATGCGCTACCTCAAGCGCCTCGCCGACTCGGACTACGCGCTGGACCGTGGCATGATCCCGCTCGGCTCCTGCACCATGAAGCTCAACGCCGCCACCGAGATGGAGGCGGTCAGCTGGCCCCAGTTCGCGGACCTGCACCCGTTCGCCCCCGAGGCGGACGTGCAGGGCTCCCTGGCGCTGATCGACCAGCTGGAGGGGTGGCTCGCCCACCTCACCGGCTACGACTCCGTGTCGCTCCAGCCCAACGCCGGCTCGCAGGGCGAGCTCGCGGGCCTGCTGGCGATCCGCGGCTGGCACCGGTCGAACGGCGACGAGGACCGCACGGTCTGCCTGATCCCCTCGAGCGCCCACGGCACCAACGCCGCGAGCGCGGTCCTCGCCGGCATGCGCGTCGTCGTCGTGGCCTGCGACGAGCTCGGCAACGTCGACCTGGACGACCTCCGGGCGAAGATCGCCGAGCACGCGGGCTCCCTCGCCGCGCTGATGATCACCTACCCGTCGACCCACGGCGTCTACGAGCACGAGGTCGCCGAGATCTGCCGCCTCGTCCACGAGGCCGGCGGACAGGTGTACGTGGACGGCGCGAACCTCAACGCGCTTCTGGGCTTCGCCCGCTTCGGAGACTTCGGCGGCGACGTCTCGCACCTCAACCTGCACAAGACGTTCTGCATCCCGCACGGCGGAGGCGGTCCCGGCGTCGGTCCCGTCGCCGCGAAGGCGCACCTCGCGCCGTTCCTGCCCGGTCACCCGCTCGCGCAGCGGCTCGAGCACGGCGTGGGCACGCAGGGCGAGCGGATCGTCCACGGCGGCGCACCGGTGTCGGCAGCGCCCTACGGCAGCCCCGGCATCCTGCCGATCTCGTGGGCGTACGCCCGGATGATGGGCGAGGAGGGCCTGCGGGCCGCGACCGGGGCGGCCGTCCTCTCGGCCAACTACGTCGCCGCGCGCCTCCGCGAGCACTACCCGGTGCTCTACACGGGGGACAACGGGCTCGTCGCCCACGAGTGCATCCTCGACATCCGTCCGCTGACGGCGGCGACCGGAGTGACCGTGGACGACGTCGCCAAGCGCCTCGTCGACTACGGCTTCCACGCCCCGACCATGAGCTTCCCCGTCGCCGGGACCCTGATGGTCGAGCCGACGGAGAGCGAGGACCTCGTCGAGATCGACCGCTTCATCGACGCGATGATCGGGATCCGGGCGGAGGCCGACCGCGTCGGCGCGGGGGAGTGGCCGGTGGACGACAACCCGCTGCGCGGCGCCCCGCACACCGCCGAGTGCCTGACGGCCGAGGAGTGGACGCACCCCTACAGCCGCGAGCAGGCCGTCTACCCGGTCCGCTCGCTGGTGCGCGGCAAGTACTGGCCGCCGGTCCGCCGGATCGATCAGGCCTACGGCGACCGCAACCTCGTCTGCGCCTGCCCGCCCATCGAGGCCTTCGCCTGATCCGCCCGCACGCGCTCGTCCGCAACCGAGGGTGAGAGAGCAGGAACGGAGCCTCGAGCCCGTCCTGTCATCTCCCACCCTCGGCTGCGGACACCGTCGGTCCCGCACAGGCGCGGAGTGGGGCGCAGTTCTCCCGATCCGGGGGGAACGGCGCACGGCGACTCCGATGCACGAGGGAGCCCGACCGTGTGGAACGCGTGGTGGAGGTGCCGGCAGGGCTCGACGGAGTCGCGACGAGCGAGCAGCTCCACCGTGCGGGCGTCACGCCGCGGCAGTGGAGAGCCGCGGCGCGGTCCTGCGGCTCCTCGGATGCGATCGGTCCGACGTCACGTCCGCGGAGCCGGCGGCGCGAACAGCTCGGGCCAGAGGGCGACGGCCAGCGGGTACCCGACGAACGAGACGATGTCGATGATCGAGTGGGCGATCACCAGAGGCAGGGTGCGGCCGAAGCGCTGGTAGAACAGTCCGAACACCAGGCCCATGACCACGTTCCCGATGAAGGGCCCGATGCCCTGGTAAAGGTGGTAGCTGCCCCGGAGCAGCGCACTGGTCACCAGGATCCGCCACCGCCCCCAGCCCAGATCGCCCAGGCGGGCGAAGAGGTACCCGATCACGACGACCTCCTCCTGCACTCCCGCCCGGATCGCGGAGAGCACGAGCACCGGCACCGTCCACCAGTACGCGTCCAGCGGCGAGGCCACCACCGCCACGGTGATGCCCAGCGCGCGTCCGACGGCGTACAGCGCGATGCCCGGCGCGCCGATCGCCACCGCGAGGACGGTCCCGGTCCCCAGGTCCGCGAACGGCCGGCGCAGGTCGAGCCCCAGGCGCCCGAGCGGACGGCCCGAGCTCTGCCAGAGCAGGAACGCGCAGAGGGCCACCGGCACCAGGTCGAAGAAGAGCGCGAGCAGCTGGTAGACGAGGTCGAAGCCCGGGCGGTCGCTGAGGGCGCCGTTGATCGTCGCGGTCTGGTCGGCCAGTGCGGTCGAGCGGGTGAGCCGGTTGGCGATGGAGACCACCGAGTAGACCGCGGAGGCGCCCAGCGAGAGCCCGAGGACCAGCAGGATCTCGATGCGGATCCGGCGCCGTCCGGGCGCGGATCCTGACAGGTCGGTGGACACTCCGTGCGTCTCCTCTGAAGTCGATGTGTTGCGCGACGGCCGCCCGGTACGCACGTTTCGTGCAGAACAGCGCAAGGATTCCACCTCCCGGTTACCGCTGTGTAACGGTTGCCACATGCTTTTGTGCAGATAGCGGGCGAATACATAGTCTCGTTGAAGGCATCCGCGCGACGGCCACCAGTCTCGTGCGCCGCCGCCGTCGCCACGCGCACGGCACTCCACGCGTCAGGGAAACCACTTCTCGCGCGCCCCCACATCACTGGAGGAATAGTGAACATCAGACGTTACGGATTCGGGGCTCTGGCGCTCGTCGCCGCGAGCACGCTGGTCCTGGCCGGCTGCAGCAGCTCGAACGACTCGGGCGGAGGTGCATCGGGAGGCGACGCCGCCGCGATCATCTCCACGAACGGCTCCGAGCCGCAGAACCCGCTGATCCCGACGAACACCAACGAGGTGGGCGGCGGCAAGATCCTCGACGAGATCTTCGCGGGCCTGGTCTACTACGACGCCAAGGGCGCCCCCGAGAACGACGTCGCCGAGTCCATCGAGTCGGACGACGCGCAGAACTACACGATCAAAATCAAGTCGGGCCTGACCTTCACGAACGGCGACCCGGTCACCTCCAGCTCGTTCATCGACGCCTGGAACTACGGCGCCAAGCTGTCGAACAACCAGCTCAGCGCGTCGTTCTTCTCGAACTTCGAGGGCTTCAGCGACACCGAGGACAGCGAGCTCACCGGCCTCAAGGCCGTGGACGACACCACCTTCACCGTCGCGCTCAAGTCCCCGCAGTCGGACTTCCCGATCAGCCTCGGCTACTCGGCGTACTACCCGCTGCCCGCCGCCGCGTTCGACGACATGGCCGCCTTCGGTGAGAACCCGATCGGCAACGGCCCGTACAAGCTCGACGGCGACGACGCGTGGCAGCACGACGTCCAGATCGAGCTCGTCAAGAACGACGAGTACACCGGCCCCCGCGAGGCCCAGAACGGCGGCCTGAAGATCGTCTTCTACGCCACCCAGGACGCCTCCTACGCCGACCTCCTCGGCGGCAACGTCGACGTGATCGACCAGATCCCGGACTCCGCCTTCGGCACCTTCGAGAGCGACCTCGGCGACCGCGCCGTGAACCAGCCTTCGGCCGTGTTCCAGTCCTTCACCATCCCGGGCCGTCTTCCGCACTTCGACGGCGAGGAGGGCCAGCTCCGCCGCCAGGCGATCTCGATGTCCTTCGACCGCAAGGAGATCACCGACGTGATCTTCGAGGGCACCCGCACCCCGGCCTCCGACTTCACCTCCCCGGTGATCGACGGCTACAGCGACGCCCTCTCCGGCGCCGACGTGCTCGAGTACAACCCCGACGAGGCCAAGGCGCTGTGGGCTCAGGCCGACGCGATCAGCCCCTGGGACGGCACCTTCAAGATCGCCTACAACGCCGACGGCGGCCACCAGGGCTGGGTCGACGCGGTGACCAACTCGATCAAGAACACGCTGGGCATCGACGCCGAGGGCGACGCGTACCCGACCTTCGCCGAGGCGCGCACCAAGATCGTCGACCGCTCGATCGAGACCGCGTTCCGGACCGGATGGCAGGCCGACTACCCGAGCCTCTACAACTTCCTCGGACCGCTCTACGTGACCGGCGCCTCGTCCAACGACGGCGACTACTCGAACCCCGAGTTCGACACCCTGCTCCAGCAGGGCCTGTCGGACGCCGACGCCGACGCTGCGAACAAGACGTTCCAGCAGGCCCAGGAGATCCTCCTGAAGGACCTCCCGTCGCTGCCCCTGTGGTACGCGAACGTGACCGGCGGCTACGGCGAGGGCGTGTCGAACGTCGAGTTCGGCTGGAACTCGGTGCCGCTCTACTACGAGATCACCAAGAACTAAGCTCGAACCACTGGGGCGCTTCGCCCGTGCCGTCGGCCACCAGGTCACGGCACGGGCGGAGCGCCCTGTTTCGGTCACAATCGAATGAGGTCCCCATCCATGCGACTCCGGAACCGGCTGGGCTGACATGCTCGCCTACATCGTCCGACGCATCCTGCAAGCCGTCCCCGTGCTCATCGGCACCACGTTCCTCATCTACTTCATGGTCTTCTCCATGCCGGGGAACCCGCTCCTGTCGCTCTTCGGCGACAAGACGCCGAGCCCCGCACTCCTCGCCCGCCTCGAGGAGCAGTACCACCTGAACGAGCCCTTCTTCGTCCAGTACCTGTACTACCTGGGAGGCGTCGTCCGCGGCGACTTCGGCATCTCGTTCTCCGGCCAGTCCGTCAACGAGATCCTCGCCCGCACCTTCCCGGTCACCCTGACGCTCGCCATGATGGCGATCGTCATCGAGATCGTCGTCGCGCTGACCATCGGTCTCATCAGCGGTCTGCGCAAGGGCAGCTTCTTCGACGCGAGCGCGCTGGTCGTCAGCCTCCTGCTCGTGTCGGTGCCGATCTTCGTGCTCTGCTTCATCGCGCAGTCCTTCTTCGCGATCCAGCTGGGATGGTTCCCTCCGACCGTCGGAGCCGACGCGTCGTTCCAGAGGCTGCTGCTGCCCGCGATCGTGCTCGCCCTCTTCGTGGTCGCCTCGGCCATCCGCCTCACGCGCGGCTCGGTCATCGAGACGGCCGGCTCGGACTTCGTCCGCACCGCGTACAGCAAGGGGCTCTCGCGACGCCGCGTCATCCCCGTGCACGTCCTGCGCAACTCGCTCATCCCGGTCACGACGCAGTTCGGAGCCGACTTCGGCCTCCTGATCGTCGGCGCGACCGTGACCGAGGGCATCTTCAACGTTCCCGGAGTCGGGAACACGCTCTATCAGGCGATCATCCGAGGTGAGCGGCCGACCGTCGTCTCCTTCGTCACGGTCATGGTGCTGTTCTACCTCGTGGTGAACATCCTCGTCGACCTGCTCTACGCCGTACTCGACCCGAGGATCCGCTATGCCAAATGAGTCCACCGGCGGCGCGCAGAAGGCCCGCCGCATCGACCACTTCGTGGCCCCGCTCGAGGAGACGCCGATCGCGTCGGTCGACGCCGTCAGCCTCGACGAGAAGCCCAGCAACCTCTGGACCGACGCGTGGCGCGACCTGCGCAAGCGGCCCATGTTCTGGATCTCGGGCGTCCTGATCCTCGTCATCATCGCCGTCGCGCTGTTCCCGGGCCTGTTCACCTCGGTGGACCCCCGCCAGTGCGCGCTCTCGTTCAGCAACCAGGGCCCCGGCGACGGCAGCCTGCTCGGCTACACCAAGCAGGGGTGCGACGTCTTCTCGCGGATCATCCACGGCACGTCCACGTCGCTGACCGTCGGCCTCATCGTGATCGTGATCACGACGGTCTCCGGCGTCATCGGCGGCGCTCTGGCCGGCTTCTTCGGCGGCTGGGTCGACACCGTGATCATGCGCCTCGGCGACATCTTCTTCTCGATCCCCTACATCCTCGCCGCGGTCGTCATCATGTCCGTCTTCTCGGCCTACCGGAACGTGTTCGTCATCGCCCTGGCGATCGGCGCGTTCGCCTGGCCGACGACGGCGCGCGTCCTGCGCTCCGAGGTCCTCCGCGTGAAGCAGGCCGACTTCGTCGGCGCCGCCACCGCGACCGGCCTCTCCCGCATGGCGATCCTGTTCCGGCACGTGCTGCCGAACTCGATCGCTCCCGTCATCGTCGTCACGACGATCTCGCTCGGCGCGGCCATCACCGCGGAGGCGACGCTGTCGTTCCTCGGCGTCGGCCTTCCCGGCTCGGTCATGTCGTGGGGCAACGACATCAGCCAGGCCCAGCGCGATCTGCGCACCAACCCGCAGACGCTGATCTACCCGTCGATCGCCCTGACGGTCACGGTGCTGAGCTTCATCCTCCTCGGCGAATCGCTCCGCGACGCGCTCGACCCGAAGGCGAGGGCCCTCCGATGACCGCCACGACACCGAACGCACCGCACGGGCCGCTGCTCGAGGTCACCGACCTCGAGGTCGGCTTCCAGACCGGCAGCGGACTGGTCCCCGCCCTCCGCGGCGTGAGCCTCACGATCGAGCACGGCCAGACCGTCGCGATCGTGGGGGAGTCGGGCTCCGGCAAGTCGACGACCGCCGCCGCGATCATCGGCCTGCTCCCCGGCACCGGCCAGGTCACCGCCGGCTCCGTGCTGTTCGACGGCAAGGACCTCGCGAAGGCGACGAGGACCGAGCTCGAGGACATCCGCGGCCGCCGGATCGGCTACGTCCCGCAGGACCCGATGTCGAACCTGAACCCCGTGTGGTCGGTCGGCTTCCAGGTCGAGGAGACCATCAAGGCCAACGGCCTCGCGACCGGTCGCAAGGAGGTGCGCGCCAAGGCGATCGAGGTCCTGCAGAACGCGGGCCTCGCCGACGCGGAGAAGCGCCTCAAGCAGTTCCCGCACCAGTTCTCGGGCGGCATGCGCCAGCGCGTGCTGATCGGCATCGGCCTGGCCGCGGCTCCCCAGCTGCTGATCGCCGACGAGCCCACCTCGGCGCTCGACGTCACGGTCCAGCGCCGGATCCTCGACCACCTCGAGACTCTGACGAAGACCGACGGCACCGCGCTGCTCTTCATCACGCACGACCTGGGCCTCGCCGCCGAGCGCGCCGAGAAGCTCATCGTCATGTACAAGGGCCGCATCGTCGAGTCCGGCGCCTCGGTGGAGGTGCTGCAGAACCCGCAGCACCCCTACACGCAGCGCCTGATCGCGGCGGCGCCCAGCCTCGCGTCGCGCCGCATCCAGTCGACGGCCGGCCGGGCCGTGGAGTCGGTCCCCGGCGAGTCGGAGGCCGTGCGCGAGGTCGACCTGGTCGGCGCGGGCGCCGCGCACCACGCCGGCGCGGTCGCCTCGGGCGCCCCGATGATCGAGGTCGACGGCCTCACGAAGGTCTTCAAGATCCGCCGCGGCGGCCTGAAGGCCGAGGACTTCACCGCCGTCGACAACGTGTCGTTCTCGATCCCGAAGGGCACCACCACGGCGCTCGTGGGCGAGTCCGGATCGGGCAAGTCGACGATCGCCCGCCTGGTGCTGGGCCTCGAGACGGCGACGTCCGGAGCGATCTCGATCGCCGGCCGACGGACCGAGAAGCTCAAGGGCCGCGACATGCTGGCGCTCCGGCGCTCCATGCAGCCGGTGTTCCAGGACCCTTACGGCTCGCTCGACCCGCTGCACAACATCGGCAACACCATCTCGGAGCCGCTGCGGGTGCACAAGGTCGGCGACCGGACGTCGCAGCGCGAGCGCGTCCTCGAGCTGCTCGACCAGGTGTCCCTCCCGCGCGTGATCGCGAGCCGGTACCCGAACGAGCTCTCCGGCGGCCAGCGCCAGCGCGTGGCGATCGCCCGCGCGCTCGCGCTGAAGCCGGAGATCGTGGTGCTCGACGAGGCCGTGTCGGCTCTGGACGTCCTCGTCCAGGCGCAGATCCTCCGCCTCCTCGCCGACCTGCAGGCCGAGCTCGGGCTGACCTACCTGTTCATCACGCACGACCTGGCGGTGGTCCGCGTGATCGCCGACGACGTCTGCGTGATGCAGAAGGGCAGGATCGTCGAGCACGCCCCGACGGACACCGTGTTCGACTCGCCGCAGCAGGAGTACACCCGCGAGCTGCTCGACGCCATCCCCGGCGCCGGCATCGAGTTCGCGGTCTGACCGACCGTCACCTGGGCCCCGGCCCCGCCTGGAGCGCTCCTCGGAGCCCTCCGGAGCGGGGATCCGGGGCCCTTCGCCGTGCGGACGCCTCGCTGCGGTACGATGGATGGTCCCCCTTTTGCACGAGAACACGAGACGAGTCCGTATCCATGGCAAGTGCCACCCGCTCCGACCTGCGCAACGTCGCGATCGTCGCCCACGTCGACCATGGCAAGACCACGCTGGTCGACGCCATGCTCAAGCAGACGAACTCCTTCGACGCGCACGCCCACGTGGACGAGCGCGCGATGGACTCCAACGAGCTCGAGCGCGAGAAGGGCATCACGATCCTCGCGAAGAACACCGCTGTCTCGTACAGCGGCAAGCACGCGAGCGACGGTCCCATCACCATCAACGTCATCGACACCCCGGGCCACGCCGACTTCGGCGGCGAGGTCGAGCGCGGCCTGTCGATGGTCGACGGCGTCTGCCTCCTCGTCGACGCGTCCGAGGGCCCGCTGCCCCAGACCCGCTTCGTGCTGCGCAAGGCGCTCGAGGCGAAGCTCCCCGTCATCCTCCTGGTCAACAAGACCGACCGCCCCGACGCGCGCATCGACGAGGTCGTCGCCGAGAGCCAGGACCTGCTCCTCGGCCTCGCCTCCGACATGGCCGACGACGTGCCGGACCTCGACCTCGACGCGATCCTCGACGTCCCCGTGGTCTACGCCTCCGGCAAGGCCGGCCGCGCCTCGGCGAACAAGCCCGAGGACGGCACGCTGCCGGACGCCGAGGACCTGGAGCCGCTGTTCGAGGCGATCCTCAAGCACATCCCCGCGCCGACCTACGACGACGACGCGCCCCTCCAGGCCCACGTCACCAACCTCGACGCGTCGCCGTTCCTCGGCCGCCTCGCCCTCCTCCGCGTCTTCAACGGCACGATCAAGAAGGGGCAGACGGTCGCCTGGGTCCACCACGACGGCACCCACACCAACGCGCGCATCACCGAGCTGCTGATCACCAGGGCGCTCGACCGCTACCCGGCCGAGTCCGCGGGCCCCGGCGACATCGTCGCGATCGCGGGCTTCCCCGAGATCACCATCGGCGAGACCATCGCCGACCCCGAGGACATCCGCCCGCTGCCGGCCATCACGGTCGACGACCCGGCGATCTCGATGACGATCGGCACCAACACCTCGCCGCTCGTCGGCAAGGTGAAGGGCCACAAGCTCACGGCGCGGATGGTCAAGGACCGCCTCGACCGCGAGCTCATCGGAAACGTGTCGCTCAAGATCGTCGACATCGGACGCCCCGACTCCTGGGAGGTCCAGGGCCGCGGCGAGCTCGCGCTGGCCATCCTCGTCGAGCAGATGCGCCGCGAGGGCTACGAGCTGACCGTCGGCAAGCCCCAGGTGGTCACCCGCCAGGTCGACGGCAAGACGCACGAGCCCTTCGAGCACCTGACGATCGACGCTCCGGAGGAGTACCTCGGCGCGATCACGCAGCTCCTCGCCGCCCGCAAGGGCCGCATGGACGGCATGTCGAACCACGGCACCGGCTGGGTCCGCATGGAGTTCATCGTCCCGTCGCGCGGCCTGATCGGCTTCCGCACCGAGTTCCTCACCACCACGCGCGGCACCGGCATCGCGAACGCGATCCTGCACGGCTACGAGCCGTGGGCCGGCGCGATCGTCACCCGCAACAACGGGTCGATCGTCGCGGACCGCAACGGCGTCGTCACCCCGTTCGCCATCATCGCGCTCCAGGAGCGGATGACCTTCTTCGTGAACCCCACCGAGGAGGTCTACGAGGGCATGGTGATCGGCGAGAACTCGCGCAACGACGACATGGACGTGAACATCACCAAGGAGAAGAAGCTGACCAACATGCGTCAGTCCACCTCCGACACCTTCGAGTCGATGACGCCGTCGCGTCAGCTGACGCTCGAGGAGTGCCTCGAGTTCGCCCGCGAGGACGAGTGCGTCGAGGTCACCCCCGAGGTCGTCCGCATCCGCAAGGTGGAGCTCGATGCGAACGCCCGCGCGCGCATGACGAGCCGCCTCAAGAAGCAGGGCTGAGCCCCGGGCGCCTCGGCGCCCGCCCACGACGAGACCGGCCGGAGCGATGCTCCGGCCGGTCTCGTCGTCTCCGCCCGGTGCTGCAGCGTGCAGCGCCGATCCCGTCCCTCGCGGTCCGGATCAGCCCGCCGGACTCGGAGAGGGAGAGGGGGTCGCGGACTCCGCCTCGAGCGTCGAGGTGACGAAGGAGACGAACGCCGCCGCGTCGTCCGGCTTCCCCGTGTACTGCTCGCCGTTCACCAGCACGGTGGGCGTCGACTCGAGCTTCGGCAGCGAGGAGTTCGCGAGGGGGAGCGAGGTGGCCCGCTCGGTCGCGGCCTTCACCCAGGGCCGGAACTCGCCCGCGGTCATGCAGGCGAGGACGTCGTCGTCGGTGACGCCCGCTCCGGTCACCAGCGTCCGCAGAGCGTCGTCGTCGAGGCCCGTCGTCCCCTCCGCCGGCTGCTGCGCGAAGAGCGCCGCGTTCACGGCGAGGAAGCGGTCCGGATCCTCGTCGGCGACGCACGCCGCGGCGTTCGCGGCCCGGCTGGAGTACTCGGAGCCGGCCGAGGAGGAGTCGAGGATCGCCACCGGGTGGATCTCGAGCGTGATCGCCTCCTTCGTCAGCCACGACTGCAGCTGCTCGGCGTTCGCCTTCTCGAACTGCCCGCAGTACGGGCAGAGGTAGTCGACGTAGAGGTCGACGGCGACGACTCCGCCCGCCCGTGTGGCGCTCTCGTCGGTCGGGACGGGGGATGCTCCCGGAGCGATCGCCGCGCTCGTCGTCGCCGTCACGGCCGAGCCGTCGCCCGCGAGGACGATGCCGTCGCTGAGCATGTTCGCCGGGCCGGCGCTCGCGACCTCCTGCTGCGACCAGACGTTCCAGCAGACCAGGGCCACGACCGCGAGGAGCCCGACGACCGCTCCGCCCTGCCCGAGCAGCCGGTTCCGGCGCCGCCGGCGCCTCTCGGCTTCGCGGCGCTCCCGCGCCTGCGCTCGGGCGAGCTCCTGGCGCTCGCGCTTGGTCAGGCCGCTTCTCGCACTGTTCCCGGACATCGCCGACGACGCTACGGGCGCAGGCTTCGGCGCGCCGTGGAGTGCGCCCGCCGGATCCTGGGACGGAGTGCGGGTCCTCTCAGGGATCAGGCGAAGAGGCCGGAGCCGAGGAAGTCGGTCTCGTCGCGAGCACCGGGCGGCACCGCGAACACGGCCGAGCCGACGTGCTTCACGTATTCGTTCAGTGCGTCCGTCGCGAGGTTCCGCTGCACGGTGACGAACTGCTCCGGGGAGCGCTGGAACGAGAGGAAGAACAGCCCCGCGTTCAGGCGTCCGAGCTCGTCGTTGCCGTCGACGAAGTTGTAGCCGCGGCGCAGGAGCCGCACTCCGTTGTTCACGCTCGGATGCGCGAGGCGCACGTGCGACTCCTGATCGATCAGCGGGGCACCGGTGGCGCCGGCCGCTGCGAAGTCCGGCTCGGTGGACTCCTTGCCGCCCGAGAGCGGCGCTCCGGACCCCTTGCTGCGGCCGATGACCCGCTCCTGCTCGCCCAGCTGGCTGCGGTCCCACGTCTCGATGATCATCCGGATCTTCCGCGCGACCAGGTAGCTGCCGCCGACCATCCACGCGGGGCCGTCGGAGGAGGGGACCCAGACGTGCTCCTGGACGGCGTCGGCCTCCTCGGACTTCACGTTCGCCGTGCCGTCCTTGAAGCCGAAGAGGTTGCGCGGAGTCGCCTGGGCGGTGGACGTCGAGGAGGTGCGGCCGAAGCCGAGCTGAGACCAGCGGAGCGAGGCCCGGCCGAACGCGATCCGGCTCAGGTTGCGGATGGCATGCACGGCGACCTGCGGATCGTCGGCGCAGGCCTGGATGCACAGGTCGCCGCCGCCGGCCGAGGGGACGAGCGCGTCGCCGCGGAAGCGGGGCAGGGCCTGCAGCTCAGGAGGCCGGCGGTCGGCGAGGCCGAAGCGGTCGGCGCCGGACTCGTCCGTGAAGAGGGTGGGTCCGAAGCCGACCGTGACGGTGAGGGACGCGGCGTCGAGCCCGAGCGCCTCTCCGGTGTCCTCCGGGGGAGCCGTGTCCGGCCCGTCCACCGCGCCGTTCTCGCCGACCTCGAGGCCCTGGGTCATCCGGGAGGCGGCGAGCGTCCAGTCCTTCAGGAGCTCGACGAGGTCCTCGCGCGTGGTGCCCGCGGCGAGGTCGAACGCGGCGAAGTGCAGCCGGTCCTGCGCGGCGGTGGTGATGCCCGCCTGGTTCGCGCCGAAGAACGGCACGGTGCGCGGGTCGGAGGAGGCCGTCGCGCTCGCGGACGATGTGACGGCCACCGTGCCGCCCACTCCGGCGGCCAGCCCGGCCGTCCCCGCCGAGACGAGGCCGAGCAGCCCGCGCCGCGAGAGGCGGCGGGGTTCGTCGGCGGGCTGCTCGGACTCCGTCGGCCGGGCTCCCTCGTGCTGCTCGGCGTCCACTATGCGGTCGGCTCCTCGACGCCCAGCACCGTGTGGGTCAGCTGCGAGAGCGGCTCGGAGAGAGCGTTGACCGCGTCCGAGAGCTCCTTCTTCTGCTCCGCGGTGAGAGTGGAGTACGCGGCGAAGCCGGAGTCGATCGAGCCGTACTGCGCGAGCAGAGCGTCGAGCTCGGAGAACCGCTGCGTGATCCGTCCGGTGAGGTCGGCGCCCTCGTCGCCGCTGGCGGTCGCGATCGGCTCGACGTTGCCGAACGCCACCTCCGCGCCCTGGACGTTAGCGGCGAAGTCGGTGAGGTCGGTGCTCGACCACCAGTCCTCCTCGCCCGTGATCTTGCCGGCCGCGACCTCGTCGAGCAGGCCGATGGCGCCGTTCGAGATGTCGCCCACCGACACGGTGAAGCCGGGCGCGTTCACGAGGTCGGCCAGGCTCTGCACGTCGTCGACGAGGCCCTGGCCGAACTGCGCGCGCTGCTCGGGGGTGGAGGGCGCCCAGTCGAGGAGCGCGCTCGTGCCGTCGGAGTTGAGCGCACCCTCCGCGGGGGCCCACAGGTCCTTCTCGATGCGGTGGAAGCCGGTCCAGTCCAGGCCCTCGGCGACGGCGTCGACCTCGCGGTAGTCGATGCGCGGGTCGAGGTCGCCGAACGCCTCCGCGGTCGGCTCGATCCGCTCGTAGAAGACGCGGGTCGACGCGAAGAGGCCGCGCGCCTTCTCGTCGTCGCCGGCTTCGTAGGCCTGCGCGAACTCGGCCACCGCGGGGAGCAGCTCGCCCACCTGCGACTTCACGTACGCCACGTAGTTGGTGACCGCCGCCTCCGTCGCCGCCTTCTCGTCCGCCGACTGAGCGGTGGCCTCACCGGTCACGGTGAACTCGCTCAGCCCGACCGGGGCGCCGACCTGCTGGAACTTGCAGGCGGTGTAGTAGGTGCCCGGCTCGAGCTGAGCGACGTAGGAGACGCTCTGGCCCGGGGTCACGTTCTCCTTCTCGCCCACGATCCGCAGCTTGTCCTCGGCCAGGATCTCGAACTCGTTGACGTCCGAGCCGCCGTTGGTCAGTGAGAACGTCACCGCTCCCGCCTCGGCGGTCGCCGTCGACACCTCGCAGGCGTCGTCCCTCATCGCGACGTCGAGCGCGACGGAGGAGGAGGACGCTGGGGTGTTCGGCACGCAGCCCGTGAGGATCAGCGCCAGGGCGCCGGCGCCGGCGAGGCCGAGGGTGACGCGGGGGAGGGTGGGACGAGCGCGCGAGGACATGCTTCTCCTGGATCGGGGCGAGTGCGCCGGCGGTGCCGGAGCGGGTCAGACGGAGGTGGGAGCGGGAGCGGCGACCGGGGCCGCGCTGCCCCGTCGCGGACCGCGCAGGCGGACCTGGCGGACGAACAGGGCACCGACGACGACGAGGTAGAGCAGCCAGGCGGCGAACTGCAGAGCGGTCGGCTCGGGCGTGTAGTTGAAGAGGCCGCCGACCACGGCGGTCACGGGCGGCGGGAGGATCGGGCCGAGCGAGAACAGCGGGGTGCCCCAGCCGGGCAGGAGCGACGCCTCCTGCAGGTCGCCGACGCCGTAGGAGAGTACGCCGGCCGCGACGAGGATGAGGAAGCCGCCCGTCCAGGTGAAGAAGCGCCCGAGGTCGATCCGGACGAAGCCCCGGAAGATCAGGTACGCGATGACGACCGAGCTGAGGATGCCCAGCAGCGCGCCGACCGTGCCGACCCACGCACTGGATCCCGATCCCGCACTGCTCGAGGACACGCTCGCCCAGACGAAGAGGGCCGTCTCGATGCCCTCGCGCCCGACGCTGATGAAGCCGAGGACCACGATGCCGAGGGCCGACCCCGCCACGGCGCCGTCGAGCCGGGACTCGAGGTCGCCCTTGAGGCTGCGGGCGTTCGCGCCCATCCAGAAGATCATCCAGGTGACCAGCCCGACCGCGAGGATCGAGAGGCCGCCGCCGATGAGCTCCTGGGCCTGGAACGACAGGGTCGAGGGGCCCCAGGTGAGGATCGCACCGGTGACGAGCGAGATCGCGATCGCGGCGGCGATACCGGTCCAGAGCCGCGGCAGCACGTCGCGCCGGCCGAGCTTGGTCAGGTAGGCCACGAGGATGCCGACGACGAGGCCGGCTTCGAGGCCTTCGCGGAGGCCGATGAGGTAGTTTGCGAGCACGCGTGTTCTCTTGGTCGATGGTGGACGAGGAGGGGGCGACTCCCGCCCCGAGTCGATCCGGTCGGCGGGGCTCCGTTGTTCGGTAAGCCTTGCCTAACCCGGCTCGACTGTAGTCCGCTGCCCGGTCGCTGTCCAGAAGCGCCCGCAGCGGAGGCCGCGCAGGACGAGAGGCGGAGAGTGGACGCGGGCCGGGACGCAGCAGCGGAGCGGGTGGTGGCGGTGCACGCCCACCCCGACGACGAGACGATCACCATGGGCGGGACCCTGGCGCGGCTGGTGGCGCAGGGCGCCTCCGTCACCGTCGTCACCGCCACGCGGGGGGAGTGCGGCGAGGTCATCTCCGAGGACCTCGCTCCGCTCGAGGGCTCGGCCGAGCTGGCCGCGCACCGGACGACCGAGCTCGTCGTCGCCCTGACGGCCCTCGGCGTCGCCGACCACCGCTTCCTCGGCGAGGCGGGTGCCCGCGCACCCGGCCTCGCTCCGCGCGTCTACCGGGACTCCGGCATGCAGTGGGGGCCCGGCCGCGTCCCGGTGCCGCTCGAGCCGGTGCATCCCGCGTCCTTCACCGCCGCGCCCGAGGACGAGGAGGTGGCGGATCTCGTCGCCGTCCTCCGGCAGGTCGACGCGGGCGTCGTGCTGTCCTACGACGCGGGCGGCGGCTACGGCCACCCGGACCACGTCCGCACCGCCCGGGTCGCCGAGCGCGCCGCCGAGCTGCTGGGCCTGCGCTTCCTCGCCGTCCTCCCCGACGCGGCCCCGCCCCTCCCCGGGGACGTCGTGATCGAGCTGTCCGCCGAGGACCACGCCCGCAAGCGCGCGGCCCTCGAGGCGCACGCGACGCAGCTGGTGGTCGACGGCGACGAGGCCCGCCTCTCGAGCGGTCCGCCGTTCCCCATCGGCCGCATCGAGCGCTTCCGCCCGGTCGCGCAGGCGGGGCGTCCGGCGCCGCTGCCGGAGGAGCGTCCGACGCTGGGATCGCGGGTGCTGTCGGGCGTCGCCGGAGTCCTGGTCGGCGCGGTGGTCGGAGCGATAACGACCGTCGCCCATCAGAGCACCGTGTCGGTCGGCGGTGTCGTCCTCCCGGTCGGCCTCGCCGCCTCCCTCGCCGGCGTGCTGCTGCTCCTGCTCGGGCTGCGCCTCGTGCTCATCGACCGGTTCGTCGCGTTCTGCACCGCGATGGGCCTGCTCGGGATGATCGGGCTGCTCGCCCTGCGCAGCACGGGCGGATCCGTCCTCGTCCCGGCGAACGGCCTCGGCGTGGCCTGGACCTTCCTCCCCGCCCTCATCGCCCTCGTCGTGATCGCCTGGCCGCGGCTGCGGGCGGCCGCTCCCGCCGCCGCCCCGCGGCCGGCGGACGCCGACGCCCCGTCGGCCCCCGTACGATAGACACACTGTTCGAAGGGACCTGGAGCACCGTGACCTACGTGATCGCACTTCCGTGCGTCGATGTCAAAGACCGCGCCTGCATCGACGAGTGCCCGGTCGACTGCATCTACGAAGGCGAGCGCTCGCTCTACATCCACCCGGACGAGTGCGTCGACTGCGGTGCCTGCGAGCCGGTCTGCCCCGTCGAGGCGATCTACTACGAGGACGACCTCCCCGAGGAGTGGTCCGACTACTACAAGGCCAACGTCGAGTTCTTCGACGAGATCGGCTCCCCGGGCGGAGCCGCCAAGGTCGGCGTGATCGCGAAGGACCACCCGGTCATCGCGGCGCTGCCTCCGCAGAGCCACTGAGGCCGCTCCCGTGGCCCTCGGCGCGCTGCCCGACTACCCCTGGGACCTGATGGCGCCCTTCGCCCGCACGGCGGCGGAGCACCCCGGCGGGATCGTCGACCTGTCGATCGGCTCGCCGGTGGACCCGACGCCCGCCCCGATCCGCGACGCGCTCGCCCGCTCGACGGACTCGCACGCGTACCCCACGACCGTGGGCACGCCCGCTCTCCGCGAGGCGATCGCCGCCTGGTACGCGCGGCGGCGCGGAGTCGAGGGCCTCGGGATCGACGAGGTCCTGCCGACGATCGGCTCCAAGGAGCTCGTCGCCTGGCTGCCCTTCCTCCTCGGACTCGGGGAGGGGGACGTGGTCGTGCATCCGCGCGCCGCGTACCCGACGTACGCGATGGGCGCGGCGATCGCCGGGGCCGAGGCGCTCGCCTCCGACGACCCCGCCGAGTGGCCTGTGATGACCCGCCTGGTCTGGCTCAACTCTCCCGGCAACCCCGACGGCGCCGTGCTCGACGTGCCCGCCCTGCAGCGCGCCGTCGCGCGTGCCCGTGAGCTGGGCGCTGTGATCGCGGGGGACGAGTGCTACGCCGAGCTCGGCTGGGACGGCCGCTGGGTCGACGAGCCGATCCCGAGCGTCCTCGACCCGCGCGTGGTGGGGGAGGACCGCACCGGGGTCCTCGGCGTCTACTCGCTGAGCAAGCAGTCGAACCTCGCCGGCTACCGCGCCGCCTTCGTCGCCGGGGACGCGGCCCTGGTCGCGCGCCTGGTGACCGTCCGCAAGCACGCGGGCATGATCGTGCCCGGTCCGCTGCAGGAGGCGATGATCGTCGCCCTCGCCGACGACGAGCACGTCGCCGCGCAGAAGGAGCGCTACCGCTCCCGCCGCGACCGCCTCCGGCCCGCCCTCGAGTCCGCGGGCTTCCGGATCGACCGCAGCGAGGCCGGCCTCTACCTGTGGGCGACCGAGGGCCGCCCGGCCTGGGAGTCCATCGACAGGCTCGCCCGCCTCGGCGTCCTCGCGGGCCCCGGCGTCTTCTACGGGGAGGGCTTCCCCGAGCACGTGCGCCTCTCGCTGACGGCCTCCGACGAGCGGATCGACGCGGCCGTGGAGCGCCTGTCCGGCGGCCTCTGAGGCGTTCGACCCGGCCGATCCTGGCGGGTTCCGACAAGGCCCCGGCCCCAGCGCTGGGCGATGTCACAGTGCCCCCGCTTTGCCCATAGGCTGTATGTGGTTCGGTCGACGGCGCCTCACGAGGCCCCGGCTGCACCACGATCCAGACCCGGCGCCGCCCGCTCCGCGCGAGCGCTTCCGGGGTGCGACCGCGACGACCTGGGAGGCGTTGTGACCGAATCCGGCACGCAGAGCGACGGAACCGCGACGGTGGGCTCCACGGAGCCCGCGACCGGGAGCGCCACGACGCCGCCTCCCGCGCCGGCGGAGCAGGAGCTCCCCGAGAAGGTCACGCTCACCTTCGGCGACCGCACCGCGGACTTCCCGGTCCTGCGCAGCGTCGACGGCTCCTCGAGCATCGACTTCTCGACCCTGTCGAAGCAGACCGGCTTCATGTCGCTCGACTACGGCTTCGTGAACACGGCGGCGACCAAGTCGCAGATCACCTACATCGACGGCGACCAGGGGATCCTCCGCTACCGCGGCTACCCGATCGAGGAGGTGGCCACCAACGCGACCTACCTCGAGGTGGCCTGGCTCCTCATCTACGGCGAGCTGCCGACGGCCGACGAGCTCGCGGGCTTCGACGAGCGCATCCGCCGCCACACGCTCCTCCACGAGGACCTCAAGCGCTTCTTCGACGCGCTCCCTCACAGCGCGCACCCCATGTCGGTGCTCTCGGCCGGAGTGTCGGCCCTGTCGACGTACTACGAGGACAGCTCCAACCCGAAGGATCCGGAGGCTGTGGAGCTCACCACGATCCGCCTCCTGGCGAAGCTGCCCGTGATGGCGGCGTACGCCCACAAGAAGGCGATCGGCCAGGCGTTCCTCTACCCGGACAACTCGCTGAGCTTCGTCGACAACTTCCTCCGCCTCAACTTCGGCACGATGGCCGAGCAGTACCAGGTCGACCCGGTGCTCTCGAAGGCGCTCGACCGCCTCCTGATCCTCCACGAGGACCACGAGCAGAACGCGTCGACGTCGACCGTCCGCCTCGTCGGCTCCACCGAGGCGAACCTCTACGCCTCCGTCTCGGCCGGCATCAACGCCCTGTTCGGCCCTCTGCACGGCGGAGCGAACGAGGCGGTGCTCACCATGCTCGGCCGGATCCGCGAGTCGGGCGAGAGCGTGTCGACGTTCGTCGAGCGGGTGAAGAGCAAGGAGGAGGGCGTGCGCCTGATGGGCTTCGGCCACCGGGTGTACAAGAACTACGACCCGCGCGCGAAGCTGGTCAAGGAGAGCGCCTCCGAGGTCCTGCAGGCCCTCGGCGTGAAGGACCCGCTGCTCGACATCGCGATGGAGCTCGAGGCCCTCGCTCTCGAGGACGACTACTTCAAGGAGCGGCGCCTCTACCCGAACGTCGACTTCTACACGGGCGTCATCTACAAGGCGATGGGCTTCCCGACCCGGATGTTCACCGTGCTCTTCGCGATCGGCCGCCTGCCCGGCTGGATCGCCCACTGGCGCGAGATGAACACCGACAAGCAGACCAAGATCGGCCGCCCGCAGCAGCTCTACATGGGGTCACCCGAGCGCCACTGGCCGACCGACCGCTGACCGGTCCCCGAGAGCCCGTCCCCGCCGGGGGCGGGCTCTCGCCGTGCGGCGCACCCGCCTCTCGTCAGCCGTCCGAGGCTCGAACCGCTTCTTCGAGGCGGGACGCAGAGCGGCGTGGTCGCCGCGGACTCGATCAGCACGGGTCGTCCCGGGGTGCCGCCTGCGGGGCCCGGCGGCGCCGGACGCTCGCCCTCAGGCGTGCAGAGCGGCGTTCAGCTCGATGCCGGCGCCGGTGCGGGGGAGGACCTCGACGGCCCCGGTGAGGGAGTTGCGGCGGAAGAGCAGGTTCGGCACGCCCGAGAGCTGCACGGCCTTCACGGTCTGCGGGGCGCCGTCGGCGCGCGGCGCTCCGCCGACCACGACGACCTTGGTGCCGGCGGTCACGTAGAGGCCGGCCTCGACGACGGTGTCGTCGCCGAGGGAGATGCCGATGCCCGAGTTCGCACCCAGCAGCGCCCGCGCGCCGATCGAGACGCGCTGCACTCCTCCGCCCGAGAGGGTGCCCATGATGGAGGCGCCGCCGCCGATGTCCGAGCCGTCGCCGACCACGACGCCCTGCGAGATGCGCCCCTCGACCATCGAGCTGCCGAGGGTCCCGGCGTTGAAGTTGACGAAGCCCTCGTGCATCACCGTCGTGCCGGGTGCCAGGTGCGCGCCGAGGCGGACGCGCGAGGTGTCTGCGATGCGCACCTTCGCGGGGGTGACGTAGTCGGTCAGCCGCGGGAACTTGTCGATGCCGGTGGCCTGGATGCCGTGGCGCCGGAGCGAGGGGCGCAGGCGGGTGAACGACTCCGGCGAGACCGGACCGGCGTTCGTCCACACCACGTTCGGCAGGTGGGCGAAGACGCCGTCGAGGTTCACCTCGTTCGGGCGGACCAGGAGGTGCGAGAGCAGGTGCAGCCGCAGGTAGGCGTCGGACGTGGAGGCGGGCGGCGCCTGCACGTCGATCTGCAGCGTGACCACGTCGATGCGGACCTCGCGGCGCGGATCCTCGCCGGCCTGCTCCTCGAACTCCGCCGGCACGATCCAGGGGTCGCGGCCGGCCGGGATGGTGCCGAGGCGCGGCTCCGGGAACCAGGTGTCGAGGACGGTGCCGTCGGCGGCCACGGTGGCGAGCCCGTATCCCCAGGCGGAGGCGGGCGCGGAGGAGTCTGCGGAGTGCTCGAGGGTCATGCCGATCAGGGTAGCGCGGAGCGTCCGGCCGCTACCCTGGGGCGCATGGCCGATCCGACCACCGCCCCTCCGCTCGATCTGCGCACCGATCCGGTCGCCCTGACGCGGATCCTCTGCGACATCCCGTCCGTCTCGGGCGACGAGCTCGAGATCGCGGACGCGGTGCAGTGGGCGCTCGAGCAGTACGACCACCTCGAGGTCATCCGCGACGGCCACACCGTCGTGGCGCGGACGAACCTCGGACTCGCCCAGCGCGTCGTGATCGCCGGGCACCTCGACACGGTGCCGGTCAACGGCAACCTGCCCGTCGTCGCCGAGACGATCGACGGCGTCGAGCACCTGGTCGGCCGCGGGACCGTCGACATGAAGGCCGGAGTGGCGGTGCAGCTCGTCCTCGCCGCCGAGCTCTCCGATCCGGCCGTCGACATCACCTGGATGTGGTACGACAACGAGGAGGTCGCAGCGGACCTCAACGGCCTCGGCCGTCTCTCCCGGCACCGCCCCGACCTCTTCTCCGCCGACTTCGCCGTGCTCGGCGAGCCGACCAGCGGAGCAGTGGAGGGCGGCTGCAACGGGACGCTCCGGGTCGACGTGGTCACCCGCGGCGTCCGCGCCCACTCCGCCCGCAGCTGGGTCGGCGAGAACGCGATCCACGCGGCGGCGCCGATCCTCGACCGCCTCGCCGCCTACGTACCGCGCGAGGTCGAGGTCGAGGGCCTCGTGTACCGCGAGGGCGTCAACGCCGTGCGCGTCACCGGCGGGGTCGCGGGCAACGTGATCCCGGACCTCTGCACGGTGCAGGTCAACTACCGCTTCGCCCCCGACCGGTCCGGGGAGGAGGCGCTCGCCCACCTCGAGGAGCTCTTCGAGGGGTTCGAGGTGACGGTGGACGATCTGGCCGAGGGCGCCCGCCCGGGGCTGGACGCACCTCTGGCCCAGGCCTTCCTCGCGGCCGTCGGAGCCGAGGCGAAGCCCAAGTACGGCTGGACCGACGTCGCGCGGTTCTCCGCCATGGGCATCCCGGCTGTCAACTACGGACCGGGCGACCCGCTCCGGGCCCACGCCGACGACGAGCGCGTGGCGGTGCGCGAGATCACCGAGTGCGCCGAGGGCCTCCGCCGCTGGCTGACCGCGTCCTCGTGAGCGCGAGCGCCACGGCCGTCCCCGTCCGACTCCGCCTCCGCCTGCGCCTGGTCCCGTGGTGGGCGCGGGTCCTCCTGGTGTACATCGCGACCCGCGTGGTCACGACGGTGATCCTGTTGCAGTTCGCCGCGCACCAGCTCGCGAACCCGTGGACCGGACCCTCCCCGTCCTACTCGGCCTTTGCGTCGATGTGGGACGGCCGCTGGTACGAGATCATCGCGGCCACCGGGTACCCCGGCTTCCTGCCGATCACGCAGGACGGCCACGTGGGGGAGAACGCCTGGGCCTTCATGCCGCTCTACCCGGGGGTCGTGAAGGCGCTGATGGCGGTCACCGGTCTCACCTGGGCTCCGGCCGCCGTGACCGTCTCCGTCCTGTGCGGAGCCGGAGCCTGCCTCGTCCTGTACCGCCTCTTCCGGCACTCCCTCGGCGAGTCGCAGTCGCTGACGGCGGTGCTGCTGTTCTGCGTGGCGCCGACCTCGCCGCTGATGCAGCTCGCCTACGCGGAGTCGATGGCGATGCTCCTGACCGCGGTCACGCTCCTCCTCCTGGTGCGGCGGCGCTGGCTCGCGGTCGTGCCCGTCGTGCTGCTGCTGGGCCTGACGCGGCCGAGCGGGCTCGCCTTCGCCGCCGCGCTCGGCCTGTACGTCGTCTACCGGTTCGTCCGGCGCCGCACGGAGTCGTTCCCGCGGTCGGAGTGGCTGCCGGCCGTGGGCCTGACGGCGTGGGGGCTCGTGGTCGGCTTCCTCTGGCCCGCCGTGGCGTGGGCCGTCACCGGGTCGATGACCGCGTACACCGACACCGAGCTGGCGTGGCGTGCGGTCTACATCGGCTACCAGGAGCTGCTCCCGCTGACCCCGTGGTTCCAGGGCGGCGCCTGGTGGGGCTCGTGGTGGTTCGGTGCTCCGGCCGTCGGCGTCGTGCTGGTGGTGCTCCTGCTGGCGGCGTTCGTCGGGATCCTCGCCGCACCGTGGACACGGCGGCTCGATCTCTTCAGCCGGGCCTGGGTCGCCGGGTACGGCGTCTACCTGCTGGCGTTCTTCTTCCCGCAGTCGAGCACCTTCCGGCTGCTGGGCCCGATGTTCCCGCTCGTCGGAGCGCTGGCGGTGCCGCGCTCGCCGGTCTTCCGCGTCGCGCTGGTCCTGCTCGGGATCGGCGGCCAGATCGTCTGGATCTCGATCTGCTGGGCCGTCGCCGGATCGGACTGGACTCCGCCGTGATCGTGCCGCGCGCCCGCCCGGCGCGGTGCTCCTCCGGGGACTCCCGACTCCCGCACGGGTATGCTCGTCGGAATGTCTCCCCTCACGCCAGCCGGTGAGCCGCGACACGCGTCGCCCCTCCTCCGGCCGACCCGCCGGCGAGCCGCGGCGACACCCGCCCGCTCCCCGCTGACGACCGCCTCCGCCTCCTCGACGGACCGCGGGCCTCTCGCGTGAGCGCCACCGCGATCGCGCCGGAGACGGAGGACGCTTCTCCGTCCCGCTCCCGCTGGGGTCTGCTCCGGAGGATCCCGTGGTGGATCCAGGTGCTCCTGGTCTTCGCCGTGTCCCGCGTCGTCACGACCGTGATCATGCTCCGTGTCGGCGCCGTGCGTCAGGGCGTCGAGTGGACGGGACTCCGCGACACCTACGTCCGGTTCGCGACGACGTGGGACGGCGGCTGGTACGAGCGGATCGGGATGACGGGGTACCCGTCGGTGCTGCCGCTCTCGCCGTCCGGAGCCGTGGAGCAGAACCCCTGGGCGTTCATGCCCGTCTACCCGTTCACCGTCCGCGGCCTGATGAACATCACCGGGCTCGACTGGGCGAACGCGGCGGTGCTCGTCGCCCTGGTCTGCAGTGCAGCGGCGTGCCTGGTGATCTACCGGCTGTTCCGCGTCTCGCTCAGCGAGGGTCAGGCGCTGATGGGGATCGTCTTCTTCTGCGTCGCTCCGACGTCCCCGATCCTGCAGATCGGCTACGCGGAGTCCGGCGGCATCCTCCTGACGGCCGTGCTCCTCCTCCTGCTGGTGCGCCGCAAGTGGGTCTGGACGTTCCCCGTCGTGCTGGTCGTGGGGCTCCTGCGCCCGAGCGGTCTCGCGATCGCGGCGATGACGGGCCTCTACTTCCTCTACCGCGTCTGGCGCCACGTGCGCGGCACCGAGCCGTTCGCCCGCCGGGAGTTCGCCTTCACGGTCTCCCTCACGGTCTGGTCCCTCGCGGTGGGCTTCGCCTGGCTGCTTATCGCCTGGGCGGTCACCGGCTCCTTCACCGCCTACACCGACACCGAGCTCGCCTGGCGCAGCGTCTTCATCGGCGAGGGCGAGCTCATCCCCTTCACCTCCTGGTTCGCCGGCGGGGGCTGGTGGGGAGGCCTCTGGTTCGGCTCGCCGATCACGGGCATGGGCATCACCGTCGTGGTGGTGCTCGGATTCCTGGCGATCCTGTTCTCGCGGGCCACGCGCAGCCTCGACGTCTTCTCGCGGCTCTGGGTCGGCGGCTACGCGATCTACCTCTTCGCGTTCTTCTACCCGCAGTCGAGCACGTTCCGCATCCTGATGCCGATGTTCCCGCTGGCCGGGGCGCTCGCGGTGCCGCGGTCGACCCTCCTGAGGGTGTTCGTGGTGGCCGCATCGATCGTCGGGCAGATCGTCTGGGTGCTGCTGTGCTGGGTGTTCACCCCGGGCGACTGGTCCCCGCCGTGATCGGCTGACGCCCGACTTCCGGGCGCGGTTCGGAACACCCCCGCGGATGCACGATAATAGGGGGATACGTCACGAAAGGGGAACTCTATGGCGGCCATGAAGCCGAGGACCGGAGACGGACCGATGGAGGCTGTTAAGGAGGGCCGACTCATCGTCGTGCGCGTTCCGCTCGAAGGAGGCGGACGCCTCGTCGTCTCGGTCAACGATGCAGAGGCGAAAGAGCTGCACGACGCGCTCGCGTCGGTGGTGTCTCCCGCCTGATCCGCACCGTCGTGAACGCCCGTCGCACACCGTGCGGCGGGCGTTCCGTCTTTCCTCGGTCGGCCGCGCTCGTCAGGCGCGGCGCTTGTTGGCCTGCAGCAGGCCGTCGCCGATCGGCGAGAGCACGCTGACCACGGCGGGGGAGGCGCAGACCTCGGCCACCAGCGTGCGGAACGCCGTCGCGATCTCATCGCGCTGCGCGGGATTGGCCACGCGTCCGCGCCAGAGCGCGTGGGGGACGAGGACCGTCCCGCCCGGACGGACGAGCCGCAGCGCGTGCTCGACGTTCTCGATGACCTGCAGCGGATCGCCGTCGACGAAGACGATGTCGTAGGAGTTCTCGTTCATGCGGGGCAGCACCTCGAGGGCGCGGCCCGGGATGAGCCGGAGCCGGTTGGGCGAGATGCCCGCCTCGTGGAACTGGGCGCGCGCGTGCTGCTGGTGCACCGCCTCGGAGTCGATCGAGGTGAGCATGGCCTCGGGGGCGCCGTCGAGCAGCCACAGGCCGCTCACTCCGGTGCCGGTGCCGATCTCGATGATGGAGGTCGCGCGCGCCGCGGCGGCGACCAGCGCGGCCTGCGCTCCGATCGAGGGGGAGACGGCGTCGATGCCCAGCTCGACCGAGAGCCGGCGGGCCGAGGCGATGGCCTCCGACTCGACGACCGCGTCCTCGGCGTACTTCCAGTTGGCATCCTTGTCGGACACGGGGGCGCTCCTCTGATCGGTGCACCGAGCGGATCGCGCCCGGGCATCGTCAGGGTACGGTGGCGCGCGGGCTCCGCGAGGGAGGCGCGGCGGGTTAGTGTTGTCCTCGTGTTCGGTCTGACGTTCGACAAGCTCCTCATCATCGGGGTCATCGCTGTCTTCGTGCTGGGTCCCGACCGCCTCCCGCACTACGCCGCCCAGCTCGGGCAGCTCGTGCGCAAGGTGCGCGGATTCGCCACGCAGGCCCGGGAGCGCGTCAAGGACGAGATGGGCGACGAGTTCAACGACGTCGACTGGAAGAAGCTCGACCCGCGCCAGTACGATCCCCGCCGCATCATCCGCGACGCCCTGCTCGAGGACGATCCGGCCCCCACCGTGAAGCCGCCCACCGCTGTCGCCGCTCCGGTCGTGCCGGGCGGCACCGGCTCCGCGCAGGACAGCTACTACACGACGATGCAGCGCTCCGTCTCGTCCGGCACGCTCTCGAGCGTCGCGCCGCCGCCGATCGACTCCGAGGCCACCTGAGCCCTGCTCCGCGAGGAGCGTCGGGCGGGCGTCTCGACCGACGCCGCCCGCACGAAGCCGCGCGGAGGCGTCAGCCGACGGCGAGCGGAAGACGACGGCCGGTCAGTCCCCGCGGCCGCGCGGCGAGCGTCGCCGCCAGGGCGTCGATCGCCCGGGCGGCAGGATCCTCCGGATCGCCGACGACGACGGGCACGCCCTCGTCGCCCCCCGCCCGCAGCGCGACGGAGATCGGCAGCGACGCGAGTAGCGGCACCTCGTCGCCCGTCGCAGTGAGCCGACGCGCGACCTCGGCCCCGCCTCCGCTGCCGAAGAGCTCCAGCACCGAGCCGTCGGGCTGCGGAAGCCCCGACATGTTCTCGACCACTCCGACGATGCGCTGGCCCGATTGGCGGGCGAGCGCGCCGCTGCGCTCGGCCACGTCGGCGGCCGCCGGCTGCGGGGTGGTGACGATGAGGACCTCCGCATGCGGGAGCAGCTGCCCGATGGAGATCGCCACATCCCCCGTGCCGGGAGGCAGGTCGAGCAGGAGCACGTCGAGGTCGCCGAAGTACACGTCGGTGAGGAACTGGGAGATCGTGCGGTGCAGCATGGGTCCGCGCCAGGAGACGGCCGCCCCCCGGGTGTCGCCCTCGAGGAACATCCCGATCGAGATGACCTTCACGCCGTGCGCCACCGGCGGCAGCATCAGTTCGCCGACGCGGGTGGGCCCCGCGACGCGCCCGTCGTGCATCAGGCCGAGCAGGCCGGGGATGGAGAAGCCGTGCACGTCGGCGTCTACGAGGCCGACCGCGAGCCCCCGCTGAGCGAGGGCGACCGCGAGGTTGGCGGTGACGGTCGACTTGCCGACACCGCCCTTGCCGCTGGTGACCGCGTACACGCGGGTGAGCGAGTCCGGGCCGAAGGGCATGCTCCGGCGGCCGCCCTGGAGGCGCTCGGTGAGGGCGGTGCGCTGCGCCGGCGTCATCACTCCGACCACGACGTCGACCGCCGTGACTCCGGGAGCCGAGGCCGCGGCCTCGCGTACGTCGCGCTCGATCGCGGAGGCGGCCGGGCAGCCGACGATGGTCAGCCGGATCGCGACGCGGACCGCTCCGTCGACGGCCGCCTCGACCGACTCGAGCATGTCGAGCTCGGTGATGGGCTTCCGGATCTCCGGATCGACGACCCGGGCCAGCGCCGTCCTGACGGCGGTCTCGATGGCGGCGACGTCAGGCATCGCGCCGCTCGGGCTCCTGCGCCCGATCCTTCTCGAGCTCCTCGAGGAGGCCGCGCAGCTCCGAGCGGATGAAGTCCTTGCTCGCCATGTCGCGTATCGCCAGGCGCAGGGCCACGACCTCGCGCGCGAGGTACTCGGTGTCCGCGAGGTTGCGCTCGGCCCGCTGCCGGTCCTGCTCGATCTGGACGCGGTCGCGGTCGTCCTGGCGGTTCTGCGCGAGCAGCAGCAGCGGCGCGGCGTAGGAGGCCTGCAGCGAGAGGATCAGCGTCAGCACCGTGAAGCCGAGGGCCTGCGAGTCGAAGCGCGCGTCCGCGGGCCCGTAGGTGTTGAACATCAGCCAGAAGACGCAGAAGATCGTCATGCCGACCAGGAACCACGGCGTGCCCATGCCGCGGGCGAACGACTCGGTCAGGCGGCCGAAGCGGTCGCTGCTCGGGCGGTTCCGCCGCGAGAGGACGCGGGTGCGCAAGCCCTTGGGAGCGTCCAGGCGCCGGTCCTGCTTGGTGTCCCTAGCCACGCGCGCCCCTCCGTCCCCGTCGTGTCCTGCCTGTCGCCGCGGGTGCCGGCGGCACGAGCGGGACGCCCTGCGTCGCCGTCGTCACCGGCTTCCTCGGTTCGTCGTCGTCGCCGTGGCTGCGCCAGTCGTCGGGGAGGAGGTAGTCGAGGACGTCGTCGATGGTCACGACGCCGACGAGGCGGTGGGACGCGTCGACGACGGGCACCGAGACGAGGTTGTAGCTGGCCAGGATCCGGGCGACCTCGGCCGCCGAGGTCTCGGGCGTGATCGGGTCCATGCTCTGGTCGAGCAGGGTGCCGAGGCGCTCGTGCGGCGGGTAGCGGAGCATCCGCTGGAAGTGCACCATGCCGAGGAAGCGGCCGGTCGGCGGCTCGTAGGGCGGCAGCGTGACGCAGACGGCGGCGCCGAGGGCCGGGGCGAGCTCGTGGCGGCGGATGAGGGCGAGACCCTCGGCGACGGTCGCCTCGGAGGAGACGATGATCGGCTCCGTGGTCATCAGACCGCCGGCGGACTCCGGGGCGTAGGTGAGGAGCATGCGGACGTCGTCCGCCTCCTCCGGCTCCATCAGCTCCAGGAGCGCCTCGCCGCGCTCCTCCGAGAGCTGGGCGATCAGGTCGGCCGCGTCGTCCGGCTGCATCTGGTCGAGGACGTCGGCGGCGCGGTCGTCGTCGAGCCGGCCGAGGATCTCGACCTGCTCGCTCTCGGGCATCTCCTCGAGCACGTCCGCGAGGCGGTCGTCCGAGAGCTCGCCGGCGACCTCGAGCATCCGCTGCTGCGGCAGGTCGAGGAGCGTGCTGGCGAGGTCGGCGGGCTTGAGCTCGGAGAGGCTGGCGACGTACTGCTCGGCGGACTGCGCCTCGGTCGAGACGCTCTCGCGGACCTCGCGCCAGCCGGCGAAGGCGGTCGCGCCCTTGGCGAAGGGGGAGGGGCTGGTCTTGGGCCGGCGGACGAAGAGCTGCGCGAGCTCCCACTCGCCGGGAGCGGCCTCCTCGATCGCGACGTCCTCGACGACCGCGTCACCGGAGCCGTCCACGAAGCTCACCCGGCGGCCGAGGAGCTCGGCGATGACGCGGACCTCGCCGCCCCGCTGCTCGAAGCGGCGCACGTTGATGAGCCCGGTGGTGATGATCTGGCCGCTGCCGATGCTGGTGACCCGGCCGATCGACACGAAGACCCGACGGCGCCCGGGGATCTCGACCACCAGGCCGACCACCCGCGGGGCGTCGTTCTGCCGGTAGACCAGGAGCACGTCGCGGACCTTGCCGACGCGATCGCCGGCCGGGTCGAAGACACTGCATCCGGCCAAGCGCGCGACGAAGACTCTGGCGGAACTCACGGCTACAAACCTAGTCCCGTGCAGCCGGGCGGACGCCGAGCGTTCCCGGCTCGCCCTCGGCCGGTTCTCCGAATCCGTTCAGAGACCTTCAAGTGGCCTGTGCGATTCTGTCCGGGTGACTCAGCAGACGCCGTTCAGCGGCCGAGGGCCGGCCTTCCCCAGTATCCCGCGCGGGGAGATCCTCGCCACGTTCGACACGTACCAGGAGGCGCAGGCCGCCGTCGACGTGCTCGCCCGCGCCGACTTCCCGGTGCGCCAGCTCGCCATCATCGGCAACGAGCTCAAGAGCGTCGAGCGGGTGACCGGCAAGCTCACCTGGGGCCGCGTCGCCCTCGCCGGAGCGGCCTCCGGCGCCTGGCTCGGTGTCTTCCTGGGCCTCCTGCTCATCATCTTCTCGCCGACGACGGAGTTCTCCTTCCTCATCGCGGCGGTCCTCCTCGGCGCCGGCTTCGGGATGCTCTTCGGGCTCGCCTCCTACGCCGTGAACCGCCGCCGTCGCGACTTCACCTCGACCATGCAGGTGATCGCGACAAGCTACTCCGTGCTCGTGGACCCCGAGGTGGTCAACCGCGCGCGCAACCTGCTCGACGGCGGCACCTCCCCGGCGGAGGCGCCGCAGACGGCCTGGGCTCCGCCGCCCGCCGCGGTCGGCGACCCGCAGCCGCAGCCCGTCCGCCCCGAGGACGACCCGCGCTGACGATCCTCCACGAAGGCCCCCGGTCCGCCGGGGGCCTTCGTCATTCCGGGGGCGGGGCGGCTCAGGCGGAGCCGACGGGCGGGAGGACGATGTCGACCGCGAGACCCCGGGGGGAGCGGTTGACCAGGGCGACCGTCCCGCCGGCCGAGAGCACGGTGGTGTGCACCAGGGCCAGCCCCAGACCGCTGCCGCCGGAGGCGAGGGTCCGGGAGTCGTCCGGGCGGGAGAAGCGGTCGAAGGCGACCGGGATGAAGGCGTCGGGCATCCCCGGTCCGTCGTCCGAGACGCTGAGCATCAGGCGCCCGTCCGACTGCGAGAGGGAGGCGACGATCATGCCGCCGCCGTTCATCGCCTGGATCGCGTTCCTCACGAGGTTGTCGATCACCCGGCCGAAGTCCTGGGACGCGACCGCGTAGAGCCGCACCGGCTCGCGCTCGTCGATCTCGTAGTCGATCTCCACCCCCGACTCCGAGGCGAGCAGGCGGGTGCGGTCGACGGCGCCCACCAGCTCGTCGACGAGCTCGGCGAAGGGAGCGGTCGGGCGGACGGTGCGGCTCTCGATGCGCGAGATGTCGAGGAGGGCGGATGCGAGGCGCACGAGCCGGTCGACGCTCTTCTGCGCGTCGAGGATGACCCGGTCGACCGCGACCGGGTCGTCGACGCGGTGGTGGGCGATCTCGAGCTGGGCGGAGAGCGCGGCGAGGGGAGTGCGGAGCTCGTGGCTCGCATCCGACACCATCTGCTTCTCCCGGGCCAGCGACGCGGTCTGCTTGGTCAGGAACGCGTTCAGCGTCACCGCGAGCTCGTCGATCTCGTCGCGCGTGCCGACGACCGGGAGCTGGTCGCCCTGCCCGGGCTCGGCGGCGATCTGATCCGCGCGCGCCCGCATCCGGCGCACCGGGGCGAGGGCCGCGCCCGTCAGGATCCACGAGGCGAGCCCGAACGTGACGACGAGGAAGATCGCGGCGTAGACGAGCACGTGGGCGAAGTCGTCGAGGACGAGCTGCGACGCGGCCTGATCGCGGGCGGAGGCGACCTGCCAGACGCCGCGATCGCTCTCGATGGCCGTGAAGCGGACCAGGTAGCTGCCGTTCGCCGTCGTCACGTCGGCGTACCGGGGCGAGGTGTCGGCCGGCTCCTCCGCCAGAGCGCTGAGCACCTCGCCGCTCAGGCGCGAGGGCATGGTCGAGGTGCTGACGCTCCCGTCGGGCGCGAGAGCGAGGAACAGCTGGCCCGTCGACGAGCCCTGCGTGCGCGGGACGTTGCCCGCCGAGATGTCGCGGCGCACCTCGTCCTCGATCGACATCAGGATCGTCCGCTCGCTGCGGTCGACGATGCCGGTGACCACCTGGTAGAAGAGCAGCGCCGCGAGCGCGAAGAGGGCGGTCGCCACAGCGACCGTTCCCACGGTGATCCTCGCGCGGATCGAGAGCGCGCCGACCCGGCGGCGTGCCGTGCTCATCCGCGACACGGGCTATTCGACCGGGCGGAGGAAGTAGCCCTTGCCGCGGACGGTAACGATGCTGACGCCCGTGTCCTCGGTCGGGAGCTTCTTGCGCAGGTAGCTGACGTACTGGTCGACGATGTTGTTGTCGACGATCTCGCCGCCGCCCCAGATCTCGGAGAGGATCCGCTGGCGGGTCACGACGGAGCCGACGGGAGTGATGAGGAGCTTGAGGAGCTCGAGCTCCTTCGGGCTGACGTGGATGCGCGAGCCGTCGGCGGTGCGCCGGATGCTCGATCCGTCCACGGTGATGCGTCCGACGTCGATCGAGGTGGACATCAGCGACGGGCTGCGGCGCAGGAGGGCCCGGAGGCGCGCGTTGAGCTCGGTGAACGCGAACGGCTTGGTCAGGTAGTCGTCCGCTCCGGCGTCGAGGCCGAAGACGCGGTCCTCGATCGCGTCCCGCGCGGTCAGCAGCATGATCGGCGTGGGCCGGCCGAGCTCGCGGATCCGGCGGCAGATCTCGAAGCCCGACATCGCCGGCAGCATGACGTCCACGATGGCGGCCGAGAACTCGGCGTTGCTGAACGCGACGAGCGCGTCGATGCCGTTCGTGGTCAGCACGGCCTCGTAGCCGGCGTCTTCGAGGCCGCCGACGAGGGCCTCACCCATGGCTGGATCGTCTTCGACGACAAGGATCTTCACGCGCTCACCCTACGGCCCGGCTCCCAGGAGGACGCACTGGGCGGGCCGTGTGTCGATCGGATGCGGGATCGACCCATCCGATCGGCGCTGGGCGACGAATGAGGAGCAACAGACCGCTCGGGGGCGTGGCGGGAGAGGCGCGATCAGTGGCGCATTTCTACTCTTCTCTCCCCGTCGGCCCGATGATCCTGTTCGCGAAGTTCACCTCTACCGTCACCCGAAGGCGGCACAAAAATGCTCAATATTCTTTCCATCTGGGCGCGTCTCGCGCTGTCGGTCCTCCTGTGGATCGTCGTTCTTCCCGTCATGCTCGTCCTGCTGCCGTTCCGCACGGGCAGGAGCGCCTCGCTCCCCGCCCTGCGACCGGTGCCGGTTCCCGCACCGACGGTTCCGATCGACACCCGGAGCACCAGCGGCGCGTACTAGGCCCACTTCCCGGTCGTTCCGGGCTCGACGCCCCGCTCCCATGAGCTCCGGCGTCGTCCGCCCACCGATCCCCGACGCCCGAACAGCCGTGCCTCTCTCCGCCAGGAGGGGGCGCGGCTGTTCGTCGTTCCCCGGGTCGATCCCGACTGACCGACAGATGTCGATATCGGCTCCTCTCGATCGCGAGCCGCGTCAAGCCCTTCGCAGAATCTCAGGGACTGGCAATACAGCGCTCGCACATGGTTCACCGATCGGAAGGAACACGGATGCTTCGCGCCACGCGCGACACCGCTGGGATCCAGCTCGATTCGACCACGGGATCCCCCGTGCGCCCCGACACCCCGGTCTCGGTGGTCGCGTCGGCGCCTCAGAGCCTGATCTCGCGGATGCTCGGACGCCGCCGCTGCGAAGCCTGCGGAGCGGCCTCGGCCCGTCGCCGCGACGGCTTCTGCTCGGCCGACTGCGCCGGCACCTTCCACCTCTACGAGTGAGCCCGACCGGCCGAGTGCCGGTGGTGAACGTTTCGAAGGCCCGTGATCGACGATCGCGGGCCTTCGTGCTGTCTCGGCAGTGTCGGAGCGCCGGGTGAGGAGCGCCACGGTCGGACTCGGTCGCCCACCGGGTGACGCCGCTCGGTCCGTGATGGAGGGGTGCGCCTCGAGGGGCGTCGAGCACCGGAGCTGAGCGCCCGTGTACGAGGAAGGAGAGCGGAGGACCGCGGGTGTGCCCCCAGTAGGATTCGAACCTACGCCCCTGCCTCCGGAGGGCAGTGCTCTATCCCCTGAGCTATGGGGGCCAGGAGTGCCTGACCACATTAGCACCCGGGCGGGGCGGGCCCCGACGCCGGGAGCGGTCCTCGCGCATGCCACGATGGAGCCATGCTGCGCACCGTCTCCGCCTCGCTGGATCTGCGTCTGAACGGCCCGACCGACCTGATCTTCCTGGTGGCGGCGACGCCCACGGGCGACTCGTTCGAGGACTCCTTCACCGTCCGGCTCGACGGGCAGGACGTGCCGGTGCGGGAGTTCCCGGCGCGGCACGGCGCCCGCGTGCACCGCGTCGCGGGGAACGAGGGCGACCTGCGGGTCGAGTACCGGGCGCGGGTCGCCGGGCACGGCGCTCCGGACGAGCCGAGCGAGCTCGAGCTCGTCGAGTACCTGCGGCCGAGCCGGTACGCCGAGGCGGACGTGCTCGGCGGGATCGCCCGGCGCGAGTTCGGGCGGGCCCGGGGCTTCGAGGCGCTGACGGCCGTCGAGGAATGGGTGCACGGCCACCTGTCGTACGTCTACGGGTCGACGGTCGGCACCGGGGGAGCGGCGCAGGTCATCGAGAGCGGCCAGGGCGTGTGCCGGGACTTCGCGCACACAGTCGCCGGGCTGCTCCGCGCCCTCGACATCCCCGCCCGGGTGACGGCGGTCTACGCGCCGGGCCTCGAGCCGCGCGACTTCCACGCGGTCACGGAGGCCTGGGTCGGCGGCGCCTGGCACGTCGTGGACGCGACCCGGCTGGCTCCGCGCGGGTCGATGCTGCGCATCTCGTCCGGCCGGGACACGGCCGACACCGCGTTCCTCAGCAGCTACCTGACGGACCTGCGCCTGACCGGGATGAGTGTGGAGGCCGACTGCGACGCGGCGCTCGTCGACGACCACGTCTCGCCGGTGCGCCTGGGCTGACGCCGGGGCTCAGTCGGCGAGGACGCCGATCGCCGACCGCACGAGCGGCTCGGGGTCGCCCGGCTCGACGAAGGAGGCGCTGGACGCCTCGATCCAGTACTCGCCGACGAAGGCGTCCGCGACGCCCCGCCCCTCGGCCACCTGGTAGTAGCCCTCGATCTCCGGCGGCTTGCCGTAAGTGGGGACGGCCTTGCTGGTGGTGAAGAACTCGTTCTTGAGCGCCTCGATCACCGCGGGGTCGAGGTGGGCCACGGCCAGCTGCAGCTCGGCGCCCGAATCGTCGGACCATCCGCAGACCAGGCCGTCGTACTGGGCGATCTCCTCGGAGACGGCAGTGGTCCCGATGCCGTCGTCCGGGGAGAATCCGCCCCACAGGCCCGCGAGCGCCGAGGCCGGGACCAGCTGCTCGCAGGCGAGGGGGATCGGCGTGCCGCTGACGGCGCCGCTCGCGCTCGGCTCCGGGTCGGCCGCGGGGGAGCAGCCGGAGAGGGCCGCCGTGGCGAGGGCGACGAGGAGGAGGGCGGCGGGACGGCGCATGCGTCGCACCCTAGCAACGCCGCCCTGCCGAGCGGCCCCGCGGTGCAGGAGGGACGGGGGGCGCGGGCGCGGCGGCCGGTAGAATCGCTCCCCGTGACTCCCGAACAGCTCGCCGCCTCCCTGCACGCCCTCGTCCTCGACGCCGTGCAGCGACGGGGGAGCGATGCGGGCGTCGAGCTCTCGGACGTCGTGCTGGAGCGCCCGAAGAACCGCGACCACGGCGACTGGGCCTCGAACATCGCGATGAAGCTCGCGAAGCGGGTCGGCGCGAACCCGCGCGAGCTCGCCGCCGAGCTGGCCGAGGGGCTGGGCGCGGTCGAGGGCGTCGCCACGGTCGAGGTCGCCGGTCCCGGCTTCCTCAACGTCCGGCTCGAGGCCGCGGCCGCGGGTGCCCTGGCCGGCGCGATCGTCGAGGCGGGCGAGGCCTACGGCACCGGGTCCGCCTACGCCGGCGTCCGGATGAACCTCGAGTTCGTCTCCGCCAACCCCACCGGCCCCATCCACATCGGCGGGACGCGCTGGGCGGCGGTCGGCGACAGCCTGGCCCGGATGCTCCTCTCGCAGGGCGCCGAGGTGACCCGCGAGTACTACTTCAACGACCACGGCGCGCAGATCGACCGCTTCACGCGGAGCCTCCTCGCCGCCCACCGCGGCGAGCCGACCCCGGAGGACGGCTACGGCGGCGCCTACATCGGCGACATCGCCGAGCGCGTCGCGGCCGCCTACCCGGGCGACCTCGCCGTCCTGCCCGAGGAGGAGCTCGCCGAGACCTTCCGCTCGATCGGCGTCGAGCTGATGTTCGGCGAGATCAAGCAGAGCCTGCACGAGTTCGGCGTCGACTTCGACGTGTACTTCCACGAGAACTCCCTGCACGAGTCGCGCGCCGTCGACCGCGCGATCGAGCGCCTCCGCGAGCTCGGGCACATCTTCGAGGCGGACGGCGCCACCTGGCTGCGGACCACCTCGTTCGGCGACGACCGCGACCGCGTCATCATCAAGAGCGACGGGGAGGCGGCCTACATCGCGGGCGACCTCGCCTACTACCTCGACAAGCGCGAGCGCGGCTTCGATCGGGCGATCATCATGCTCGGCGCCGACCACCACGGCTACATCGGCCGGATGATGGCGATGTGCGCGGCGTTCGGCGACACCCCGGGCGTGAACCTCGAGATCCTGATCGGCCAGCTGGTCAACCTGCTCCGCGACGGCGAGGCGGTCCGGATGTCCAAGCGGGCGGGGACCGTCGTCACGATGGAGGACCTCACGGAGGCCGTCGGCGTGGACGCCGCGCGCTATTCGCTGGTGCGCTCCTCGGCCGACTCGACCCTCGACATCGACCTCGACCTGCTGACCAAGCGGAGCAACGACAACCCCGTCTACTACGTGCAGTACGCCCACGCGCGCACCCGCCAGGTCGCGGCGAAGGCCGCAGCGTCGGGCGTCCCCGTCGAGCCGTTCGCGCCCGAGACGCTGGTGCATCCGACCGAGTCGGCGCTGCTCGGCGGCCTGCAGGAGTTCCCGCGCATCGTGGCGCACGCCGCGGAGCTGCGCGAGCCGCACCGCGTCGCGCGGTACCTCGAGGAGGTCGCCGGCCTCTACCACCGCTGGTACGACAACTGCCGGGTCGTGCCGCAGGGCGAGGACCCGGTCGAGGCCGTGCACTCGACCCGGCTGCGCCTGAACGAGGCGACCGGGCAGGTGCTCCGCAACGGGCTCTCCCTGCTGGGCGTCACGGCCCCGGACCGGATGTGAGCGCGTCGGGGGCTGCGCCGCGGCGCCGGCGCGGGGGACGCGCGGCCGTGGTGGTCGTCGTGGTGCTGGTGCTGCTCGTGGTCGCGGCGGTGGTGGGCGACTCGCTCGCCCGCCGCGCCGTCGCGGACCGCGCCGCCGCGAGCCTCCGCGAGGCGCTCGCACTGCCCGCGGACCGGGCGGTGGACGTCGACGTCGCCGGCTGGGCCGTGCTCCCGCAGCTCGTCTCGGGGCGGCTGGACCGGCTCGACCTGCGCAGCTCGGACGTGACGTTCGGCGAGCTCGACGGCGACGTCGCTGCGACCCTGATCGGGGTGCCGGTGAGCGGCGTCGGAGCGGTCGAGTCCGGCAGCACCACGGTCGCGATCGACGCGGCCTCGGTCTCGCGGCTCGTCACCGAGCGCAGCACCGTTCCCGTCGACGAGGTGACCCTGGACGCTCCGCTCGTGCGCGTGACCGCCTCCGTCGAGGTGCTGGGCCTCCGGCTCGGCGCGGGCGTGGGGATGGAGCTCGCGGCCGTGGACGGCGCCATCCGGCTGACCCCGGCCGAGGTCTCCGCCGCCGGTGCGACCTTCTCGGCGACCGACTTCCGCGACCGCTTCGGCGCCGTCTCCGGCGACCTGCTCGCTCCGTCCTCCGTGTGCATCGCGGACTCGGTGCCGCGCGGACTGACGCTGACCGGGGTCGAGGTCGCCGACGAGTCGCTGAACGCGAGCTTCGCGCTCTCTCCGACGTTCCTCAGCGACCCCGCGGAGCAGGAACCGGGCACGTGCGCCTGAGCCCGCGCGGCGCCGCCGCCCCGGACCGGTAGGATCGGAGCCCTGTGCCGGCGTCTTCCGCGGGCCGAACACTGACATCGCTGGCTTCAGGGGTCAATCCGGACCCGCTCGCCCCGCAGTGACGCTCCCACTCTCTCCTGTGAGGTCTCACCCGTGGACACCGTCGACGCCCGCGCCCGCGCCCCCCGGCATCCGCTCGCGCCTGAGTGGCTGCACACGCCCGCCGACCCGAACGCCCTGGCCGACGGCGTGTGGCCGGACAGCGCCGAGCGCGGCGAGGACGGCGGGATCCGGATCGCCGGAGTGCCCGTCGCCGAGCTGGTGCGCGAGCACGGCACTCCTCTCTACGTGGTGGACGAGGCCGACGCCCGCCGCAGGGCCGTCGAGATGCGTGAGGTCTTCGCCCGCGAGCTCGGCCGGATCGGCACCGGCGTCACGGTCTACTACGCGGGCAAGGCGTTCCTCTCGACCGAGGTCGCCCGCTGGATGCGCGACGAGGGCCTGAACCTCGACCTCTCCAGCGGCGGCGAGATGGCAGTGGCCCTCGCCGCCGGGATCGAGCCCGAGCGCTTCGGCCTCCACGGCAACAACAAGTCGCTCCGCGAGATCGACAGGGCCGTCGAGGTGGGCGCGGGCACGATCGTGCTCGACAGCCTCGTCGAGATCGAGCGCGTCGCAGCCGCGGCCGAGCGGCACGGCCGCGTGCAGGCGGTGCGCCTCCGGGTCAACAGCGGAGTGCACGCGCACACCCACGAGTTCCTCGCCACGGCGCACGAGGACCAGAAGTTCGGCCTCGCACTCGCCGACTGCCCGGCCGCGGTCGCCCGCATCCGCTCCTTCTCCTCCCTGCGGTTCCTCGGGCTGCACTGCCACATCGGATCCCAGATCTTCGGCTCCGCCGGGTTCGCGGAGTCGGCGTCGCGCCTGCTCGACGTCCACGCGGCACTGCTCGCGGACGGCCCCGTGCCGGAGCTCAACCTCGGCGGCGGCTTCGGCATCGCGTACACCAGTGCCGACGACCCGACCCCGATCGCCGAGATCGCGGCCGCCGTCGCCGACGCGGTCGCCGAGCAGTGCTCCGCCCGCGGCGTCCCGGTGCCGCACATCGCGATCGAGCCCGGCCGCTCGCTGATCGGGCCCGCCGGCGTCACCCTCTACGAGGTGGGCACCGTGAAGGACGTGACGGTCGGCTCCGAGGGCTCGACCGCGGTCCGCCGCTACGTCAGCGTCGACGGCGGCATGAGCGACAACGCCCGTCCGGCGCTCTACGGCGCCGACTACACGGCGCGGATCGCCGACCGCTCCTCCTCGGCCGAGCCCGCCCTCGTGCGGGTGGCCGGGAAGCACTGCGAGTCGGGCGACATCGTCGTCCACGACGACTTCCTGCCCGCGGACGTGCGGCCGGGCGACCTGCTCGCCGTCGCCGCGACCGGCGCCTACTGCTGGTCGCTCGCCAGCAACTACAACTACCTCGGGCGCCCCCCGGTGGTCGCCGTCCGCGACGGGCGCTCGCGCGTCCTCGTGCGCGGCGAGACCGAGGAGGACCTCCTCCGCCGCGACGCCGGCATCGAACGAAAGGCCACCTCCCGATGATCGAGTACCGCAGCCTCCGCGTCGCCCTGCTGGGCGCCGGGTCCGTCGGTGCCCAGGTGGCGCGCCTCCTGCTCGACCACGGCGACGAGCTCGCCCAGCGCGTGGGGGCGCCGCTGGAGCTCGTAGGCGTGGCCGTCAGGGACGTGGACGCGCCCCGCACCGCCGACATCCCGAAGCACCTGCTCACCACCGACGCCGAGTCGCTGATCCTGGGCGCCGACATCGTGGTCGAGCTGATCGGCGGGCTCGAGCCCGCCCGCAGCCACATCCTCACGGCGATCTCGTCGGGCGCGGACGTGATCACGGCCAACAAGGCGCTGCTCGCCGCCCACGGCAACGAGCTCTTCGAGGCCGCCGACCAGGTGGGCGCCCAGCTCAACTACGAGGCGGCCGTCGCCGGCGCGATCCCGATCATCCGGCCGCTGCGCGACAGCCTCGCCGGCGACCGGGTCCACCGCATCCTCGGCATCGTCAACGGCACGACCAACTACATCCTCGACCGGATGGACACCGAGCACGCGAGCCTCGAGGACGCGCTCGCCCGCGCGACCGAGCTCGGCTACGCCGAGTCCGACCCGACCGCCGACATCGAGGGCTACGACGCGGCGCAGAAGGCGGCGATCCTCGCCCGCCTCGCGTTCCACACCGACGTCCCGGTCACCCTGGTGCACCGCGAGGGCATCACCGGCATCACGAAGGCGCAGGTCGACCAGGCCCGCGACTCCGGCTACGTGATCAAGCTGCTCGCGATCTGCGAGCGGCTGACCGACGCCAAGACCGGCGTGGAGGGCGTGTCCGCGCGGGTCTACCCCGCGCTCGTGCACCGCTCCCACCCGCTCGCGGCCGTGCACGGGGCCAACAACGCGGTCTTCGTCGAGGCGGAGGCGGCCGGCGACCTGATGTTCTACGGCGCCGGCGCCGGCGGGATCGAGACGGCCTCCGCCGTCCTCGGCGACGTCGTGTCGGCCGCCCGCCGCCACGTGGTCGGCGGCCCCGGCCTGGTGACCAGCGCGAGCTCCGGGCTCGCGGTCCTCCCGATCGGCCACGTCACCACCCGGTACCAGGTCACCCTCGAGGTGCTCGACCGCCCCGGCGTGCTCGCGCAGATCGCGGGCGTCTTCGCCGACCACGGCGTCTCGGTCGAGACCCTGGTGCAGACCCCGCCCGGCGCCGACCCGCTGGAGGAGCAGGGCGGTGCGGAGCGGCGCGAGCCGACCGCTACCCTGGTCATCGGCACGCACGCCGCGGCGGAATCCGATCTGGCGGCCACCGTCACCGCCCTCCATTCCCATGGTTTCGTCGGCGCCGTGACGTCCGTTCTACGAGTTGAAGGAGCCTGAGATGGCCAAGCAGTGGCGCGGAGTCCTGCACGAGTACGCGGACCGCCTCGATGTCACCGAGGCGACCCCGGTCATCACTCTCGGCGAGGGCGGCACGCCGCTCATCCCCGCGGCGGCCCTCTCGGCGCGCACGGGCGCGAAGGTGTGGGTCAAGTACGAGGGCATGAACCCGACCGGCTCCTTCAAGGACCGCGGCATGACCATGGCGATCTCGAAGGCCGTCGAGCACGGCGCGAAGGCCGTCATCTGCGCTTCGACCGGCAACACCTCCGCGTCGGCCGCCGCCTACGCGACGCACGCCGGCATCACCGCGGCCGTCCTGGTGCCGGAGGGCAAGATCGCCCTGGGCAAGCTCAGCCAGGCGATCGCGCACAACGCGCAGCTGCTGCAGGTGCAGGGCAACTTCGACGACTGCCTCGACATCGCCCGCGACCTCGCGAAGAACTACCCGGTCCACCTGGTCAACTCGGTGAACCCGGACCGCATCGCCGGCCAGAAGACCGCGGCCTTCGAGGTCGTCGAGGTGCTGGGCGACGCGCCGGACTTCCACATCGTCCCGGTCGGCAACGCGGGCAACTACACCGCCTACTTCCGCGGCTACTCGGAGGAGCTGGAGCGCGGCGAGTCGACCCGCCTCCCGCGCATGTTCGGCTTCCAGGCCGAGGGCTCCGCTCCGATCGTGCACGGCGCCCCGGTCCGCCACCCCGAGACGATCGCCAGCGCGATCCGGATCGGCAACCCGGCCTCGTGGGAGCTCGCCCTGAACGCGCGCACCGTCAGCGACGGCTACTTCGGCGCGATCAGCGACGAGAAGATCCTCGAGGCGTACCGCATCCTCGCGGGCGAGGTCGGCGTCTTCGTCGAGCCGGCGTCGGCGATCAGCGTCGCGGGGCTCCTCGAGCGCGCCGAGGCCGGAGCGATCCCGAGGGACGCGACCGTCGTCCTGACGGTCACCGGCCACGGGCTCAAGGACCCGCAGTGGGCGCTCCGCACGGCCGACGGCGCGGACATCACGCCGACCGTCGTCCCGGTCGACACCGCCGCGATCGCGGATGTGCTGGGGCTGGCCGGCGCATGACCTCGGCGGTTCCCGTCGGCCGCACCGTCCACGTCAAGGTCCCCGCCACCTCGGCGAACCTGGGCCCCGGCTTCGACACGCTCGGCCTGGCGCTCTCGTTCTACGACGAGCTCGACGTGACGGCCGTCGCGGCCACGGGTGCGCGGGTCACCGTGCACGGGGTCGGCGAGGGAGAGGTGGCGACCGACGAGACGAACCTCGTCGTGCAGGCCATCGCGTACACGTTCGCCGACCAGCGGCAGGAGATGCCCGGCATCGAGGTGATCGCGCGCAACATCATCCCGCACGGCCGCGGGATGGGCTCGTCCGGCGCCGCGATCGTCTCCGGCATCATGGCCGCGAAGGGCCTGCTCGAGGGCGTCGTCGAGCTCGACTCGGACGACCTCCTCCGCATCGCCACCGAGATGGAGGGGCACCCCGACAACGTGGCGCCCGCGCTGTTCGGCGGCCTCACCATCGCATGGGTCGAGCCGCACGCCTCCGGCGCCGACGACTCGCCGCTGCGCCCGCGCTCCAAGAAGCTCATGGTCCACCGCGGCGTGTCCCCGGTCGTCTTCGTGCCCGAGCACACCATGTCGACGCGGCTGGCACGCTCGCTGCAGCCGCAGAGCGTGCCGCACGAGGACGCGGTGTTCAACGTCTCGCGCTCCTCGCTCCTGATCGCCGCTCTCATCCAGAGCCCGGAGCTGCTGTTCGCGGCGACCGAGGACAAGCTGCACCAGAACTACCGCGCGGCCGCCATGCCCGAGACCTCAGCGCTGATCGCGCTGCTGCGCTCGCACGGCTACGCGGCCGTCGTCTCGGGTGCCGGACCGAGCGTCCTGGTGCTCTGCAGCGACCCCGCACAGCGCCTCGCCGCCGCGGATCTGGTGGAGCGGGAGGCCCCCACGCCGTGGCGCGCGCACATGCTGGCCGTCGACTTCAAGGGTGCTACAGTGGGGACCGCATCCCGAGGAACCGCGTAACGAGCGGAATCTGTCCGACGGATCGTCCCGACAACCACGGCCATCACATCGTGTGAAGGGCGCCCCTGCTCCTCTTGCAGACCGGCGCCTGGTCTCCGGGCCCTCTCCTCGCTCTCTGCGGCAGTCGGTCCCGGCGGCCGAGAGCATCGCGTGGATCAGAACACGCGATGGCACCGCACGGTCGATGAGCTCTCCCGGTGAGCACTCGTTCCCGGGGGGAAGGAACCCTCTCCAGTGACAGACGTCAACACCCACGGCTCGACCGTGGACCTCACCGCCGACCTCTCCGGTCTGCGCGTCGCCGAGCTCCAGGCTCTCGCGACGCGGCTCGGCCTCGGCGGCGCCTCCAAGCTCCGCAAGGGCGAGCTGGTCCAGGCCATCTCGGACCTGCGCGCCGCCTCCGCCGAGGACGCGCCCGCCGCGATCGCCGACGCGGTCGGTCCGGACGACGCAGCGGTCGCCCCGGACGTCGACGCAACCGGCGTCGAGGCCGAGCCGGCCGATGTGGCCGAGCAGTCCGCTCCGCAGCCCGAGGCGCCGGCGGAGCTGCCGACGCCCGTCGAGAGCACCGAGGCCGACACGGCCGACGTCCTCGAGCAGGCCGCGCCCACCGTCGACGAGCCCTCCGCGACGGCCGCCGAGTCGGCCCCCGTCGAGCTCGAGCTCCCCGCGGCGGCCGAGCCGGTCGCCGAGCCCGCCGAGCGCGCGCCCCGCCGACGCAGCTCGCGCCGCGCCTCCAGCGGCACCGTCGCCGCCGGCGAGCACCTCAACATCCCCGGCGGGACCGGCGTCGAGTCGCTGATCCCCGACCTCCCCGTCATCGAGCAGGACCGCGACGCCGACCAGGCTGCGAAGCCCGTCATCGACATCGAGCTGCCCAACGGGCCGGAGTCGGACGACTCCTCCCGCGAGGGCGGCCAGCGCGAGCGCCGCGGACGCCGCCGCAGCCGCGGGGGCGCCTCCGAGCAGAGCGAGCAGGCCGAGCAGGCGCCCGCCGAGAACGACGCCGACTCCTCCGACTCCGGCGACCAGCAGGAGCAGCAGGGCGGCGACCAGCAGCAGAACGGCGACCAGCAGGGCACCGGCCGCGGTCGCAACCGCCGCAACCGGAACCGCAACCGCGGGGACGACCGCCAGAACGACGCTCAGCAGAGCCCCGCCTCGCAGTCCCAGCCGCAGAACGGTCAGGGCGCGCGCGCCGCGCAGTCCGAGGGCCAGCAGGCTCCTCAGCAGAACGGCTCCGGACAGCCCCAGAACGGCCAGCAGGCCGAGGGCGAGGACGGCCGCCGCAGCCGCTACCGCGACCGCAAGCGCCGCGGCGGAGCGATCGGCGACGACTTCGAGCCCGAGATCGGCGAGGACGACGTCCTCATCCCGGTCGCCGGCATCCTCGACGTCCTCGACAACTACGCCTTCGTGCGCACCACCGGGTACCTGCCCGGCGTCAGCGACGTCTACGTCTCCCTCGGCCAGGTCAAGAAGTACAACCTGCGCAAGGGCGACGCGGTCGTCGGCGCCATCCGCCAGCCCCGCGAGGGCGAGGGCGGCGGCCGCCAGAAGTACAACGCGATCGTCCGCGTCGACTCGATCAACGGCCAGACCGTCGAGGAGGCCGCTGCGCGCGTCGAGTTCCAGAAGCTCACGCCGCTCTACCCGACCGAGCGCCTGCGCCTCGAGACGGAGCCCGGCAAGCTGACCCAGCGGATCATCGACCTGGTCGCCCCGATCGGCAAGGGACAGCGCGGCCTGATCGTCGCGCCGCCCAAGGCCGGCAAGACCATCGTCCTGCAGCAGATCGCCAACGCGATCGTGCAGAACAACCCCGAGGTCCACCTGATGGTCGTCCTGGTCGACGAGCGTCCGGAGGAGGTCACCGACATGCAGCGCACCGTGCGCGGCGAGGTCGTCGCCTCCACCTTCGACCGCCCGGCCGAGGACCACACGACCGTCGCCGAGCTCGCGATCGAGCGCGCGAAGCGCCTGGTCGAGCTGGGCCACGACGTGGTCGTGCTGCTCGACTCCATCACCCGTCTCGGCCGCGCCTACAACGTGACCGCTCCTCCCTCGGGCCGCGTGCTCTCGGGCGGCGTGGACGCCTCGGCGCTGTACCCGCCGAAGAAGTTCTTCGGAGCGGCGCGCAACATCGAGAACGGCGGCTCGCTCACCATCCTCGCGACGGCGCTCATCGAGACCGGCTCGAAGATGGACGAGGTGATCTTCGAGGAGTTCAAGGGCACCGGCAACATGGAGCTCCGCCTCTCCCGTCACCTCGCCGACAAGCGGATCTTCCCCGCCGTCGACGTGAACGCCTCCGGCACGCGCCGCGAGGAGATGCTGCTCAGCGCCGACGAGGTCAAGATCACCTGGAAGCTGCGCCGCGCCCTCGCCGGGCTCGACCAGCAGCAGGCGCTCGAGATCATCCTGTCGCGCCTGAAGGAGACCTCGTCCAACGTCGAGTTCCTCATGCAGGTCTCGAAGTCGGCCGTCGGCCCGGCCACCGCCGGCCACGGCAACGGCCACCACTAGCGCCCCGACGTCCGCGGTCGCCCCTGTCACCGGGGGCGGCCGCGGACGTTTTCGCGTCCCCGGGCGATGAGCCCGACCCCGACCACCTCCGGAAGCCAGGACCCCATGTTCGAATCCGTCAGCGTCCTCCTCGCCGAGCACGAGGACCTGCAGACGCAGCTCTCCGACCCGGCACTCCACGCCGATGCCGCCCGCGCCAAGAAGGTCAACCGGCGCTACGCGGAGCTGAGCCAGATCAAGGCGGCCCACTCCGCCTGGATCCAGGCCGGCGAGGACCTCGAGGCCGCGCGCGAGCTCGCCCGCGAGGACGAGGCCTTCGCGGAGGAGGTCCCCGAGCTGGAGGAGTCGCTGCGGGTGGCGCAGGAGAAGCTGCGGCGCCTGCTCATCCCGCGCGACCCCGACGACGGCCGCGACGTCATCATGGAGATCAAGGGCGGCGAGGGCGGAGCCGAGAGCGCGCTGTTCGCGGCCGACCTCCTCCGGATGTACCTCCACTACGCCGAGGCGAAGGGCTGGAAGACGGAGATCCTCGACCGCGACGAGTCCGACCTCGGCGGCTACAAGAACGTGCAGGTCGCGATCAAGAGCAACGCCACCGATCCCTCGCAGGGCGTGTGGGCGCACCTCAAGTACGAGGGCGGCGTGCACCGGGTGCAGCGCGTCCCCGTGACCGAGTCGCAGGGGCGGATCCACACCTCGACCACGGGCGTGCTCGTGTTCCCCGAGGTGGACGCGCCCGAGGAGGTCGCGATCAATCAGAACGACCTGAAGATCGACGTCTACCGCTCCTCCGGTCCCGGCGGGCAGTCCGTCAACACGACCGACTCCGCCGTGCGGATCACCCACCTCCCGACCGGCATCGTCGTGTCGATGCAGAACGAGAAGAGCCAGCTGCAGAACCGCGAGGCGGGCATGCGCGTGCTCCGCGCTCGCATCCTGGCCCGCCAGCAGGAGGAGATCGCCGCGGCGGCCTCGGACGCGCGCAAGACGCAGATCCGCACGATGGACCGCTCCGAGCGCATCCGGACCTACAACTTCCCCGAGAACCGCATCGCCGACCACCGCACCGGCTACAAGGCGTACAACCTCGACGGCGTGATGAACGGCGCGCTCGACCCGGTGGTGGAGAGCGCCATCCAGGCCGACGAGGAGGCCCGCCTGGCCGACATCGGCTCCGAGGAGGCGTGACCCTCGTGACCACCGGCGTCGACGCGCGCACCCTCCTCGCGGATGCGGTCGCCCGCCTCGCCGCCGCCCGCGTCCCCACGCCGGACGTCGATGCGGAGCTGCTTCTCGGGCACCTGCTCGGGCTCGGCCGCGGCCGGCTGCAGGCGCGCCTCATCACGGGGTTGAGCGTCGACGAGGAGCACGCCGCGGCGTTCGCGAGCGCTATCGAGCGCCGGTCGGCTCGCGAGCCCCTGCAGCACATCACCGGGATCGCGCCGTTCCGCTCGCTCGAGCTCGCGGTCGGACCCGGCGTGTTCGTCCCGCGACCCGAGACCGAGGGCGTCGCGCAGATCGCGATCGACGCGCTCCGAGCGGTCGTCGATCCGGAGCCGATCGCCGTCGACCTCGGCACGGGCAGCGGAGCCCTGGCGCTCGCGCTCGCGCACGAGGTGCCGCACGCGCGCGTGATCGGCGTGGAGAACGCTCCCGAGGCGTTCATCTGGGCCCGCGGCAACCGCGAGCGGCTCGGGCTCGAGAACGCCCGCATCGTCTTCGACGACCTCGCCCGGGCACTTCCCGAGCTGGACGGCACCGTCTCCGTCGTCGTCTCCAACCCGCCCTACATCCCGGCCGCCGCCGTCCCGCGCGACCCGGAGGTGCGCCTGTTCGACCCGCCCTCGGCGCTCTACGGCGGCGAGGACGGCCTGGACGTCGTCCGCTCGCTCTCGGCGACCGCCCTCCGCCTGCTCCGCTCCGGGGGAGTGCTGGTGATGGAGCACGGCGAGCTGCAGGGCGCCGATATCCGCGCCCTGCTCACTGCCGACGGCTGGCGCGGAGCGACCACGCAGCGCGACCTCACCGGCCGCGACCGCGCGACGGTGGCGGTGCGCTGAGGCGTCGCGGAGCTCTGCTAGCCTCAGCGGCGATCCGGTGGCCGCACCGGGCAGGCAGGCTCGGGAGGCTCGCATCGCCGCTGCACGCGATCGGCCGCGCCGTCGGCTCCGCCGCCCGCTGCTGATCGTCCTGGCCGTCGTGGTGGTCGCGGCCCTCGTCGTAGTCGCCGTGCGGCTCCTCGAGCGGAGCGACGGAACTGCTCCCGTGGCCTGCGCGCCGTCGTCCGTTTCCGCGTCGCCCGCGCCTGCCATCGGCTCGGTCGACGACTACCTGGGCGGCCGGTCCTACCTCCGCGGCGTCAACGTGTTCGATCTGCAGTCGCGCGTCGACGTCGGAGTCGACTGCACCGCCGGGAATCCGGCCGAGAGCTACGAGTTCCTGGCGGACCGCGGGCTCACCCTGGTCCGGCTCGCGGTGCCCTGGTCGCTCCTGCAGCCGCAGGCCGACGGGGAGAGCACCGACGACGCTCTGGCGAAGGGGCTCGATCCGGCGGCGGTCGCGCTGCTCCGGACCGAGATCGCCGCCATCGGCGCCGCCGGCATGCGGGTCGTGCTCGACCTGCACAACAACGGCACTTATCCGGCGAGCCAGGGCGATCTGCCCGAGGGGACCGTCTGGTTCGGATCCGGGCTCTCGGTATCCCAGGCGCAGAGGGTCTGGACCCTGCTCGCGGCGGAGTTCCAGAACGACGGACGCATCGCCGCCTACGACCTCTTCAACGAGGTGAAGCGGTCGCTGGTCCCCGTCGAGCCCTACAAGGCCTACACGCAGGCCGTGGTGTCGGCCGTCCGGGGAACCGGCGATCGGCACACGATCTGGGTCGAGGGGATGCGGGAGGCGACGACGGGCACGGTCGCCGCGATCGCACCCGACGGGCCGTGGATCCAGGACCCGCTGGACCGGACCGTGTACTCGCAGCACTTCTACCCCGGCGGCACGGGCACGACCCTGCGCTCGGACAAGCAGGGCGGCACCGACGAGCATGTCTTCGTGGCGGCGGTGACGACCTTCGGGCAGTGGTGCCGGCGGTACGGGGTGCACTGCTCGGTCGGGGAGGTCGGCTGGCCCAGCGATCAGAGCCTCTCTCTCACCGCGGGCGGCGCGGGCTCCTGGACGGACGTCGGCGAAGCCTTCTACACAGCACCGACTGGCTGTTCCCGCTGATCGAGAACGACGAGCCTCTGGTGGTGGTCGCCGTGGGCGGCACGCCGGAGTCCTCGGCCAAAGCGGCGGAGGCGGTCGCCGCCCGCACGTCCCGGATGACCTGGCTCGCGTACGACGGATTCGACCAGCAGTGGCACGGCATCGGCGAGGAGCGGCCGCTCGCCGAGTCGCTCGCCCGTGCCGATCTCGTCCTGGTCGGGATGGGCATGCCCCGCCAGGAGCGCTGGATCCTGGAGAACCGGGACCTCGCCCCGCGGGCGGCGTTCGCGAACGTGGGGGGGCTGCCTCGACTACATCGCCGGCACGCAGGCGCTCGCCCCGCGGTGGATGGGCGCCCTGGGCGTGGAGTGGCTGTTCCGCCTGGCGCGCGACCCGCGCCGGCTCGCGGCCCGCTACCTCCTCGAGCCACTGCAGCTGCTCCGCATCGTCCTGTCCGGTCGGTCCCGCGCGAAGCGGACGCCCGGCCCGTGCGACTCTCCGCGGCCCTCCGGCCGGGTGTCGACCGGAGTCGGTCCGCACTGATCCCCGCCGGCGGGCCGCCTCAGGCCTGAGCGGAGTACTTCTCCTCGGTGGCGGCCTTCGCGGGGCGCCACCAGTCCTCGTTGGCGCGGTACCAGTCGATGGTGGCGGCGAGTCCGGCGTCGAAGTCGGTGTAGCGGGGGCGCCAGTCGAGTTCGGTGCGCAGGCGGGTGGAGTCGATGGCGTAGCGGAGGTCGTGTCCGGCGCGGTCGGTGACGTGGTCGAAGGCGTCCTCGGGTTGTCCGAAGGCGGTGAGGATGCGGGTGACGACGTCGAGGTTGCTCTTCTCGCCGTCGGCGCCGATGAGGTAGGTCTCGCCGATCTCGCCGCGGTCGATGATGGCCCAGACGCCGGTGTTGTGGTCGTCGACGTGGATCCAGTCGCGGACGTTGGCGCCGGTGCCGTAGAGCTTGGGGCGGATGCCGTCGATGGCGTTGGTGATCTGGCGGGGGATGAACTTCTCGACGTGCTGGTAGGGGCCGTAGTTGTTGGAGCAGTTGGAGATCGTGGCGCGCACGCCGAAGGAGCGCACCCAGGCGCGCACGAGGAGGTCGCTGGCTGCCTTGGTCGAGGAGTAGGGGCTGGAGGGGTTGTAGGGGGTGTGCTCGGTGAAGCGCGCGGGGTCCTCGAGCTCGAGGTCGCCGTACACCTCGTCCGTCGAGATGTGGTGGTACCGCACGTCGTGCGCGCGCACCGCCTGCAGGAGCGCGAAGGTGCCGATGACGTTCGTCGCGAGGAAGGGCGTCGGGTCGTGCAGCGAGTTGTCGTTGTGCGACTCCGCGGCGAAGTGGACCACCAGATCCGCATCGGCGACCAGCCGGTCCACCAGCTCGGCGTCGGCGACGTCGCCCTCGACCAGCCGCACGCGGTCGGCGACGGGGGCGAGGGAGTCGCGGCTGCCCGCATAGGTGAGCTTGTCGAGCACGGTGATCCGCGCGTCGGGACGCTCGCGCAGGGTCAGGTGGACGAAGTTGCTGCCGATGAAGCCGGCACCGCCGGTGACGAGGATCCGCACGGGTTCTCCTGGAGGTCGGGAAGGTCGGGGGAGGCCGGGCTCAGCGGCCCGCGTTCACGCCTTCGAGGCTGAGCAGGCGGTGGAGGTAGGCGCCGTAGCCGCTCTTGACCAGCGGTGCGGCGAGCTCGGCGAGGCGGGTGTCGTCGATCCAGGAGTTGCGCCAGGCGATCTCCTCGATGCAGCCGATCTTGAACCCCTGCCTCTGCTCGATCACGCGCACGAACTCGGTCGCCTCGATCATGGAATCGAAGGTCCCGGTGTCGAGCCAGGCCGTTCCCCGGTCGAGCACCTGGACGTTCAGCCGCCCCGCCTCGAGGTAGCGCTCGTTGATCGTCGAGATCTCGAGCTCGCCGCGGGCCGAGGGCGTGATCGTCTTCGCGATCGCCACGACGTCGTTGTCGTAGAAGTAGAGGCCGGGCACGGCGTAGTTGCTGCGCGGCTGCTCGGGCTTCTCCTCGATGGAGACGGCTCGGAAGTGCTCGTCGAACTCGACGACCCCGTAGGCGCGCGGGTCGGCGACCTGGTAGGCGAAGATGACGGCGCCCTCGATCGTGGTGTTCGCCGCGAGGGCGGTGCCCAGGGCGGTGCCGTGGAAGATGTTGTCGCCCAGGACCAGGGCGACCGACTCGTCGCCGATGAACTCCTCGCCGATCAGGAACGCCTGCGCGAGCCCGTCGGGGGAGGGCTGCACGGCGTACTCGATCCGCATGCCCAGGCTCGACCCGTCGCCCAGCAGGGCGCGGAACTGGTCGTTGTACTCGGGGGTCGTGATCACGAGGACCTCGTCGATCCCGGCCATCATCAGCGTCGACAGCGGGTAGTAGATCATCGGCTTGTCGTAGATCGGCATCAGCTGCTTCGAGATGCCCTTGGTGATCGGCCACAACCGCGACCCCGAACCACCCGCGAGGACGATGCCCCTCATCGGAGCAGCCCCGGGTGAGGAGCTGCGGCGGGGGTCCGCTGCACCGCCGAGGGGAGCGTGAAGATCTGCGGGGAGAGGGTCACGGAGCCGACTCTATCGGCGGCGCCGCGGTGCCTCCGCATGCCGGTGCGGCGGGCGCGGAACCCGTGGCGGGGACTGACGGTCGAGCGACCGCTACCGACGCGATCCGACTCCGTGAGCGGCGCGCACGCCGCCCCCGCCTCCGTATCGCGCCTCCCACTCGGAGGCCGCCGGGCACGGGGATAACTTCTCCGACGTCCGCGGCTCCGCCTGCCGCGACGGAGAGAGGTACCGCCCTGTGCACGAGGTCATCGACCAGCGGGATTCCGCGCTCCTCCCGTCTCCCGGTCCCTGCCGCCGATCCCCCCTGACGGGGGGAGTCCGCCCGTGCTGACCATCGGGATCGTCGCCCTCGACGCCTGGCACGCGGCTCCGCTCGAGCGCGCCTGGCGCCGCCAGGGGCACCGCGTGGTCGTGGTGACCGGTGACCCGGAGGGGTTCAGTGGGGCGGAGCTCCGCCCCAGCGTGCTCGCCCGCTTCCTCGAGCCCGCCCGCCGGAGGGGCGCCGGGTCCGTCGGGCTCGCCGTCGTCACGCGCCGGGCCCGCCGACTGCTCGCTCCGGAGCGGCCCGACCTCGTGGTGGCTCTCCCGGGGACGGCCGTGGAGCTCGCCGGGCTCGCTCCGATGACCGTCCTCCTGGCCGACGACCTCCCGGCACTCCCGCGCCTCCGGTTCGAAGAGGAGCGCCGCGGTGCTGTCGTCGTCACCCCGACGGAGCGGCTCGCGTCAGCCCTCGCGGGAACGGTCGTGCCCCTGGGCCTGCCGGACGCGTCGTTCCCGACGCCGTCCGCCCCCGACGGGCCCCTCCGCTTCGCCGCCGTGGGAGCCTCCTGTCTCGACCGGGGCGCCGAGCGGCTCGATCTCCTCGCCCGCCTGGACGGCACCGAGTACGTCACCGTGATCGACGACGGCGGCATCGCCGACGACCTCGCGTCGGGGCTGCGCTCCGTCGGCGAGCAGGACCGCGACGGCGTCGTCGAGGTGCTCCGCCACTCCCACGTGTACGCCCACCTGACGCCGTCGACGACCGGCGCGGCCGCCGGACTCGACGCGCTGGCGAGCGGGCTGCCGGTCCTCGCGATCGAGTCGAGCGTCCTGGCCGATCTCTGCGCGGCGGGGGCGGGCGTGGTCCTCTCAGACGACACGACGCGCGAGGAGTACGAGGACGCCCTCCACCGGCTCCGACGCGAGTGGACGGCTCTCTCCCGGGGGGCCGCCGAGCTCGCGCGGGAGCGCCCGTGGTCCGTCGCGGCCGAGGAGATCCTCGCCCTCGCGGAGGGACGCGTCCGTGTCCCTTGAACCGGTCCCGGCTGTCGGCGCCTCCGCCGACGCGATGCTGCCGAACGCCGTCGCCCTGCGCCTGGCCGCCGTGCTGGTGCAGTACACCCTGCGGACGCACGGCGTCCGCAGCCTCGTGGTGAAGGGCGAGGGTCTGCACCGCCAGGGGATCCGCGCCCCGATGACGTCGGCCGACGTCGACATCTGGGTCGACCCCGAGCGCTTCGACGAGGCTCTCGCGCTGCTCGCCTCGATGGGCTGGCGCCGCCGCGCCGAGGCTCTCAGCTGGACCCTCTTCGTCGACCACTCGATCACGCTCGTCCACCCCTCGTGGCCGTGCGACGTCGACGTCCACCGCTCCTTCCCGGGTGCCTTCGAGGAGGAGCGGATCGTCTTCGACCGCCTCTGGGCGGCCGCCGAGGATCTGCCGCTGAGCGACGAGACCCTGCGGATCCCCGGGCGCGCGCACCACCTCGTGCTGCACGCCCTGCACCAGCTGCGCAGCGCGCGCTCCGCCTCGGCGACCACGGCGCTGGCGGTTCTGAAGGCGCACGGCGCCGGCCTTCCGAGCGAGGAGCGCGAGGCGATCCGCGACGCGGCCGTCGAGCTCGGCGCGCAGACGCCGATGACGGAGCTCCTCACCTCCTGGGGAGTCCCCGCCGCGCCTGAGGAGCGCTACCGGCACGCCCAGACTCTCTGGGACGTGCGCCGCAGCTCCGACCGGCACACCTTCAACTGGCTGCACGCCGTGGCGTCCGCTCCCTGGCGCCTGAAGGGAGGCCTGCTGCTGAGAGCCGCCTTCCCCACCCGCGCGGATCTCGAGGCGAGCCATCCCGAGGCGACGACGATCCGACGTCGGCTCCGGCTCCGGGGGGAGCGGACCCTGCGGGCGCTCCGAGGCCTCCCCTCCGCCCTCACCGGTTTCGCCAGGGTGGCGCTGAGCGGCCGCAGCGAGGAGCAGGGCCCGGCGTCCTCGTTCGATGCGATCGCGGCGACCACGGCGCCGGTGAGCGACCTCCCGGCCTCGTCCGATCCCGCGGCGAGCGCCGTGCATCCGGTGGAGGCCTCCGCCGAGGCGCAGGGTGGCAGCGCGCCGCCGGCCCAGCGCTTCGCCGTCGAGCGCACGGACCGTCAGGTCTACGTGCTCGACCTGTCCCGCCCGTCGGTGCCCCCGATCGTGCTCTCGCTGAGCGCCGCCTCGGTCTTCGAGGCCGTGATCCGGCAGCGCCGACCCCGGGACGAGGTCGTCGACCTCCTCGCCGATCACTACGATGTCGACCGCGGGACGATGGGCCGCGACGTCGACGCCGTCCTGGCCGAACTCGACGTCCGCTTCCCGGGCGCGGTTCCCGACGGGGCGCTCTCATGAGGGCCGCCCGTTCCCGATCCCTGCGGATCCTGCACGTCCTCGACTCCTTCGAGGACGGCGGAGCGCAGCGTGTGGCCCTCTCCCTGGGCGCGTGGAGCCGCGAGCGCGGCTGCGAGACCGCCTACTGGGGGCGTCCCGGGCCGCTCAGCGACCGCGCCGCGCAGGAGTCGCCCGTCTTCGTGGTGCCGAGACCGAGACAGGGCTTCGCGGCCGATCTCCGCGGCCTCGCTCTCGCCGTCCGCCGGTTCCGCCCGCACATCCTGCACGCCCACCAGCGCCGCGAGGCTCTGCTGGCCCTCCTCATCGGCGCCGCGCTCGGTGTCCCCGTGGTCGAGCACGCGCACACCGAGCTGCCCGGGATCGACAGGCGAGCGCTCTCCTTCCGCTCCCGGCGGGTGTTCGCCGTCTCCGCCTCCGTGGGGCGGATGGTCGTCGAGGGCTACGGCCGCCCGCAGGATCGCGTCGTGGTCACCGGCAACGCCCCGGCGAACGTCACCGCGGAGCCCGCGAGCGCGCCGGAACTCGCCGAGCCGGTCGTCCGCGTCCTCGGCATCGGGCGGCTCGCGGAGCAGAAGGACCCGATCCGCTTCCTCGCGGCCGTCGAGGCCCTCGCCCGGGTCCGGCCCGTCACCGGCACCTGGCTCGGCGACGGTCCGATGCTGCCGGTGCTGCGCGAGCGCGCCCGGGGAGCCGGAGTGGTCGACTTCGCCGGTCCGTCGGCGGACGTGACCGGAGCGCTGGACGCGGCGCATCTCCTCCTGTCGACCTCGCGGTGGGAGGGGACTCCGCTCGTGATGCTGGAGGCGATGGCCCGCCGTCGCCCGGTCGTGGCGACCGACGTCGGCGGTGTGGGTGAGCTGCTCGCCGACGGTCGGGGCCTCCTGCTCCCCGCCGACGCCGACGGGGAGCGGATCGCCGAGCTCCTCGCCGCCGCTCTGGAGCGACCCGAGGGGCTCCTGATGCGTGCCGACCGCGCGAAGGCGTGGGTGGACGAGGCCGCCTCGCCCGACGCCGTCTTCGGACCCGTCGTCGCCGCCTACCGCGAGCTCGGGGGCCGACGGTGAGCGGGGGCGTGCACTCGGTGACCGTCGTGGCTCCCTGCTACAACGCGATCGCCCGGCTCGACGGCTTCCTCGCGCGGCTCGCACTCACTCTCGGACCGGGGACGCGGGTCGTCCTCGTCGACGACGCGTCCTCGGACGGCTCGGCGGAGGTGCTCGAGAAGTGGGCCGAGGGACGCGAGGACGCCCGGGTCCTGCTCCTCGAGCAGAACGGCGGCGTCGCTGCCGCCCGGAACCGCGCCCTCGACGGCATCGACTCCGAGTTCGTCTGGTTCGTGGACGTCGACGACGAGTGGGACACGGAGATCCTCCGGACCCTCACCGCCGAGGCCGAGCGGACGGCGGCCGACGTCGTCGTCTGCCGGGCGCTCTACCGCACCCGGCAGTCGACCTCCGGACGTGTGATCGACGGCCTCGACCGGCGCGAACTGGTCTCGTCCGAACTCGCTCTCGAGCGGATGGCGTCCGGACGCCTGCACGGCTTCCTCTGGAACAAGCTCTTCCGCCGCGCCGTCCTGCAGGAGGAGCTCTTCCCGCGCTTGAGCTCCCAGTCGGACTTCGTCGGCGTGCTGCGGGCGGTCCAGGCGTCGGAACGGGTGCTCTTCGTGCCGGAGGTCCTCTACTCCTACGTCCACACGGCGTCCTCGATCACCCGTCGGCGCGACCCGGACCTCCGGAACCTCCTGGTCTGCGCCGAGGAGATGCGCGCGGCGCTCGCCCGTACGTTCGAGGAGGTGCCGCGCCCGCTGTCGGACTGGTTCACGACCTGGTTCTACGCCGTCCCCGTCGCGCTCACCCCGATCCGCCAGAACTCCGACGCGGCGCTCGTCGAGACCGGCGTCCGGCTCGGGTCCGAGGCGCTGCGCGACGTCCGCGTGCTCCGCTCCGCGCGGTCGCCGCGGCTGCTCGTCCTGGGGCTGGTGCTCAAGCACGTCCCCGCCGCCTTCACGGCGCTCAGCCGGATCCTCTACGCCGTGCACGACACCCGCCGCCGGCTCTCCGATCGGAGGAGCACCCGGTGGACGACGTGACGGTCCCCGTGCAGGCGGCCGCGACCGGCCCCTTCCGCACACCAGCTCCGTTCCCTCCCTCCCGCACCGACCCCCGAGGAGCACCGGCATGACCTCCTACATCACCGGCCGCATCGAGCGGATGCCGGCCAGCATCACCACGCTCGACGAGGCGGCGGAGGCCGTGCTCGAGCTGTCCCGGAGCGGCCGCGACGAGCTGGTCGTCACGCCGAACACCGACCACTTCGTGCGCTGGAAGCACTCCGGCGAGTTCCGGCGGTACTACGGCCGGGCGTCCCTCGTGGTGCTCGACGGGGCGCCTCTGGTCTGGCTGGCCCGCTCGTACGGTCACCGCACGGCGAGCCGCGTGACAGGCATCGACCTCTTCACCGAGGTCTGCCGTCGCGCGGCGCTCGAGGGCGCGCCGATCGCTCTCATCGGCGGACGCCCCGGAGTCGGCGATCGCGCAGCCGCCGAGCTGCAGCAGCGCTTCGCCGGGCTGCAGGTGCCGGTCGTCGTCTCGCCGGAGCCGGCCGAGCTCGCGGACGACGCCTACCTCGCCCGCCTCTCCTCGACCCTGCGCGCGGCCGACGTCCGCATCGTCGCGCTCTGCCTCGGCTCCCCGAAGCAGGAGGAGGTCCGCGAGCGCCTGCTCGCCGTCGGCGGCACGGGAGCGGTGTGCCTCGGCGTCGGCGCCGCCGTGGACTTCCTCGCCGGCGAGATCCCGCGGGCGCCGCTCGTGGTGCAGCGCCTCGGCCTCGAGTGGGCGCACCGGCTCAGCCGGGAGCCCGGCAGGCTCTGGCGGCGCTATCTGGGCGACGCCGTGCGGGTGCTGCCGAGCGTGGTCGCGGCCCTCCGCTACCGGGTGCGCCGTGCCGTCCGCTGAGCACGCGGGAGTCGCCGCCGCCGCCGAGAGGCCGCTGGTCCTGGTCTGGAAGCGCGCGTGGCTGCAGGACTCCGAGACGTTCGTCCGCAATCAGATGCACGGACTCGAGCGCTGGCGCGCCCTCGGAGTGGGCCTCGAGCGCACCGGCTCGGGCGTCCTCCACGACCGCACGGACATCGTCCTGCACGATCCGATCACCCCTCGCGGGCGGCGGTCCCTCCTCCTGCGGTGGTTCGGAGTGTCACGACGGCTCGACGCGATCGTCGATGAGCACCGGCCCGCCCTCATCCACGCGCACTTCCTCATCGACGCCGTCTTCATCGCGCGGTACGCACGGAGGAGGCGCCTCCCGCTCGTCGTGACGGGGCACGGCTACGACGTGACCAGCTGGCCGCTCGCGACCGGAGCTCCGCGCCTGCTCCGCCCCCTCGCCCGAGCTCACCGCGCCCTCGAGGCCCGCGCCGTCTTCCGCACCGCGCTCGCGGTGATCGGGGTCTCCCGCTTCATCACCGACGGGCTCCTGCGCCTGGGGGCGGACCCGCGGCGCACCGGAGTGGGCTACATCGGCGTCCCGACCTCCCGCCCCGAGGCCGCACCGGCTGCGGAGCGCGCGGGAATCGTCTTCGTCGGACGCCTCACCGACAAGAAGGGCGTTCCGGATCTGCTCGAGGCGGTCGCCGCCCTCCCCGGACCGATCCGCGACGTCCCCCTGACCGTCGTCGGCGACGGCCACCTGCGGGAGGCGCTCGTCGAGCAGGCGGCGCGGCTGGGCCTGCAGGTGACCTTCACCGGCTCCCTGCCCCCCGCCGAGGTCGCCCGCATCCTCGCCGGCGCCGCGGTCTTCTGCGCACCGTCGCGGACCGCGGCGACAGGCGACTCCGAGGGCTTCGGCATGGTCTTCCTCGAGGCCGCGCTCGCAGGCGTCCCTGTCGTCTCGTACCGCCACGGCGGCGTCCCGGAGGCGGTCCAGGACGGCGTCACCGGGCTGCTCGTCCCGGAGGGGGACGTGCCCGGCCTGACCGGGGCGCTCGCCGCCCTGCTCCGGGACCCGGACCGCGCGGAGCGGATGGGCGCGGAGGGGCGGGAGCGCGTGCTCGCCTCGTTCGACCTCGCCGAGCGGATCCGCGACCTCGAGGACCTCTACGACCGGGCGGCCGGCCGATCGATGCCGACGACGACGGACGGAGATCGCGGATGAGCCGCGCCGAGCACCGCGCCGACGATCCGCGACCGGACCTCCGTCCGGCCTCCGCCGGGCGGGAGAGGTGAGCCTGCGCCGGAGCACCGTCGACGCGACCGCCTGGACGGCGGTCTCGTTCGCCGTCGCGCTCGTCGTGCAGCTCGGGCAGTTCGCGCTCCTGGCGAGACTGCTGGACCCCTCCGAGATGGGGATCATCGCGATCGTCGCCCTGCTCAACGCGTTCGTCGACATCTTCCTCGGAATGGGGGTCGCCCAGGCGATCATCCAGCGCCGGCGGGCGACCAGCTTCGAGCTCTCGTCGGTCTTCTGGCTCAACCTCTCCGTCGGGCTCCTGGTCACCGTCGCCGTCCTCCTGGGCGCCGCACCGATCGCCTCCCTGCTCGGGTCCGCCGCCGCGGCGCCGGTCCTCACCGTCGCCTCGCTCGTGTTCGTGGGCAGCGCAGCCGGGCAGGTGCCGAGAGCGGTGCTCGAGAAGGGGATCCGGTTCCGAGCGGTCGCCGTGTCCGAGACGATCGCTCTCGTCGGCGGCTTCGCCGTGACGGTCTGCCTCGCGGTCTCTGGAGCAGGGGCGCTCTCCTACGCGTGGGGGCTCGTCGCGACCGCGGCTCTGCGCTCCGTGCTCGCCCTCGTGCAGGCTCGGCGCTGGTTCCGACTGCGATTCCGGTTCCGGATCCGCGAGACCGCCCGCTTCCTCTCCTTCGGCGTCTTCCAGACCCTCGACGGCATCGTCAACTACCTGGGCTCGAACGCCGGCTCGCTCGCGATCGGCCGCCTGCTCGGACCGGCCCAGCTGGGCGGGTACACCCTGGGATACAACCTCGCCGTGAACCTCCCCGCGAGGGTCAACCCGATCGTGACGCGGGTGATGTTCCCGGTGTTCTCCTCGATCCAGCACGACCGTGAGCGCGTCGCGCGGAACCACCTCCGCGTCACCGCGGTGCTCAGCATGGCGAGCATCCCGCCGCTGATGCTGGTGGCGCTGCGCTCCGAGGAGATCGTGCGACTGTTCTACGGACCCGGCTGGGGCTGGATCGCGGGCATGACGAGCGCGCTGACGGTGGTGGGCGCGGTGCGGGCGATCGGCAATCCGGTCGGCTTCATCCTGATGGCGATGGACCGGGTGCGGTTCGGGCTGGTCGTGAACATCGTGAAGACCGCGATCACGGTCCCGATGATCGTCGGCGGGGGAATGCTGTTCGGACTCGACGGCTTGATCGGCGGGCTGCTGCTCTCGAGCGCTCTCGGCTTCGCCGTCACCTGCGCCGTGCTGCGGGTGGTGCTCGGAGTGCGCCTCGGCGCGTTCCTGCGCGCGTGCGCCGCGGGGCCGCTGCTCGCCGCACCGATGGCGATCGTGCTGCTCCTGCTCCGCCTGCTCCCCGAGGGCGCGCCCCTGCGGCTGCTCCCGGTGGAGCTGGCGCTCGCGGGCCTCGTGCTGGGAGCGACCGCCCTCCTGGCGCCGGGGCGCGACATCGCCGAGGCGCGATCGCTCGTCCTGTCGCGACTGCCCGCCCGGCTCCGGCTCGGCTCCGCCGCCCCGGTCGAGGTCGCCGTGGTGCTCGCCGCCGAGGAGCGCTTCGACGGCAGCGGGGGAGCCGTGGCGACCTGGGTCCGCGAGACGGTGTCCCGGTCCTCGCTCCGGATCGCCGTGCACGCGCCGTGGTCGTCGGCGTCACCGGGCGTGGACGTCAGGCCCCATCGTCTGTACCGGCGGATCTACGCGGTTCAGCGGCGCGCGGCACTCCTCCTGGCGCATCGGCGCGACAGCGACCCGGGCGCCGAGCTGCGCCGGCTGTCCTTCGGCGGGCGCTTCTGGCTGCTGGTGCTCGCTCCGTCGCTGCGCCGTGTCCCGACGGTCTGGATCCACAACCGCCCCCGCTACGCCGTGCGCCTGCGCCGCCTGGGCTACCGGGGGCGGATCGTCGCACACCTGCACAACGACCTGCTCGATCACCTGCCACCCGATCCCGCCGCCGCCCGGCGCTACCTCGACGCGGTCGACGAGTGGATCTTCTGCAGCGAGTTCCTGCGCGCCCGGGCGGTCGACCGGTACGGCCTGATCGCCACAGCCGTCCTGTACAACGGGGTCGTCCCTCCGCCCGAGGTCCCGCCGGCGCCGCTCGGCGGTACTGCGGAGGCGGTCTTCGCCGGGAGGCTGGTGGCCGAGAAGGGAGCCCGCGAGGCCGTCGAGATCGTGAGGCGGATGCGGACCGAGCACGGCGCCGATCTGCGGCTGGTCATCGCCGGCGCATCGGGCCTCGGGGACGACGCGACGCCCACCCCGTACGTCCGAGCGCTCGACGAGGCTGTCGCCGCCCTGCCCGGCGTCGTGCGCCGGCTCCCGTTCCTCCGGCACGAGGACCTGCTGGAGCTGTTCGGCTCCTCGGCGCTCCTGCTCTACCCCTGCCGCTGGGACGAGCCGTTCGGGATGGTGGTGGTGGAGGCGCTCTCGCGGGGGATCCCCGTCGTGACGGTCGAGCGCGGAGGCCTCCCCGAGATCCTGCGCACCTCCGACGGAGTGGTCGACGGATCCGTCCTCGTCCCGCCGGGCACGGAGGAGGAGGTCGCGGACGCCGTCCTCGCGGAGCTCCCCGCCCTCATCGCCTCGCTGCGCGATCCCCGGCGACGCGCGGAGGTGGCTGCGGCGTCGCGGCGCCGAGCGGCGGACTTCGGCTGGCCGGGCATCGCCCGCCGCGCGGACGAGCTGCTGGCAGACCCCCGTGGCTGAGGCGCGGGGCCGCCGCGCGCACGCGGATCGACGTTCCGCGCCAAGCCCGTCGAGGCTCGTGCCGCGCGATTAGTGTCGGCGCGACATGCCACCTGCATCCCCTCTCCCGCCCGCGTCCGCCGACGCCACCGCCTCTCCCGTGCTGCTCGATCCGCCTCCCGCCCCGGACCGGCGCCCGCGGACGACCCTCCCGCCGCGAGAGGTCGGCCCGTCGTCCCGGAATCGGCGCGCCGCTCCTCCGCTCCGCCAGACGGAGGCCGCCACCAGCACCTCCGCGGAACGGCTCTGACATGGGCCGCCACGCCGACGACGCCCTCCTCCGCCGCCCGACCGCCTCTCGTCCCTCCGTCATCGCCGCGACCCGCGTCACCGACGCTCCGGAGACCCGCGGGCGGCCGTCGCGCGCGCCGGCGGATCCCGCTCAGCGGCGGCACGAGCGGATCGTCCTCGTCTTCCTCGCGGTGCTCCTGGCGCTGAGCGTCGTGCAGCTCTACACCCTGGGCCCCGTCACCGCTCCGGTCGCCTGGAGCCTGCTCTTCCTCCCGTACTCCGTGGCGCGGCTGCGCGGCGGGCGGATCGACCGGTTCGTGGTCGTGGTCCTCCTCGTGATCGCCGGCACCCTCTTCGCGCTCACCTACTCCGGAGCACGCGCGGCCGCGCTGCGCGACGTGGTCTCCGTCGTCTCCTTCCTCACTCCGTACCTGGCCGTCCGCGGGCTCGGCGACGGCGCCTGGCGTGTCGTCGGCCGCGCCCTCAACTGGGCGGCGCCCGTGTTCCTCCTCCAGGTGACGCTCACGATCCTCTTCCAGCTCGATCCCGTGCAGGAGACCGCCTACCTCCGGTGGCCGGAAGCGGTGCTGTTCTCCGACATCTACGTGCGGGACATCTTCACGACGTCCTTCAACAACGTCCTGCAGGAGAAGTCGGGAGGGTTCTTCCTCAACGGCAACATCGCCTCGATGTACATGGCCACGACCGGCGCGCTGGCCTTCGCCGTCTGGAGACGGCAGCGGGGGAGTCTCCTCCTGCTCGTCGCCGTCGCCGGGCTGGTCGGCGCCCTCTTCACGCTGTCCAAGACCGCGATCGTCCTCGCGATCGTCCTGCCCCTGCTGGTCGCCGCGATCCGCGGACTCAAGGGACGCAGCCTCGGTCCGGTCGCCTGGATGATCACCATCCCCTCCGGGATCACGGCCGTGTACGCCGTCGCCGTGTCCTTCCCGCAGCTGGCGGAGGCGGGCGTGCTCACGCTCGGGGCCCGCGGCGACTTCCTGCGCCTGGCTGCGAGCGCGTTCCCCGACAACTGGCTGCTGGGGCTGGGGTACGGCGGATGGCAGGAGCTGTGGCTGGCGCGCGGGTCGCAGTTCACCCAGCACAGCGAGCCGCGCCCGCCTCACAACCTCCTCGTCACCGCGTGGACCAACGGCGGGCTCCTGATCGCGCTCCCCGTCATCGCGTTCCTCCTCCTCGCCACCATCGCCGTCGTGCGCCTGCTCCTCCGGGTCGCCCGGAACGAGGCCGTCGCCGTCGGGGCGCTCGCCGTCGCCGTCCTCTGGACGTTCCTGCACGGGATGGCCGACAACACCACCTGGTTCGGCGATCAGCACTCGCTCGCGACGCTCGCCGTCTCCGTGGCGCTCGTGGGCGTCCTGTCGGCGGAGGCGCCCGCCACGCCGGGCCGAGTGCCTCATGGAAGCGCTCCGGCGGCCTCGGCCGGCGCGGGTCGGGCGCCGCTGCGACGGCCGCCGAGCCCCGGCCTCGGGCGGCGCTGACGCGACCGCCGCGCCGCAGCCGGTCCGGACACGGACCGCGCCGGTATCATCGACCCGTTATGGCACGCATCTACGACTGCTCCGTCGACACGGACCTCCTGACCGGCACCCGTCTCGCGCGGACGGCCATCGGCCGCGGCGAGCTCGTGGTGATCCCCACCGACACCGTCTACGGCGTCGCGGCCAACGCGTTCGACGCCGCCGCGGTCCAGCGCCTGCTCGACGCGAAGGGACGGACGAGGCAGTCGCCGCCGCCCGTCCTGATCGGGGACGTGGCCGCCCTCGACGCCCTCGCCGAGAACGTGCCGGAGGCGGTGCGCGACCTCGCGCGCGAGTTCTGGCCCGGCGGGCTCACCATCGTCCTGCACGCCCAGCCTTCACTGGTCTGGGACCTGGGCGAGACGCGCGGGACCGTGGCGCTGCGCATGCCGGACAACCCGGTGACGATCGAGCTCCTCGCCGAGACCGGCCCGCTGGCGGTCTCCTCCGCCAATCGCACGGGGCAGCCCTCGGCCACGACCGCACAGGAGGCGTTCGACCAGCTCGGCGACTCCGTCGACGTCTATCTCGACGCCGGCGCCGCCGGATCGCGCTACAGCGACCGCCCCGCGGGCGCCAGCGAGTCCTCGACGATCGTCGACGCGACAGCGCTGAGCTTCGAGGGCGGCACCCTGCGCATCCTGCGCCAGGGCGTCGTGTCGGCCGAGCGGATCCGCGAGGTCGTCGGAGACCTGCTGCCGGATCCGGACGCGCCTCGTGCCGAGACGTCGGAGCCCGACGCCTCCACGGCCGGCGCGGCGCAGGCCGGGTACCAGCAGGAGCCCGCCGAGACCGCGACCGGCAGCGACCCGTACGCCTTCGAGCGGACCCCGACCGCGCGCCCCGACTGGGCCTCCGGCGCCCGCCTGCAGGACGACTCCGCGCCCGGCGACTCCGCGCCCGTCGATTCCGCCGATGCGCCGGACACGGGCTCGTCGAGCACGAACGCGCCGACGCCCAACACCGGCACCGGCGCCGCCCGCACCGACTCCGCTCCGGGTGAGTAACCGGTGATCACCTTCGCCCTCGTCTCGCTCGCGGTCGCGCTCGTGACCGGAGCGCTGTCGTGGGTCATCTGGAAGCTGAGCCTGAAGTACCGGCTCTACCCGAAGATCCGCGTCAGGGACATGCACACGCGGCCGACCCCCCGCCTGGGCGGCATCGCGATGTTCCTCGGGATCCTCGTCGGCTTCGGCATCGCCTCCCAGCTGCCCTACTTCCGGCTGGTGTTCGCCAATCCCGAGCCGATCCTCGCGATCCTCGGCGCGAGCCTGCTCATCGTCCTCATCGGCGTCGCCGACGACATCTGGGACCTGGACTGGACCACGAAGCTGGCCGGTCAGCTGATCGCCGCCGGCCTGATCGCCTGGAAGGGCGTGCAGATCGTCTCCCTGCCGATCGGCGGCCTGACCGTCGGCTCGCCGTGGATGTCGCTGATCATCACCGTGCTCGCGATCGTCCTGGTCACCAACGCTCTCAACTTCATCGACGGCCTCGACGGCCTCGTGGCGGGCGTCGCCCTGATCGCCAACGGGGTCTTCTTCCTCTACAGCTACCTGCTGGTGCAGCAGACCTCGCCCACCGACTACTTCAACCTGGCCTCGCTCATCGCGGTCCTGCTCGTCGGCGCCTGCGCCGGATTCCTCCCCATCAACTGGCGTCCGGCGCGGATGTTCATGGGCGACAGCGGCGCACTGCTGATCGGGATGCTGATGGCCACCTCCGCGATCGCGGTCACCGGCCAGATCGACCCGGCCCAGCTCGCGGCGAAGGAGCTCCTGCCCGCGTTCATCCCGATCATCCTGCCGTTCGCGATACTCGTGGTGCCGCTGATGGACTTCGGCCTCGCTGTGATCAGGCGCCTGCGCGCGGGAAAGTCGCCGTTCAGCGCCGACCGGAAGCACCTGCACCACCGCCTGCTCGACATGGGGCACTCCCACCTGCACGCCGTGCTGATCTTCTACGCGTGGACCGCCGTCGTCGCCGTCAGCTGCCTGCTGATGTTCGTGGTCGACGTGCTGTGGGTCCCGCTCGTCTTCCTCGGAGTCGGTCTGCTGGTCTGCACCGTCGTCACGCTCGCCCCGCTCAGCCGCCGCAAGCGGCTCGAGGCGGCGGCGCAGTCCGCGGAGGCCTCACCCGTCCTCGACCCCCTCGACCGCGCGTCCTCGACGGAGCTGCTCCGTCCGCCGGCCGGACTCCCGATCGACCGGGACACGACAGCGCCGACCACGGCGCGGAAGGAAGCATCATGACCGGAGCCTCCCCGGCCACCCCCCGTCCGCAGCCCGCGTCCGTCCCCGTCCTGCGCCGCGCGCTGGTCGTGGGCGGCCTCTTCGTGCTCGCCCTGGCCGTTCTCGGCACCGTCGTCGGCGGGATCGCCGCCGGGGGAGAGGGCGCGATCGGAGCCCTCCTCGGCGCGATCGTCGGCGGCGTGATGGTGCTCCTCACCGCCGCGAGCATCCTCGTCGCCAACCGCCTCGACATCGGCGGGTTCTTCGCCGTCGTCCTCGGCACGTGGCTCGCCAAGTTCGTGCTGTTCGTGATCGCCGCCCTGGTCCTGCGCGATCAGCCGTGGCTGAACAGCACCGCGATGTTCGTCACGATCATCGTCGCCGTCCTGGGGTCCCTGGTGATCGACGTCCTGGTCGTCTCGCGCTCGCGCATGCCGAACGTCAGCGACATCGCCCGATGAGGACGAGCCGAACGGTTCCTGAGAGGACCACGATTCGGCTCTCAGGCCGTTCTGTTGCTACAGTAGGGACGAATCCCGCAGGCGAACGTGTCCTCAGATCGTCTCATCGTTGATGGCGGTCGTCGAGCACGATCGCCGTCCGAGCGGAAAACCCCACCTTTCGTCGTCGCGAGAGCGTTGCGTCCGAATGATTCGATTCGGTCGGCTGCAACGTGCCACGCCCCGAATTCCAGGAGCTAGCGCTGTTTGCTAACGCTGTGACCCTGTTGGTCTCGTCCTCGACCGGTGAGAGTGACTTCCACACCCCGTCGATCTCCGAGTTCTTCCCGCCCGGTTTCCTCTTCGAGGGAACCCCTTTCGAGATCAACCGCGTCATGCTGGTCCGCTTCATCGCGGTCATCGCACTGATGCTGTTCTTCTGGCTCGGGACGCGCAAGCTGCGCCTCGTCCCCGGCCGCTTCCAGAACGTCGTCGAGCTCGCGTTCGACTTCGTCCGCGTCACCATCGCCAAGGACATCCTCGGCGAGAAGGACGCGCGCCGGTTCCTCCCGATCCTCGTGACGATCTTCTTCGCGATCATCTCGATGAACCTGACCGGCATCGTCCCGTTCCTGAACATCGCGGGGACCTCCGTGGTGGGCATGCCGCTCTTCCTCGGCCTGGTCGCCTACGTGACGTTCATCTACGCGGGCATCAAGGACCGGGGGATGGGCTTCTTCAAGAACGCCCTGTTCCCGCCCGGAGCGCCGTTCCTGATCTACTTCATCCTCACGCCGATCGAGCTGCTGCAGACGTTCATCATCCGTCCGCTCTCGCTCGCACTGCGGCTCGTGATGAACATGATCGTCGGCCACCTCCTGCTGGTGCTGTGCTTCTCGGCCACGCAGTTCTTCCTCTTCAGCTCCCAGATCGACCCGGGCTTCAAGCTCTTCGGCGTCGTGACCTTCGCCTTCGGCGGTGCGTTCACGCTCTTCGAGCTCCTCGTCGCCGTGCTGCAGGCCTACATCTTCACCCTCCTCGCTGCGGTCTACATCCAGTTGGCCGTCGCCGAGGAGCACTGACCCCACTACTCACGGGCTCCCGCCCGTTCTCACGATCACCCCACTGAAAGGACCCACTCGTGGACTCAGTCACCGTTCTCGCCGAACTCACCGGCAACATCGCGACGGTCGGTTACGGCCTCGCAGCGATCGGCCCCGGCATCGGTGTCGGCATCGTCGCGGGCAAGACCGTCGAGGCCATGGCGCGCCAGCCCGAGATGGCCGGCCGCCTCCAGACCACGATGTTCCTCGGCATCGCGTTCACCGAGGTGCTCGCGCTCATCGGCCTCGCCACCTACTTCATCTTCGCGGCGTAGTCGTGTTCAGCACCGCTGTGAACATCGCTGCGGAAGAAGGTGACGTCCCCGCGGTCATTCTGATCCCGGAGTTCTACGACTTCTTCTGGTCGGGGGTGATCTTCCTCATCCTGCTGTTCTTCTTCTGGAGGCTGGTCCTGCCGCGCCTGCAGAAGATGCTCGACGCGCGCTCCGCCGCGATCGAGGGGAACATCGCGAAGGCCGACGAGGCCCAGCGACAGGCCGAGGCCGCCCTCGAGAAGTACACCGCCCAGCTGGCCGAGGCCCGCGCCGAGGCCGGAGTGATCCGTGAGAAGGCGAACGCCGACGGCAACGCGATCGTGGCGGCGAAGAAGGAGCAGGCGCAGGTCGAGGCCGAGCGCATCCTCCACAACGCGCACGCCCAGATCGAGGCGGACCGTCAGGCCGCCGTGGTCTCGCTCCGCTCCGAAGTCGGAACCCTCGCCATCGACCTCGCCTCCGGCGTGATCGGCGAGAGCCTCAACGACGACGCGAAGGCGTCCGCGATCGTGGACCGCTTCCTCGCCGACCTCGAGGCCTCGGAGAAGGCGAACAACTGATGGGCAGCGCGTCCAGGCAGGCACTCGCATCGGCGAAGGCGGAGCTCTCCGCCCTCGCCGGTCAGGCGTCCCTCGACACGGCCCAGCAGCTCTTCGAGGCCGCACGGGTCATCGACGGCCAGGCGCAGCTGCGCGCGGCCCTCGCCGACCCGAGCGCCGACTCGAGCAGCAAGCAGGCTCTCGTCGCCCGCGTGTTCGGTCCCTTCGGCGAGCCGGCCAAGCGCCTGCTCACCGTGATCGTCGGCCACCGCTGGTCGAGCCCGAGCGACATGGTCGCCGGGGTCGAGGAGGTCGGGGTCCGCGCGATCGCGTCCTCCGCTCCGGAGGGGGTCAACCTCGAGAAGGAGCTCCACTCCTTCGGCGAGGTCGTCGCCTCCGACGCCCAGCTCGAGCTCGCGCTCGGCAGCAAGCTCGCCGCCGCCGACTCGAAGGTCGCGCTCGTGCAGCGCCTCCTCGAGGGCAAGGCCGCGGCCGAGACGCTGGCGATCCTCCGGCAGCTGATCGCGCACCCGCGCGGTCGCCGCATCCCGGAGCTCGTCCGCTTCGCAGCAAGCGTGGTCGCCGACCAGGGAGGGTTCATCCTCGCCACGGTCTCGGTCGCCGCACCGATCGCCCCCGAGCAGCTCGACCGGCTCCGCTCGGCGCTCACGCGCCAGTACAGCCGACCGGTCTCCGTCAACGTCGTGGTCGATCCCTCCCTCCTGGGCGGGATGCGCCTGCACGTCGGCGACGAGGTCATCGACGGAACCGTCTCCGCACGGCTGTCCGACCTGAAGCTCCAGCTCGCGTCCTGACGGGCGCACGTATCCTCAGAGGGCACTGCCCTCGACCCCCGCACCATCCAGGTCAGGCCCCGACGACCTCTTCGGCTCGCACGGACCCAACGAATAGGAATTCCCATGGCAGATATCACCATCAGCCCGGATGAGATCCGCGACGCGCTGAAGGACTTCGTCTCGTCGTACGAGCCGGGCAAGGCCTCCACCACCGAGGTCGGCTACGTCATCGACGCCGCCGACGGCATCGCCCACGTCGAGGGCCTCCCCGGCGTCATGGCCAACGAGCTCATCCGCTTCTCCAACGGCGTCCTGGGCCTGGCCCAGAACCTCGACGAGAACGAGATCGGCGTCGTCGTCCTCGGCGAGTTCTCCGGCATCGAGGAGGGCATGGAGGTCACCCGCACCGGCGAGGTCCTCTCGGTCCCCGTCGGCGACGGCTACCTCGGGCGCGTCGTCGACCCGCTCGGCAACCCGATCGACGGACTCGGCGAGATCGCCTCCGAGGGCCGCCGCGCCCTCGAGCTCCAGGCTCCCGGCGTCATGTCGCGCAAGTCGGTCCACGAGCCGCTGCAGACCGGCATCAAGGCCATCGACGCGATGATCCCGGTCGGCCGCGGCCAGCGCCAGCTCATCATCGGGGACCGCCAGACCGGCAAGACGGCCATCGCGATCGACACGATCATCAACCAGAAGGCCAACTGGGAGTCGGGCGACACGAACAAGCAGGTCCGCTGCATCTACGTCGCGATCGGCCAGAAGGGCTCGACCATCGCCTCGGTGAAGGGCGCGCTCGAGGACGCCGGAGCGATGGAGTACACGACCATCGTCGCGTCCCCGGCCTCCGACCCCGCCGGCTTCAAGTACCTCGCCCCCTACACCGGCTCGGCCATCGGCCAGCACTGGATGTACGGCGGCAAGCACGTCCTGATCATCTTCGACGACCTGTCGAAGCAGGCCGAGGCCTACCGCGCCGTGTCGCTCCTCCTGCGCCGCCCGCCGGGACGCGAGGCGTACCCGGGTGACGTCTTCTACCTGCACTCCCGTCTGCTGGAGCGCTGCGCGAAGCTGTCCGACGAGCTCGGCGCCGGCTCGATGACCGGTCTCCCGATCATCGAGACCAAGGCCAACGACGTCTCGGCCTACATCCCGACCAACGTGATCTCGATCACCGACGGCCAGATCTTCCTCCAGTCCGACCTCTTCAACGCCAACCAGCGTCCCGCGGTCGACGTGGGCATCTCGGTCTCGCGGGTCGGCGGCGACGCGCAGGTCAAGTCGATCAAGAAGGTCTCCGGCACGCTGAAGCTCGAGCTGGCGCAGTACCGCTCGCTCGAGGCCTTCGCGATGTTCGCCTCCGACCTCGACGCCGCCTCGCGCCGTCAGCTCGCCCGCGGCGCCCGCCTGACCGAGCTGCTCAAGCAGCCGCAGTACTCGCCGTACCCCGTCGAGGAGCAGGTCGTCTCGATCTGGGCCGGAACGAACGGCAAGCTCGACGAGGTCCCGGTCCCCGACGTGCTGCGCTTCGAGCGCGAGCTCCTGGACTACCTGGGCCGCAACACCCAGGTGCTGAACACCCTCCGCGACACCAACGTGCTCTCCGACGACACCGTCGCCGAGCTCAACCGTGCCGTCGACGGCTTCAAGCTGGAGTTCCAGACCGGTGAGGGCAAGCCGCTCGCCTCGGTCGGGCGCGAGGAGCACCAGGCCATCGCGGCCGACGAGGTCGGCCAGGAGAAGATCGTCAAGGGCCGTCGCTGACCAGCGGCACCCCGTCGATTCGCCACTTTTAGGACAACAGGAGACACATGGGAGCGCAACTCCGGGTCTACCGGTCGAAGATCCGCTCGGCCCAGACGACCAAGAAGATCACTCGGGCCATGGAGCTGATCTCGGCCTCGCGCATCCAGAAGGCGCAGAACCGCGTCGCTGCCGCGGCGCCGTACTCGAACGCGATCACGCGCGCCGTGTCCGCTGTCGCGACCTACTCGAACGTGGAGCACCCGCTCACTACCGAGCGCGAGAAGCTGGACACGGCCGCGATCGTGATCTTCACCTCCGACCGCGGCCTCGCCGGCGCGTTCTCCTCGAGCGTGCTCAAGGAGGCCGAGGAGCTGGCCGCGCTGCTGCGCAGCGAGGGCAAGGAGGTCGTCTTCTACCTGGTCGGCCGCAAGGCGAACGCGTACTTCTCGTTCCGGAAGCGGGCCAGCGTCCGCGTCTGGACGGGCGGCACCGACCAGCCCGTGTTCGAGACGGCGAAGGAGATCGCGGACGCGGTCGTCGAGTCGTACAACCTCGATGACGAGGAGGGCGGCGTGGACGAGATCCACCTCGTCTACAACCGCTTCGTCAGCATGGTCACCCAGCAGCCGACCGTCGTCCGGCTGCTGCCGCTCGAGGTCGTCGAGGGCGCCGAGGAGCAGAACAGCGAGCTGTACCCGCTCTACGAGTTCGAGCCCGACCCCGAGACGGTCCTCGACCGCCTCCTGCCCGTGTACGTCGAGAGCCGCATCTTCAACGCGATGCTGCAGTCGGCGGCCTCGGAGCACGCGGCACGCCAGAAGGCCATGAAGTCGGCGAGCGACAACGCGGACACGCTGATCAAGACCTACACGCGTCTCGCCAACAACGCCCGCCAGACCGAGATCACGCAGCAGATCGCCGAGATCGTCGGCGGCGCCGACGCCCTGTCCTCCTCCAAGTAAGAGGGCTCCGCTCCACACAGTTTCGACTCCGCCCTCCGGGAGCGGTGAGACCACAGAAGGAAGTAGCAATGACACTGACCGCACCTGAGGCGGCGACCGGGACGTCGGGCGGGGCCATCGGCCGCATCGCCCGCGTCACCGGCCCCGTCGTTGACATCGAGTTCCCCCACGACGCGATCCCCGAGGTCTACAACGCGCTCTACACGCACGTCGAGGTCGAGGGCGTCTCGAGCAAGCTGACCTTCGAGGTCGCGCAGCACCTGGGCGACGACCTCGTCCGGGCCATCTCCCTGAACCCCACCGACGGACTCGTCCGCGGCCAGGAGGTCCACGACACCGGCCTGCCGATCTCGGTCCCGGTCGGCGACGTGACCAAGGGCAAGGTCTTCAACGTGATCGGCGAGGTGCTCAACGCCGACGCCGACGGGAAGATCAACGGCGAGTCGTTCGAGATCACCGAGCGCTGGCCCATCCACCGCAAGCCCCCGCAGTTCGATCAGCTCGAGTCCAAGACCGAGCTGTTCGAGACCGGCATCAAGGTCATCGACCTGCTCACTCCGTACGTGCAGGGCGGCAAGATCGGCCTGTTCGGCGGCGCGGGCGTCGGCAAGACCGTCCTCATCCAGGAGATGATCCAGCGCGTCGCGCAGGACCACGGTGGAGTGTCCGTGTTCGCCGGCGTCGGCGAGCGCACCCGTGAGGGGAACGACCTCATCGCCGAGATGGAGGAGGCGGGCGTCTTCGACAAGACCGCGCTTGTCTTCGGCCAGATGGACGAGCCGCCGGGAACGCGTCTGCGCGTCGCCCTGTCGGCACTGACCATGGCGGAGTACTTCCGCGATGTGCAGAAGCAGGACGTGCTGCTCTTCATCGACAACATCTTCCGCTTCACGCAGGCCGGCTCGGAGGTGTCGACCCTCCTGGGCCGCATGCCCTCCGCGGTGGGCTACCAGCCGAACCTCGCCGACGAGATGGGTGTGCTCCAGGAGCGCATCACCTCGACGCGCGGACACTCGATCACCTCGCTGCAGGCGATCTACGTCCCCGCCGACGACTACACGGACCCGGCGCCGGCGACCACCTTCGCCCACCTCGACGCGACCACCGAGCTCTCCCGTGAGATCGCGTCGAAGGGCCTCTACCCGGCCGTCGACCCGCTCACGTCCACCTCGCGCATCCTCGACCCCCGCTACCTGGGCGCCGACCACTACCGCGTGGCGACGAACGTGAAGCAGATCCTGCAGAAGAACAAGGAGCTGCAGGAGATCATCGCGATCCTCGGTGTCGACGAGCTGTCGGAGGAGGACAAGATCACGGTGTCGCGTGCGCGCCGGATCCAGCAGTTCCTCTCGCAGAACACCTACATGGCGAAGAAGTTCACCGGTGTCGAGGGATCGACCGTCCCGCTGAAGGACACGATCGAGTCGTTCGACGCGATCACCAAGGGCGAGTTCGACCACGTGGCCGAGCAGGCGTTCTTCAACGTCGGCTCGATCTCGGACGTCGAGGAGAAGTGGACCCAGATCCAGAAGGAGAACGGCTGATCATGGCCGGGACCCTGAAGGTCAGCGTCGTGTCCGCGAACGCCGAGGTGTGGTCCGGAGAGGCGAAGCAGCTCACGGCTCGCACGGTCGAGGGCGAGATCGGCATCCTCGCCGGCCACGAGCCGATGCTCGCGATCCTCGCCACCGGCGAGGTGCGCGTCACGGCCCTGGACGGCACGCGTCTCACCGCGCAGGCCGACGACGGCTTCCTGTCCGTCGAGAACGACGTGGTGACCGTGGTCGCCCGTCAGGCATCGCTGGTCTAGTACACCGCCGCTCACCGCGGCTCGGAGGGGCCGGACGATCATCGCGATCGTCCGGCCCCTTCGTCGTGCCGCCCGTCCCTCTTCTCCGAAGGAGTCCTGTGCACGTCCTGCTGCCACCGTCCGAGACGAAGCGCGACGGCGGCGACGAGCCGTTCGTGCTCGAGTCGCTCGCCTTCCCCGAGCTCCACGCGAAGCGGCGCGAGCTGGCGGAGGCGCTGATCGCGCTGGCCGGGGACCCCGAGCTCTCTGCCCGGGCGCTGAAGCTCGGTCCGCGTCAGTTCGGCGAGATCGATCGCAACGCGGGGCTCGCGACCGCGGCAGGTCTCCCCGCGGTCGACCGCTTCGACGGGGTGCTGTTCGATGCGCTCGACGCGCGCAGCCTCGATTCCGGTGCACGGGAGGTGCTCGGTCGGACGGCGATCGTGCAGTCCGCGCTCTGGGGGCCGATCCGCGCCCTCGACCTGATCCCTGCATACCGTCTGTCCCACGACTCCCGTGTGCCGGGCAGACCGCTCAAGCGGTGGTGGGCGGCGGAGGCCGGGCGGGTGCTGAGCGCGCTCGACGGGCTCGTCCTCGATCTGCGGAGTGAGGCGTACGCGGCGCTCGGACCGGTCCCTGCGGGCGAGGGGCGGTTCTTCGTCCGCGTCCGCTCGCGCGGGGCCGACGGCGTCCTCCGGTCGCTGAACCACTTCAACAAGCAGGGCAAGGGACGCTTCGTCAGGGCGCTGGCGGAGGACCGGGTGGCGACGGAGTCGCTCGGCGAGCTCTCGGCGTGGGCGGCCGGGCGCGGGTTCCTGCTCGCCGAGAACCGGCACACGGGAGAGCTCGACCTCGTCGTGCCGGAGTCGTAGGCGTCAGCGTCGGCGCCAGCAGCCGGTGAGGTGGTCGTCGACGACTCCGGCCGACTGCATCAGCGCGTACGCGGTGGTCGGTCCGACGAAGCGGAGCCCGGCGGCCTTCAGCGCTCGCGCGAGCGCCGTCGACCCGGGCGTCGTCGCAGGGACGTCGGCGGCTCGGACCACCCGGTCCTCGACGTCCGGATCGTGGAAGGACCACACGAGCTCGTCGAGCGCGCCCTCGCCTCTCTGCTCCAGGAGCGCGAGCACGGCCCGGGCGTTGTCCCGGGTGGCGATGATCTTCGCGCGGTTCCGGATGATGCCGCTGTCCTCCATCAGCCGCTCGACATCGGTGTCGTCGTACCGGGCGACGCGGGCCGGATCGAAGCCGTCGAAGGCCTCGCGGAACCTCGGCCGCTTGCGGAGGATCGTGATCCAGGAGAGGCCGGACTGGAACGCCTCGAGGGAGATCTTCTCGAACAGCAGGCGATCTCCGTGCAGCGGGGTGCCCCATTCCTCGTCGTGGTAGCGGCGGTACTCCGGATCCGCGCCGCTCCAGGCGCAGCGGACCAGGCCGTCCTCTCCCTCGACGAGTCCGTCGGCCGTGCTCATCGGTGGGGGATCCCCTCGTGATCGAGAAGCCAGGCTTTCGTGGCGACGCCCTCGCCCGCGCTGAAGCCGGTGATCCGTCCGTCGCTCGCGAGGACGCGGTGGCAGCCCACGATGATCGGCACCGGGTTCGCACCTACCGCTCCGCCGATCGGCCGGCCCGCCCGGGGGCGACCGGCGGCCGTGCCCAGTGCGCCGTAGGAGGTGATCTCCCCGAAGCCCAGAGCCTGGAGCCGCTGCCAGATCTCGAGCTGGAAGGGCGTGCCGCGCAGAGCGACCGGCAGATCGAAAGAGCGGCGGGTCCCGTCGAAGTACTCGTCCAGCTGCTCGACGGCCCGCAGGAGCACCGGGAGGTCCGACTCCGGGAGGTGCTCGTGCGGGAGCAGACCGGCCTGCTCGATGGCGAGCGAGACGATCGCATCGCCGTCGCTGCCCACCTCGATGCGGCCGAGGGGGCTCGTCGTCCGTCGGACGTGAAGGGGAGTCGTTCTCATGCGTCGAGAGTATCCGCGGGACTCCCCACCGACCGGCGGGAATCGGACACCGGTGCAGAACTCGGCCGATCGGTCCCTGTGGAGGGATTCCTGGCCGGAGGGCGCCATCCGAGCGCCGGCGATTCGGTGTCGATGGGACCTCTCCCTCCACAGGCGGCGATCTCGAGATCCTTCCGATGATCCCGAGGGCCGTCGCTCCCGGCGGGTGCGAGGGTCGGCAGGATCGCAGCATGACCTCCTCAGCGATCTTCCTCCACCCCGCTCCCGCCTCGCGTGTCCCGGCCTCACCCGACGACGCCGCCCTGTTCCATGCCGCTCACGGATCCCGGCGGGGTGCGGCGGAGGCGAGCCTCGTGCTCGTCCCGTTCCGGGCCGGCGCGCCGAGCGGCTCGCTCCGCTTCGAGCTGTCGGGTGCGGATCCGTCCCTGATCGCGCGGGCCTGCCTCGGTGCGCTCGGCCGGTTCGGGCGGGTGCGGCGAGCACTCGCGCTGGTGCATCCCGGCGAGGCGGGTCCGGAGTCGTGCGAGGGACTCGTCGCCGCCCTCGAGGAGCGTGCGCGCCGGCTCCCCGGCCTCGCCCTCCGCGTCGCCGTGCTCCCGTCCTCCGGCGGCGACGACGGGCTCGAGGCCGGCGACCGGGACGACCCGCGAGCGGTGGCCGCCGCGGTCGACCGTCTCCTCGACCGCCACCCGCGGGCCGAACTGCCCGACGTGCTGTTGCGCGGTGTCGACGACCTCGTCCGGCGAGCTCTCGCCGGTCCCGATCCCGAGGTCCGGCCGGCGGGCCTGGCTGCGCTCGTCGTGGCCGTGCAGCGCAGCCGCGGTGCGGACCGCGTGTTGCGGTCGGCGCGGAGCGGTGACCCCGGCGCGGCGGGAGCGCTCGCCCCGCTGCTCCGCCGTGCCGCCGTCGTCGCACCCCCGAGTGAGCGAGCCGGAGTGCTCGTCCTCCTCGCCCGGATCCTGGCCGGTGAGGGCCGTGCCGACGAGGCCGGACGGCTCGCCGACGAGGCCGTCGCTCTCGATCCGCACCACGCAGGTGCGCGCCGAGTCGCGGCCGCACTCGCCGCCGATCGTCGGGAGCGCGCCGCGTGAGGGCGCTAGAGCCGCGACCAGGCCTCGGTGAGCACGCTCCGGAGGATCTGCTCGATCTCGTCGAACTCGCGCGGGCCGATGGTGAGCGGCGGCGCGAGCTGGACGACGGGATCGCCGCGGTCGTCCGCCCGGCAGTACAGCCCCGCGTCGAAGAGCCCCTTCGAGAGGAATCCGCGCAGCAGCCGCTCCGACTCGTCCTCGTCGAACGTCTCCTTCGTCGCCTTGTCCTTCACCAGCTCGATGCCGAAGAAGTAGCCGTCGCCCCGGACGTCGCCGACGATCGGCAGGTCGAGCAGCTTCTCGAGCGTGGACCGGAAGACGGGCGAGTTCTCGCGCACGCGCTCGTTCAGGCCCTCCTCCTCGAAGATGTCGAGGTTCTCGAGCGCGACCGCGGCCGAGACGGGGTGGCCGCCGAAGGTGTAGCCGTGCGGGAAGACGACCTGACCGTGGCGGAAGGGCTCGTAGATCCGATCGCTGACGATCGTCGCGCCGATGGGGGAGTAGCCGCTGGTCATCCCCTTCGCGCAGGTGATCATGTCCGGCACGTAGCCGTACTCGTCGCAGGCGAACATGTGCCCGATGCGGCCGAACGCGCAGATCACCTCATCGGACACCAGCAGCACGTCGTGCTTGTCGCAGATCTCGCGGACCCTCTGGAAGTACCCGGGAGGGGGCGGGAAGCAGCCGCCCGAGTTCTGCACGGGCTCCAGGAACACGGCGGCCACCGTGTCCGGCCCCTCGAACTCGATCATCTCCTCGATGCGGTTCGCCGCCCACAGGCCGAACGCCTCCAGGTCGTCGCCGTGCTCGGGAGCCCGGTAGAAGTTGGTGTTGGGGACGCGGAAGCCGCCCGGCACCAGCGGCTCGAACATCGACTTCATCCCGGGGATGCCCGTGATCGCGAGCGCTCCCTGGGGAGTGCCGTGATACGCGACCGAGCGCGAGACGACCTTGTGCTTGCCCGGCTTGCCCTGCAGCTTCCAGTAGTGCTTGGCGAGCTTGAAGGCCGTCTCCACAGCCTCGCCGCCGCCGGTCGAGAAGAAGACCCGGTTGAGGTCGCCCGGCGCGTGGTCGGCGAGCCGGTCGGCCAGCTCGATCGCCGAGGGGGTCGCGTAGGACCAGAGCGGGAAGAAGGAGAGCTCGGACGCCTGCTTCGCCGCGGCCTCCGCCAGTCGGCGCCGCCCGTGTCCCGCATTGACGACGAAGAGGCCGGACAGGCCGTCGAAGTACTTGCGCCCGGTGCTGTCCCAGATGTGGTGTCCCTCGCCGCGCGTGATGATCGGCACGCCCGCGCCCGAGTCCATCGTCGACTGACGGGTGAAGTGCATCCAGAGGTGGTCCTTCGCCTTCTTCTGCAGGGAGGCGTCGTCGATCCCCCCTGGCGCGTCGGTCCCGCGGACGGGATCGCCCGACTCGAGGCCGGAGGTCGAGAAGGCTGTCTCGGTGGTCATCTTTTACCGCGTTCCCCAGTTGTAGAACTGCTTGTGGAGCTTCAGATAGACGAAGGTCTCGGTCGAGAGCACGCCGGGAAGCGACCGGATCTCCTGGTTGAGCAGGGCGATCAGATCGTCATCGTTCTCGCACACGACCTCGGCGAGGATGTCGAAGGAGCCGGCCGTCAGCACGACGTAGTCGACGGCGGGGATGGAGGCGAGCCGGTCCGCGACGTCGCGGGTGTCGCCGGTGACGCGCACACCGATCATCGCCTGGCGGTAGAAGCCGAGCTGCATCGGATCCGTCACCGCGACGATCTGCATGACGCCCGACTCGGTGAGCTTCTGCACCCGCTGCCGGACGGCCGCCTCGCTCAGGCCCACGGCCTTGCCGATCTCGGCGTACGAGCGCCGACCGTCGGCCTGCAGCTGCTCGATGATCGCCTTCGACACCTCGTCGAGCTGGACAGGACGCTGAGAGGGCGGGCGAGACGGGGCCATGCGGCGATTCTGGCAGTCCTCGAGTGCCCGGGCAAGTGGATCCGCACGTCGGAGCGCGCTCCGGCATCGGATCCGGTGGTCTGAGCGTGGTCCCGTCTGCGCGACGGACATCGGGCGACAGCGATGGCGGCCGGCTCGGCGGAGGGCCGTCAGCGACTACCATCGGGAGGCGGCCGGGCACCCCTGGAGCCGGCGGTCACGGGCCGTCGGACCGGACGGCTGCGGGCCACGGGGATGCGAGGAGCAGCGATGACGCAGATCGGCCGCAGCCGCGCGTCCGTCACCGTCCCCGTCTCCGCCTGGAGCTCCGACGCACCCTCGGCCGAAGTCACCCTCGGCTGGGCCGCGCGCACCGAGACCGGCCACGTGCGCAGCGCGAACGAGGACAGCTACCTCGCTAAGAGCCCGCTCTTCGCTGTCGCCGACGGGATGGGCGGGCACGCGGCAGGAGAGGTCGCCAGCGACGCGGTCGTGTCGCGCCTGTCCACCGCGGCGCTCGGCGCGACCGTCGGAGCGGAGGAGATCGACCGGGCGCTTCGGGAGGCGGTCGGGGACATCGCCCGGCAGTCGCACACGGCCGACGTCGGCACCGGGACCACGGTCACCGGGATCGCGCTCACGGTGGTCGGAGGAGAGCCCTACTGGTCCGTCTTCAACATCGGCGACTCGCGCGTGTACCTGAGCGTCGCCGGGACCCTCGTGCAGCTCACCGTGGACCACTCCATCGTCCAGGAGCTGGTCGACGCGGGCCTGATCTCCCGCGACGAGGCCGACGTGCATCCGCACAGCAACGTGATCACCCGCGCGGTCGGCTTCCACGAGGCGCCCGTCCCCGACTACCGGCTCGTGCCCGTCCTCGCCGGATCGCGTCTGCTGATCTGCTCGGACGGACTCACGAAGGAGCTGACCGATGCCGGCGTCGGCCACCTGCTCAGCGGCACCGGCTCCGCTCAGGAGGCGGCCGACGCCCTGGTCGACGCCGCGCTGGACAACGGCGGGCGCGACAACGTCACCGTGATCGTCGTCGACGTCCTCGCGGTCACCGGCGACGAGGAGGCCGGCGCACCGGTCTGACGAGCAGCGCCCCGGCACGGGGCGGCCGCGGTCGTGGTGCCGCCGGACCGCCCGCACGCGCCGAACGGCCGTACGACGGTCCGGCGCCTGCCGGTTCGCGTCGGGTTCGGCCGGCTCGGGGCTCCCCGCGCCGGCGCTGGGTACGATGGTGAGCGGAAGGGCGTTCTCGGTGATCTGCAGCACGTGTGGCTCCAACCTCGCTCCCCGGGCGATCCTCTGCGGCGAGTGCGGTTCGTCGGTGGCGGCGCATGCCACGACGGGTGCGTCCCGCCCCTCGTCCTCCGGCGACACGACGGTCCTCGACCCGTCCCGCCGTGCCTGGCTGCCGGGCCTGGCCCCCGGCCGGCACCGGCGTCCCGCCCCCGGCGCACCGATGGCGCCGCCCTCGCAGGGGCTCGTGCGCCTCAGCTTCGCGACCGGGCAGCACGCGATCGTGACCGGCAACGGCCTGATCGGACGCCAGCCGCTCCCGGACCCCAACGAGACGTTCCGGCACATCCTCGCGATCCCGGATCCGTCGCGATCCCTCTCCAAGACCCACCTCGAGTTCGGCTTCGACGAGGGCGGGCTCTGGGTCAGGGACCGCTGGTCGGCCAACGGGTCCGTGCTGGTCGCACCGACCCAGGCGCCGCTCCCGCTCGAGGCCGGCCGCCGCTACCGCGCGAAGCTCGGCAGCCGGATCCTGCTCTCCTCCGTCGAGATGGCGGTCGAGCGCGTCGACGGGTCCGCCGGCGGCTCGGGACGCCCGCCCCTCACCCGCTGACGGCACGGCCTCCGGGGACCGAATCGGCGGTCGACACGGACTCCGGGTGCGGAATTCGTGACGATCATGTTTCCGGATGAGCGTTCTCCTCCGTTCGCCGTGACAGGCGGATGAGCGCTGTGCCAGTATTTCCCCACGTTCGGCCCCCGAGGCACGAGCCCCGACGCAGTCAGGAGCCCCCGCCATGACCCGTCCCCTCCCGAGGGATCCCGTCCTCCGCCGGGCCGTCGCCGCGGCACGCTCGCACGAGCGCGAGCGCCGGGCGGTCCTCTCGCGTCGGGCGGTCCTCGGCGGGATCGGCCTCGGAGCGGGTGCCCTCGCCCTGGCCGCCTGCGCCCCGCAGACCCGTGCCGCTCCGACCGCCGCCGCCGACGGATCGGCCGGCGACCCGCGCCTGGTGTGGGACAACTGGCCCGCCTACATGGACGAGGACGACGACGGGAACCACCCCACGCTCCAGGGCTTCGAGGAGCAGACGGGCATCGCGGTGACCTACAACGTCGCCGTCGACGACAACAACTCGTACTACGGCAAGGTGAAGGACCAGCTCGCGCTCGGGCAGTACATCGGCGCCGACACGGTCTGCCTGACGGAGTGGATGGTCTCGCGCCTGGTCCGCCGCGGCTACGTGCAGGAGCTCGACCACGCGAACATCCCGAACATCGCCAACCTCACCCCCTCGCTGGCGAACCCCGACTTCGATCCGGGCCGCCGGCTCTCCCTCCCGTACCAGGCGGGGTTCTCGGGCATCTGCTGGAACAGGGAGAAGCTGCCGAAGGGCCTCTCGAGCATCGAGGATCTGTGGGATCCGTCGCTCCGCGGCCGCGTCGGCGTGCTGAGCGAGATGCGCGACACGATCGGGCTCATCATGCTCGCTCAGGGGACGGACATCGCCGGCTCCTGGGGCGACGACGAGTACATGAACGCGATCGACGTCTTCCGCGAGCAGGTCGACGCCGGACAGATCCGCAACATCAAGGGGAACGCGTACCTCAACGACCTGCAGAACGAGGACACCCTCGCGGCGATCTGCTGGTCCGGCGACATCACCCTGATCAACGCCGAGGCCGGCGACAAGTGGGAGTTCGCCTTCCCCGACTCGGGCGGCGCACTCTGGAACGACACCTTCGTGGTCCCGATGGGCTCCGAGCGCAAGGCCAACGCCGAAGCCCTGATGAACTACTACTACGAGCCCGAGGTCGCCGCCGAGGTGGCCGCCTGGGTCAACTACATCACCCCCGTGGATGGAGCGAAGGACGTCATGGAGAGCATCGATCCGGAGCTGGCCGAGAACCAGCTGATCTTCCCCGACGAGGACACGCTCGCGCAGGCGCACGTGTTCCGGACCCTGACCGCCGCGGAGGAGAAGGAGTACCAGGCCGAGTTCCAGAAGGTGCTCCTGGGCATCTGATGGCGATCGGGACCTTCGCCGAGAGCGGCGCCGACCTCCAGCTGGTCGGGATCAGCAAGCAGTACCCGGGCTTCACGGCCATCGACTCCCTGGACCTCACCATCCCGGCGGGCTCCTTCTTCGCCCTGCTGGGCCCCTCGGGCTGCGGCAAGACGACGACGCTGCGCCTGGTCGCCGGGCTCGAGGAGCCCTCCGCCGGCCGGATCCTCATCGGCGGGCGGGACGTCACCGAGACGAAGACGTACCAGCGGCCCGTCAACACCGTGTTCCAGTCGTACGCGCTGTTCCCGCACATGTCGATCCTCGAGAACGTCGCCTTCGGCCTGAAGCGGCGGAGGATCGCCGACCCCGTCGGCAAGGCGCACGAGGCGCTCCGCCTGGTCGAGCTCGACCACCTCGCCCAGCGCCGCCCCGCGCAGCTCTCCGGTGGTCAGCAGCAGCGGGTCGCCCTCGCGCGCGCCCTCGTCAACCGGCCCGCCCTGCTCCTGCTCGACGAGCCGCTCGGCGCCCTCGACCTCAAGCTCCGCCGGCAGATGCAGCTGGAGCTCAAGTCGATCCAGGAGGAGGTGGGCCTCACCTTCCTCCACGTCACGCACGACCAGGAGGAGGCCATGACGATGGCCGACACCGTCGCGGTGATGAACAAGGGCAGGATCGAGCAGATGGGCGCGCCGGAGGAGCTCTACGAGCTCCCGCGCACCGCGTTCGTCGCGAACTTCCTCGGCCAGTCCAACCTCTTCACGGGCGAGGTGGTCGGCAGCACCGACCGCGCACTCACCGTCGACGCGGGCGGGCACCGGATCGTCGTGCCCGTCGCCCGCTGCGCCCGCACGAGCGGGGAGATCACGGTCGGCGTCCGCCCCGAGAAGCTCCTGCTGCTGACGCAGGAGCCGCCGGCGGACTCCGGCCGGAACGTGCTCGGGCCCGGCCGAGTGGTCGACGTCTCCTTCAGCGGGGTCAGCACCCAGTACACGATCCGGATGCCGGGCCTGGGCCCGGTGGTCGTCTTCGCGCAGAACATGGTCTTCGGGCCGGTCGTCGGCGAGGGAGCGGAGGTGTGGGTCGGCTTCAGCACCGAGCACGGCTTCGGACTCGCGGACGAACCGGGCTCGGTCCCGCGCTTCGAGGCGGACGACTCCACCAGCGCCATCGCCGTGCAGCGCCGGGGGCTCCTGGCCGGTCGCAGCGGGGGAGCGTAGGCATGGCCTTCGCCGCCTTCGCCACGGGGCAGGCGGATCCTCAGGACGCTCCGGTCCGCCGGCGGTCGACGGTCGCGCTCGTCCTGCTGCTGCCGGGCATCGCCTACATGCTGCTGTTCTTCCTGGCGCCGCTGATCTCGCTCGTGCTCACGTCCTTCCAGGCCGAGGTGCCGGACGGGGACATCGGCGAGTACGCCCCCGGGTTCGCCTGGCAGAACTACCTCGTGGTGATGGGCGACTACTGGCCGCACGTGCTCCGCTCCTTCGGCTACGCGCTGATCGCGACGGTGCTCGCGCTGGTGATCAGCTACCCGCTGGCCTACTTCATCGGAGTGAAGGCGCGGCCCTGGCCGCTGCTGCAGAACCTGCTCCTCACGCTGGTGATCGCGCCCTTCTTCATCAGCTTCCTGCTCCGGACGCTGGCGTGGAAGCAGATCCTCGCGGACGAGAGCCCGCTCGTGCAGGCGCTCAAGGCCGTGGCGGTCCTGCCGAGCGACGGCCACCTCACGGGGACGCCGATCGCCGTGATCTTCGGCATCACCTACAACTTCATCCCGTTCATGACGCTGCCGCTGTACACGACGCTCGAGCGCCTCGACGTACGCTTCCTGGAGGCAGGGTCGGATCTCTACGCGCACCCCGCCTCCGTGTTCTGGAGCGTGACCGTCCCCCTGTCGATGCCGGGCATCGTCTCCGGCACGCTGCTGACGTTCATCCCCGCGGCGGGCGACTACATCAACGCGAGCCGGGACTTCCTCGGCTCGTCGCAGACCTCGATGGTGGGCAACGCGATCGAGGCGAACTTCCTCACGCTCGAGAACTACCCGGCGGCCGCCGCGCTCTCGATCGTGCTGATGGCCGTGATCCTGGTCATCGTCGGCTTCTACGTGAAGCGCAGTGGAACGGAGGACCTCCTGTGACCGCGACGGCCGACCGTCCGCTCGCGAGCGCCCAGGAGGCGCTCGGCGCGCCGCCCCCCGCCCCGATCCGGGGCCGCCGCCGCTTCCGGGGCCTCGGGCTCGGCGTCTACACGGCGCTGGCGCTGCTCTTCCTGCTCATCCCTATCGGGTACACCTTCGTCTTCTCCTTCAACGACTCGGGGAAGAGCAACCTCGCCTGGCGCGGGTTCACCCTCGACAAGTGGGTGTCGGCCTGGACCAGTGAAGAGGTGATGACCGCCTTCGGGAACAGCCTGCTGGTCGGTGTGATCGCCACCGTGCTGGCCACTGCGCTCGGCACCATGATCGCCATCGCGCTCGTGCGGTTCCGCTTCCGGTTCCGGTCGGCGATCAGCCTGCTGCTGTTCCTCCCCATGGCGACTCCGGAGGTGGTGCTCGGAGCCGGCCTCGCCGCGCAGTTCCTCAGCGTGGGCGCCGAGAAGGGGCTGGTCACGATCGTGCTGGCGCACACGATGTTCTGCATCAGCTTCGTCGTGGTCACCGTGAAGGCGCGGGTGGCGAGCCTGGACCCGAAGCTGGAGGAGGCGGGACGCGACCTCTACGCGTCGCCGAACCAGGTCTTCTGGCGGATCACCTTCCCGCTGCTGCTGCCCGGCATCCTCGCCGCGGCGCTGCTCTCGTTCGCGCTGAGCTTCGACGACTTCATCATCACGAACTTCAACTCCGGATCGGTCACCACGTTCCCGAAGTACATCTACATCGCGGCGGCGCGCGGCATCCCGGCGGAGGCGAACGTCATCGCATCGGCGGTGTTCGTCCTGGCGATCCTCGTGGTGGTGATCACGCAGTTCTCCGCGGCTGCCCGGGCGAAGCGCCTCGCGCGCGAGCAGTAGCTCAGGGCGTGCCGGGACGTGCGGTCAGACGTAGGAGGCGCGGATCGCGCCGACCGGGCGCCCGCCGCCCGACACGACCGGGTTCAGCCGCACCAGCACGTCGTTCGCCGCAGTCCGGTCCACCGCGTCCGCCTCGACCAGGAGCTTCAGCGCGACCACTGTCGCGGCGCGCAGGCTCCCGTCGAGGATCTTCAGGGCGACGGTGGTGCCGTCGGGCGAGGCCATCACGAGCACGCCCTCGGCGCCGAGCTTGGCGACCAGGCCCAAGCGCTCGATCACGACGGTGTTGTCCCGGCCCGGGCCGTCGATCGCCCACGCGTTCTCGAGGATCGCGGCCGTGAGGACGCCGGCCTGGCGGTAGAGGCCGAACGGTGAGGCGGGGGAGGAGGACACGATCCGCGAGACGCCCTTCGCCAGCGCGGTCAGAGGAAGGGCGTGCACGGGAGCTCCGCAGCCGTCGATCCCCGAGGCCACGACGCGCTCGCCGGTGAGGCGCTCGATCGTGTCGACGATGTGCTGCTGCAGCGGGTGCGTCCGCTCGAGGTAGTCCTCGGTGCTCCAGCCGTTCTGCACGCAGGCCAGCAGCATCGCCGCGTGCTTGCCCGAGCAGTTCATGTAGAGCGGGTCCGGAGTCGCGCCCGCCCGCAGCAGCTGAGCGCGGGTCCCGGAGTCGCCGGGCCAGTCGGCCGGGCACTGCAGGGCGGTGTGGTCCAGGCCGGCGCGGAAGAGCAGGTTCTGCACCAGCGCCACGTGCTGGGGGATGCCGGCGTGGCTCGCGGTGGCGATGACCGCCTCCGCGCCGTTCAGCTCGACTCCGGCGGTCATCACCGCGAGGGCCTGGAACGGCTTGAGGCAGGAGCGGGGGAAGACGGGAGCCGTCGGGGTGCCGAGGCTGCGGGCGACGCGGCCCTCGGAGTCGAGGAGGACGGCGGAGCCGGCGTGGCGCGACTCGACGAACCCGGATCGCTCGACGACGGCCAGCTCGACGGACTCGGCGACGGTGAAGGTTCCTGCTGGCATCCCCCCATCCTGCCCGATGCGTGGACCGGTCCCGCGCTCCCGGAGACGCCGAAGGCCACCGGGGAGCGCCTCGGCGCCCGCGGTGGCCTTCGGAGGATCGCGCCTAGAGGGTGGCGAACGCGTCGGCGATGACCGACACGGCGTCGTCGAGCAGCTCGTCGGTGAGGGCGAGGCTCGGCAGGAAGCGGACCACGTTGCCGTAGGTGCCGGCGCTCAGCACGAGGACCCCGTGCTGGGCGGCGTAGTCGATGATCGCCTGGACCGCGACGGCGTTCGGCTCCTTCGTGGTGCCGGCGGTGCCGGGCTGCACGAGCTCCATCGCCATCATCGCGCCGATGCCGCGGACGTCGCCGATGATGTCGTAGCGCTCCTGCAGGCCTCGCAGCGCCGCGCCCAGGCGTGCGCCGATCCGGTCGGCCTCGGCGAGGAGGCCCTCGCGCTCGATGCGCTCGAAGACCGCGACGGCGGCGGCGGCGGCGACGGGGTTCCCGCCGAAGGTGCCGCCCAGTCCGCCGGCCTGCGCCGAGTCCATGATCTCGGCGCGGCCAGTCACGCCCGCGAGCGGCAGGCCGCCGGCGATGCCCTTGGCCGAGAGGACGAGGTCGGGGACGAGGCCGAGGTGCTCGCTGGCGAACCAGGCGCCGGTGCGGGCCATGCCCGACTGGATCTCGTCGGCGACGAAGACGATGCCGTTGGCCGTGCACCACTCCTGCAGTGCCGGGAGGAAGCCGTCGGCGGGGACCATGAAGCCGCCCTCGCCCTGGATGGGCTCGGCGACGAGGCAGGCCAGGGCGGACGCGCCGACGGTCTTCTCGAGGTACGAGATCGCGCGCTGGGCGGCCTCGGCTCCCGACAAGCCGTCGTGGTACGGGTACGAGCTCGGCGCACGGTGGACGTCGCTGGCGAAGGGTCCGAAGCCCAGGCCGTAGGGAAGCGCCTTGAAGTTCATGGCCATCGTGAGGTTCGTGCGTCCGTGGTACGCGTGGTCGAGCACCGCGACGCCGGGGCGGCCGGTGTGCTTGCGCGCGATCTTGACGGCGTTCTCGACCGCCTCGGCACCGGAGTTGACCAGGACGGTCTTCTTGGCGAAGTCGCCGGGGGTGTGCTGGGCCAGCAGCTCCGCGACGCGGATGTAGGGCTCGTACGGAGTGACGGTGAAGAGGGTGTGCGTGAGGCGCGCGAGCTGCTCCGCGGCGGCCGCGACGACGGAGTCGTCGGTGTGCCCGATCGTCGTGACGCCGATGCCGGCGCCGAGGTCGATGAAGCTGTTGCCGTCGACGTCGACCAGGATCGCGCCGTGCGCGCGGTCGATGTAGACGGGGAGCGCGGTGCCGACGCCGGTGGGCACGACGGCGAGGCGGCGCTCGTGCAGGGCCCGGGATCGCGGCCCGGGGATCTCGGTCGCGACGCGCCGCTCCTGGGGGACTGCGGACGTGGGAACCTGGGGGGCGAGCGTGTCTGTCATGGTCCTCGGAGTCTACCCGCGGGGGTTCCGCGTCCAGAGGTCCAGACCGGCGCGACCGGCCTGATCCACCGCCGTCGAGGAGGAGCCCGATGAAGTCCGAGCACGAGTACGCGGTGTCCGTCGTCTGGGAGGGCGACCGGGGCACCGGCACGAGCGGCTACCGCGAGTACGGGCGCCAGCTGACCGTCACGGCGGAGGGCCCGGCGCCCATCCTCGCCTCGGCCGACACGCCCTTCCGGGGCGACGCCGACCGCTGGAACCCGGAGCAGCTGCTCCTCGCGGCGCTCGCGCAGTGCCACCTCCTCTCCTACCTGCACGTGGCGGTCAAGAACGGAGTCGTCGTCACCGGCTACACGGACGACGCGGTGGGCTCGATGCTGCAGGAGGGGGAGAGCGGCCGCTTCACCTCGGTGACCCTCCGGCCCCGCGTCACTGTCGCCGAGGAGTCGATGGTGGCGATCGCCCAGACGCTGCACGCCGAGGCCTCCCGGCTCTGCTTCATCGCGAACTCGGTGAACTTCCCCGTCGCCCACGAGCCGGAGGCGTCCGCGCGCTGAGGCTCAGCGGCGCTCGTGCGGGAGCGCCCGGCGGATGCGCTCGACCGTGGTCGTCGGCGGCGACTCGTTGTACGCACCGGCGAGCTCCTGCCCGGAGAGCGCGTGGACGGCCGCCATCACCTCGTCGGTGGCGTGGCGTCGGGCGCGGCCGGAGTCGGCGGAGCCGTGCCGCGAGAGGTCCAGCGGAGCCCCGAAGCGGACCGTGATCCGGTGCAGGCGCGGCACCCTCGTGCCCACCGGCTGGAGCTCCTGCGTGCCGATCATGCCGACGGGGACCACCGGCGCGCCCGTGGTGAGGGCGAGCCATGCCACTCCGGTGCGGCCCTTGTAGAGGCGCCCGTCGCGGGAGCGGGTGCCCTCGGGGTAGACGGCGAACGCCTCGTCCCGCTCGAGGATCGCCCGGCCGAGGTCCAGCGCCTCCTGAGCGGCCTGGCCGGCGCCGCGCTCGACCGCGACGGCTCCGACGCTCGTGAAGAACGCGCGCGAGAGGGCGCCCCGCACGCCGGTCCCCGTGAAGTAGTCCGACTTGGCCAGGAACTGCACCGGCCGCGGGGCGAGCAGCGTCAGCACCGGGGAGTCGATGAACGAGAGGTGGTTGGCCGCCAGGATCACGCGTCCCTCGGCCGGGACGTTGTCGCGCCCCTCCACGATCGGCCGGTAGACCAGCCGGCCGACGCCGCCGATGGACAGGCGCGCCAGACGCGCGGAGAGGCCGATCCCCGGGGGAGTCGGCCTCTCGTGGTCGTCGTCGATCCGCATTCCGACGAAGCTACCGGGGCGTCCATGCCGCTCCGGTCATGCGGCGGATCAGCCGAACTGGGCGAGCGCCTCCTCGATGACCGTCGCGGCGTCGTCGATGAGCTCCTCGCTGATGACCACGCTCGGCATGATCCGCAGCACGCTGTCCCAGCTGCCCGCGTCGAGGACGATCACGCCGTTCGTGGTGGCATGCTTCAGGATCGCGGTGAGCGCCTCCGGGTACTGCTTCTTCGTGCCCGGGTGGACGAGCTCGACGCCCCACATCGCGCCCTTGCCGCGGACCTCGCCCACGACCGCGAAGCGCTCGGCCCAGTCGCCGATCCGCGCCTGCAGCAGGCGCTCGACCCGCTGCGCCTCCTCCAGCAGGCCCTCGGACTCGATCGCCTCGAACGTCGCGAGCGCCGCGGCGGTGGAGACGGGGTTGCCGCCGAACGTGCCGCCGATGCCGCCGGGCTGCACGGCGTCCATGATCTCGGCGCGGCCGGTGACGGCGGCGAGCGGGAAGCCGCCGGCGATGCCCTTGGCCGTCGTGATGAGGTCCGGGACCACGCCGTGGTGCTCGATGGAGTACCAGGTGCCGGTGCGGGCGATGCCGGCCTGGATCTCGTCCGCGACGAAGACGATGCCGTTCTCGGTGCAGAACTCGGACAGGCGGCGGAAGTAGCCCGGCGCCGGGATGATGATGCCGCCGTCGCCCTGGATCGGCTCGACGAAGAGCGCGGCCAGCTCCTGCGCGCCGATGTGGGTGGTGATGTAGTCGATGGTGCGCTCGGCCGCCTCCTCGCCCGTCATGCCCTCGGGGTCGCGGAACGGGTAGCTGATCGGGAGGCTGTAGATCTCGCCCGGGAAGGGGCCCATGCCCGCGCGCTCCGGCCAGGGGCGGTAGGTCATCGCCATCGTGAGGTTGGTGCGGCCGTGGAAGGCGTGGTCGAGCGTCGCGATGGCGCGGCGGCCGGTGAACTTCCGCGCGATCTTGACGGCGTTCTCGACCGCCTCCGCGCCGGAGTTGACCAGGATCGAGTGCTTCTCGAAGTCCCCGGGGGTGATCTCGGCGAGCTTCTCGGCGACCCGGACGTAGTTCTCGTACGGAGTGACGGTGAAGAGGGTGTGCGTCAGCTTCTCGGCCTGCGCGGCGGCCGCCGCGGCGACCGCGGGGTGCGCGTGGCCGATGGTGGTCACTCCGATGCCGCAGCCGAGGTCGATCAGGCGGTTGCCGTCGACGTCGACCAGGACCGCGCCCGACGCGTGGTCCATGTAGATGTTCGCGAGCGTCCCGGCGCCGCGGGAGACGCTGGCGACGCGGCGCTCCTGGAGGGCGACGGAGCGCGGGCCGGGGAGCTCGGTGACGAGCTCTCGGGACTGGGGGACCGAGAATTCACGCATGCCCCGATGGTAGGCCTGGGACCGTTCGAGGACCCGCACCCAGCGCGTTGCGAGGCGCGCCGTGCAGGATGGAGGCGATCCCCGAACGTCCACCGGCCGCCGCCGGTCACGAAAGGTGCCCCTGTGCGCAGAACCCTCGCGATCCTCGCCGTCCTCGGCGCCTCCCTGAGCCTGGCGGCCTGCACCCCCGGGGAGCCGGATGCAGCGCCGTCCGCCTCCGCCACCCCGCTCGGCTGCGCGACCGAGGGCGAGGCGACCGCCGCAGTGCAGACCAGCGGCGACTTCGCCACCAAGCCGGTCACCGTGTTCCCCAGCCCGGTCAGCGTGGACGCCACCGAGCGCTCCGTCGCGATCGAGGGCACCGGCGAGGAGGTCGCCGAGGGTGACACCGTGCTGGTCGACTACACGCTCTACAACGGGACGAGCGGTGCCGAGTTCTCGGCGAGCAGCTACGCGTCCGGTGGCCGCGCGGCCTTCGAGGTCGACACCGACCAGTACCTCGCCGGTCTCGTGAAGGCCGTCAACTGCGCGACCGTCGGCTCGCGCGTCGTCGCCGTCGTTCCCCCGGCCGACGCGTTCGGCGACGCCGGGCAGAGCCAGTTCGGCATCGCCGCGACCGACTCGATCGTCATGGTGATCGACGTCGAGCAGATCGTGCCGACCGCCGCCGACGGCGAGCCGCAGCCCCCGGTCGACGGCCTGCCGACGGTGGCGCTCGCCGAGGACGGGGCGCCCACCGTCACCATCCCCTCGACCGACCCGCCCGCCGACCTGCAGCTCGCCGTCCTCAAGAAGGGGAGCGGCGCGACCGTGGCCGACGGCGACCAGCTGATCGTGCAGTACCAGGGCGTGGTCTGGGGCACCGGCGAGGTGTTCGACCAGAGCTGGGGGAAGCCCGCTCCCGCCGCCTTCGGCACCGGCGACGTGATCGAGGGCTTCAAGGAGGCCGTGGTCGGCCAGACCGTCGGCTCGCAGGTGCTGGTCACCATCCCGCCGTCGAAGGGCTACGGCGACCAGGGCAACCAGAACGCGGGGATCAGCGGGACCGACACCCTCGTCTTCGTGGTCGACATCCTCGCCATCAGCTGACCGGGAGGCGCTGGGCGCTCCGTGCCAGGATGGGCGGATGCGCAGGGTCATCATCCTCGGCTCGACCGGGTCCATCGGCACGCAGGCTCTCGACGTCATCGGCGCGAACCGCGAGCGGTTCGAGGTCGTCGGCCTCGCCGCCGGCTCGAACCGGGCGGCGGTCGCCGAGCAGGCGTCCGCGTTCGGCGTCGAGCACACGGCGTTCGGCGCGGAGGAGGCCGAGCAGCTGATCCGCTCGGTCGACGCGGACGTCGTGCTGAACGGGATCACCGGCTCGGTGGGGCTCGGCCCGACGCTCGCGGCGCTCGAGGAGGGCAGGACGCTCGCCCTCGCCAACAAGGAGTCGCTGATCGTCGGCGGCGAGCTCGTCACCTCGCTCGCCGGTCCCGGCCAGATCGTGCCGGTCGACTCCGAGCACTCCGCGATCGCCCAGGCCCTCCTCGCGGGCGAGCACCGCGAGGTCCGCCGCCTCGTGCTGACCGCGTCCGGCGGGCCGTTCCGGGGACGCGACCGCGCCTCCCTCCGCGACGTCACCCCGGCGCAGGCGCTCGCGCACCCGACCTGGGACATGGGCCTGGTCGTCACGACCAACTCCTCCACCCTGGTCAACAAGGGGCTCGAGGTGATCGAGGCGCACCTGCTCTTCGACGTCCCCTACGACCGGATCGACGTCACCGTGCACCCGCAGTCGGTGATCCACTCGATGGTCGAGTACGTCGACGGCTCGACGATCGCCCAGGCCTCGCCGCCGGACATGCGGCTCCCGATCTCGCTCGGCCTCGACTGGCCGCACCGCGTCGCCGGGGTCGGCGTCCCGCTCGACTGGACCCGCTCCCACTCCTGGACGTTCGAGCCGCTGGACGAGGAGGCGTTCCCCTCGGTCCGGCTCGCGAAGCGCGTCGGGGAGGCGGGCGCCTCCTACCCGGCCGTGTTCAACGCGGCGAACGAGCAGGCCGTGCAGGCGTTCCACGCGGGGCGGATCGGCTACCTCGACATCCTCGAGACGGTGGAGGCGGTGGTCGACGCGCACAGCGTCGACGGCACGCTGACCCGCGAGTCGCTGGCCGCGGCGGAGGAGTGGGCGCGCCGCACGGCGGACGAGCGGATCGCCGGAGTCTGACCAGGGGTCATCCGGACGGGCTCCGTTTCCGCGGATCCTTGTCGGCGGACGTCGCGCCGCTGATCCTCTCGGCCGCGGAGTTCATCGGATCCGTGCAGGCGCACCCCAGCGTGGACGGGCGGGCCCGGCCTACAGTGTGTCGGTGGAATCCGTGCTGCTCTTCGTCCTCGGCGTCGTCATCATCGCCGTCGGCGTCGCCCTCTCCATCGCCCTGCACGAGGTCGGGCACCTGCTCCCCGCCAAGCTGTTCGGGGTCAAGGTCACGCAGTACATGATCGGGTTCGGGCCGACCCTCTTCTCCCGGCGCCGAGGCGAGACGGAGTACGGCGTCAAGGCGATCCCGCTCGGCGGCTACATCGCCATGATCGGCATGTACCCGCCGAAGCACCCGGGGGACCGGCCCACGGAGTCGAGCACCGGCTTCTTCAACGGCCTGGCGTCCTCCGAGGCCCAGCTCGAGGAGCCCCGGCGCGGCGCCTACGCCACGATGATCGACGAGGCCCGCGCCGCCAGCGCCGAGACGATCGGCGACGGCGAGGACCACCGCGCGTTCTACCGGCTCCCCGTGTGGAAGCGCGTGATCGTCATGGCCGGCGGCCCCTTCATGAACCTCGTGATCGCCACGGTCCTCTTCACCGTCCTCCTCTGCGGCATCGGGATCCCGCAGAGCACCAGCACCCTCGCCGCGGTCTCGCAGTGCGTGGTCCCGGAGTCGCAGCGCGCGACCGCGACCTGCACCGCCGACGACCCGCTGGCACCCGGAGCCGCGGCGGGCCTGCTGCCGGGCGACACGATCACGGCGATCGACGGCACTCCGGTGAGCACCTGGAACGACCTGACCCCGATCATCCAGCGCTCCGCGGGCGTCCCGCTCAGCGTGTCCGTCCAGCGCGACGGCGCCCCGCTGACCCTCACGATCACCCCCGCCGAGAACGAGGTCGCGGTGACCGACGCGAACGGCGCCCCCGTCACCGACGCCTCCGGTGCGATCGAGACGCAGACGGTCGGCTTCATCGGCATCTCGCCCACGTCGGCCCTCGCGCAGCAGCCGGTCACCGCGGTGCCCGAGACGGTCTGGTCGAACATCACCAGCGTCGCCCATGTGATCCTCAACCTGCCGCAGCGCCTCATCGACGTCGCCCAGGCGGCGTTCGGCTCGGAGGCGCGCGACGCCAACGGCCCGATCAGCGTCGTCGGAGTCGGCCGGATCGCGGGCGAGATCGCCGCCTCCGACCAGCTCCCCGTCGTGTCGAAGGTGCAGACGATGGTCGGCGTCCTCGCCTCGCTCAACATCGCCCTCCTCGTCTTCAACCTGGTGCCGCTGCTCCCCATGGACGGCGGCCACATCGCCGGCGCCCTCTGGGAGGGCCTGCGCCGCCGGATCGCCAAGCTCTTCGGACGCCGCGACCCCGGCCCCGTCGACATCGCCCGCCTGCTCCCGCTCACCTACGTCGTCGTCCTCGTCCTTGGCGGCATGAGCGCCCTCCTCATCTACGCCGACATCGTCAAGCCGATCACGCTGTTCTGAGTTGGATTCCACGCCGGGCCTCGCCCGGCGTGGCGCGGTCGGTTTCTCGGGGTGGGGGCGTGGGTGGAGCGGGGTGCGGACGGCTGGGGCGAATCGCTGGGACGCGATTCACCCGTTCGCCTCGGGGGTGGCAGGGCGGTCGCTGACCGGCGTGGCGCGGTCCGCTCTGTGAAGGGAGCGGGCTGGCAGCGTCTGCGGTGAATCGCTCGGACGGGATCGGCGGTTCGGCTCGGGAGCGAGGCGACCGCGGATCGTCGTGCGGTCTCGGGCTGAGAGCAGGTGCGGTGGGCGGGTTCCGAGGCCCGCAGGAGGGGCGGCGGCTGGGAAGGTGCGGCGAGCGGACGAGGGGTACCGCGGCGCGCGTACGATGGGGCGCGTGCCAGCAGTGAATCTGGGTCTTCCCAAGGTCCCCATGACCCTCGCCCCCCGCCGCAAGTCCCGCCAGATCAAGGTGGGCAAGGTGCTCGTGGGCGGTGACGCGCAGGTCAGCGTCCAGTCGATGTGCACCACACCGACGACGAACATCAACGCGACCCTCCAGCAGATCGCCGAGCTCACCGCGTCCGGCTGCGACATCGTCCGCGTCGCGGTGCCGAGCCGCGACGACGCGGAGGCGCTGCCGATCATCGCCAAGAAGAGCCAGATCCCGGTCATCGCCGACATCCACTTCCAGCCCAACTACGTCTACGCCGCGATCGACGCCGGCTGCGCCGCGGTCCGCGTGAACCCCGGCAACATCCGCAAGTTCGACGACCAGGTCGGCAAGATCGCCGCCGCCGCGAAGGCCGCCGGCGTCTCGATCCGCATCGGCGTCAACGCCGGCTCGCTCGAGCCGAGCATCCTGCAGAAGTACGGCAAGCCCACCCCCGAGGCCCTCGTCGAGAGCGCCGTCTGGGAGGCCAGCCTCTTCGAGGAGCACGACTTCCACGACTTCAAGATCTCGGTCAAGCACAACGACCCCGTCGTCATGGTGAAGGCCTACCGCCAGCTCGCCGAGCGCGGCGACTGGCCCCTCCACCTCGGCGTCACCGAGGCCGGCCCCGAGTTCCAGGGGACCATCAAGTCCGCCACCGCCTTCGGCATCCTCCTCGGCGAGGGCATCGGCGACACCATCCGCGTGTCCCTCTCGGCCCCGCCCGCGCAGGAGGTCAAGGTCGGCCTGCAGATCCTCCAGTCGCTGAACCTCCGCGAGCGCAAGCTCGAGATCGTCTCCTGCCCCAGCTGCGGCCGCGCGCAGGTCGACGTCTACACGCTCGCCAACGACGTCACCGCCGGCCTCGAGGGCATGAGCGTCCCGCTGCGCGTCGCCGTCATGGGCTGCGTCGTCAACGGACCCGGCGAGGCCCGCGAGGCCGACCTGGGCGTCGCCTCCGGCAACGGCAAGGGCCAGATCTTCGTCAAGGGCGAGGTCATCAAGACCGTCCCCGAGGCCGAGATCGTCCAGACCCTCATCGAGGAGGCCAACCGCCTGGCCGCCGAGATGCCGGCCGACGACACCTCGACCGGAGCCCCGGTCGTCACCGTCGGCGCGAACTGACGGCGCGGGGCGGATCGACGTGGTCCGCCCCGCACTGCGCCTCGCGCTCGTGGTCGTCGCCGCCGCGCTCCTCGCCTCCGGTGTCGCCGCGCTCCGCAGCGGCCCGTCCTCCGAGGCCGGCGAGTGCATCGACAGCCGCAGCCCGCAGGACCCCTTCGGCTGCGACCGCTGGGTGCTGACCGCGGCCGAAGGGGAGACCCCGTACACGGCCTGGGTCGAGGACGCCCGCGTCCGCCTCCGCTCCGAGAGCGTCGGGGGTGCGCCGACCCTGGTCGTCGGCACCGGCTGCCTCGTGGTCAGCGCCGCCTACCGGATCGACGACGGCGTGCTGATCCCCGGCGACGAGGTGACCGGCTCCGACACCTGCTCCGACACGCCGAGCCCCGAGGCCATCCGGCTCCGGGCGCTCCTCTCCGGCCCGATGACGATCGGCGGCACCCCCGACGACGTGCTGCTGGACGGCACGGGCGGAGCGGTCGTCTTCTCGCGGATCCCCGACTGAGGCTCCCGGCGCCCTCGCGAGCCGGGGGAGCGCAGCGGATAGGATCGTCCCTCGTGGTCACCCGTCTCTCGCATCTGTTCGTCCGCACGCTCCGGGAGGATCCCGCCGACGCCGAGGTCGCGGGCCACCGCCTCCTCGTCCGCGCGGGCTACATCCGCCGTCAGGCGCCCGGCGTCTTCGCCTGGCTGCCGCTGGGACTGCGCGTCAAGCGCCGCATCGAGCGGATCATCCACGAGGAGATGGAGGCCGCCGGCGCCCAGGAGGTGCACTTCCCCGCGCTCCTGCCCCGCGAGCCCTACGAGCTCTCGGGCCGCTGGACCGAGTACGGCGACGGCGTGTTCCGCCTGAAGGACCGCAAGGACGCCGACTACATGCTGGCTCCCACGCACGAGGAGTTCTTCACGCTGCTCGTGAAGGACCTCTACTCCTCCTACAAGGACCTGCCCCTGTCGATCTACCAGATCCAGGACAAGTACCGGGACGAGGCGCGGCCCCGCGCGGGCCTCCTGCGCGGCCGCGAGTTCACGATGAAGGACGCGTACTCCTTCGACTACACCGACGCCGGCCTCGACGCGAGCTACCAGCGCCAGCGCGACGCCTACGAGCGGATCTTCGCCCGTCTGGGCCTGGAGTACGTGATCGTGCAGGCCGACGCCGGAGCGATGGGCGGCTCCCGGAGCGAGGAGTTCCTGCACCCCACCCCCGTCGGCGAGGACACCTTCGTCCGGTCGGCGGGAGGGTACGCGGCGAACGTCGAGGCGTACCGCACGCCCGTCCCCGCGGCGCTGCCCGTCGAGGGCCTGCCCGAGGCGCGCGTCTTCGACTCGCCCGACACCCCGACCATCCAGACCCTGGTCGACCTGGCGAACGCGACGCAGCCCCGCCCCGACGGCCGCGCCTGGACCGCCGCCGACACCCTGAAGAACGTCGTCCTCGCGCTCACCGCGCTCGACGGCACCCGCGAGCTCGTGATCGTCGGCCTGCCCGGCGACCGCGACGTCGACCTCAAGCGCGCCGAAGTGGCGTTCACCCCGGCCGAGGTCGAGGCCGCCACGGCGGAGGACTTCGCGAAGCACCCCGGACTGGTCAAGGGCTACATCGGACCCTGGTCGGCCGAGGGAGCCGTCCTGGGCGAGGAGTCGGCGACCGGCGTCCGCTACCTGCTCGACCCGCGCGTGGTCGACGGCACCGCCTGGATCACCGGGGCCAACGTCTCCGGGCAGCACGTCCTCGACCTGGTCGCCGGCCGCGACTTCCACGGCGACGCCACCGTCGAGGTCGCGGACGTCCGCACCGGCGACGAGGCGCCCGACGGCTCGGGCCCGATCGAGACCGCCCGCGGCATGGAGATCGGCCACGTCTTCCAGCTCGGCCGCAAGTACGCCGACGTCCTCGGGCTGAAGGTGCTCGACGAGAACGGAAAGCTCGTCACCGTCACGATGGGCTCCTACGGCATCGGCGTGACCCGCATCCTCGCCATCATCGCCGAGGCCACCCACGACGACCGCGGACTGCTGTGGCCCGCGAACGTCGCGCCGTTCGACGTGCACGTCATCGCGACCGGCAAGGACGCGGCGGCTCTCGAGCTCGCCGAGTCGGTCGGCGCCTCCCTCGAGGCCGCCGCCCGCGACGTGCTGATCGACGACCGCCCGAAGGTCTCGCCCGGCGTCAAGTTCGGCGACGCCGAGCTGATCGGGGTGCCCGTGATCGTCATCGCGGGGCGAGGAGCGGCAGACGGGATCGTCGAGCTGTGGGACCGCCGGTCCGGCGAGCGCGAGCAGCTCCCGGTCGCCGAGGCGCTCGCCCGGCTGGGCGCCTAGACCCGACACGCCGAGGGCCCCGCCACCGCTTCCCGCGGCAGGCGGGGCCCTCCGTGCCTCGGCAGGAACCGCGGGTGGAACCCCGGGCCGCGTCGGGTACCCTTGAGGGCTGATCCGGGTGAGAGCCCGGCAGGCGAACGACCGCGGTCACCACCGCGGCATCCAAGTGAATAGAGAGAAAGGCCCGCCCGTGGACATCGACCTGAGCGTTCTGCGACTCATGGAGCGCGAGCGCGAGATCCCCTTCGAGGAACTCGTGCAGATCATCGAGCAGGCGATCCTGACCGCCTACCTCAAGCACATCGGCCAGGCCGACGACGCCGACAAGGCCACCGCCGTCGACGCGCGCGTGCACCTCGACCGCAAGACCGGTCACGTCTCGGTCTTCGTGCCCGAGCTCGACGAGGAGGGCGCCGTCGTGGGCGAGGCCGAGGACTCCCCGCGCGACTTCGGCCGCATCGCCGCCTTCGCCGCGAAGCAGGTCATCAACCAGCGCCTGCGCGACATCGCCGACGAGCACGTGCTCGGCGAGTTCAAGGGCCGCGAGGGCGACATCGTCGCCGGCGTCATCCAGCAGGGCCCCAACCCGCGGATGATCCACGTCGACCTCGGCTCCATCGAGGCGATCCTCTCGCCCGAGGAGCAGGTGCCCGGCGAGGACTACAGCCACGGACGCCGCATCCGCGTCTACGTCACGAGCGTCGGCCGCGGACCCAAGGGCCCGTCGGTCCAGGTGTCCCGCACCCACCCGTCGCTGGTGCGCAAGCTGTTCGCCCTCGAGGTCCCCGAGATCGCGTCCGGCGTGGTGGAGATCGTCTCCCTCGCCCGCGAGGCCGGCCACCGCACCAAGATCGCGGTGCGCGCGACCGAGCCCGGCGTGAACGCCAAGGGCGCCTGCATCGGCGAGCTCGGCCAGCGCGTGCGCGCGGTGACCGCCGAGCTCAACAACGAGAAGATCGACATCGTCGACTACTCCTCCGACCTGCCGACCTTCGTCGCCAGCGCGCTCTCGCCCGCCAAGGTGACCAGCGCGTTCGTGATCGACCAGAGCCTCAAGGCCGTCCGCGCGCTCGTCCCCGACTACCAGCTCTCGCTCGCCATCGGCAAGGAGGGCCAGAACGCCCGCCTCGCCGCCAAGCTGACCGGCGCGAAGATCGACATCCAGCCCGATTCGGTGATGGACGGGGAGTGATCCCCGAGCATCGGCCGTGCGGGGGAGCGGTCCCGGAGGGGAGGGAGTAGAGTGGAAGCCGTCAGAACGTGCGTCGGCTGCCGTCTGCGCGCCCCCCGGGCCTCTCTTCTGAGGCTGGTCCTCCACTCGAACGTCCTCGCGGTAGACCCGCGTGCCGTCCGTCCTGGTCGGGGAGCGTGGCTCCACGACACAGCCGACTGCTACGAGCTCGCGGTCAAGCGCCGCGCGTTCGGAAGAGCGTTCCGGACACGCGAGAGCGTGGACGCGAGCGAGCTGGAGCAGTACATCGCACGATCCGACCGGCTCGGCCCCTCGACCGGAGGGGCCGGAGCAGCGCACGATCACACCATAGAGAACAGGCAGAACGGCCCGTGAACTGATCATGAGCGAAGACTGATGAGCGGCTCGAAATGAGACCCGTCCGTTCGTGACGCCTGCCCCCGTCTTGGGTGCAGGCCCAAGACAGGAGAGAAGTGGCAAAACCACGCGTACACGAGATCGCATCCGAACTGGGTGTCGATAGCAAGGTCGCACTTGCGAAGTTGAAGGAGCTCGGCGAGTTCGTCAAGGGCCCGTCCTCGAGCATCGAACCCCCGGTGGCGCGCAAGCTCCGCCAGGCCCTCCAGGGCCAGGGCGGTTCCTCCGCGGGAGCGTCGGCGACCCCGGCCGCCCCCGCCGCCGGCGCCCGTCCCGGGGCCCCGCGCCCCTCCGGCGCGCGTCCGTCCGCGCCCACGCCCGGACCGGCCAAGCCGCCCGCTCCGGCGCCGGCACCGCCGATGTCGGTCGCCGAGCGCCAGGCCCAGGCTCAGGCCGCCCAGGAGGCCGCGGCCGCTCAGCGCGCTCAGGCAGCCAAGGACGCGCCCGCCGAGGCCGCCGCTCCGGCTCCGACCGAGGCCCCCGCGGCTCCGGCCGCCGCCGAGAAGCCGGCGTCCGGCGCGACCCCCGGCGGACCCAAGCCCGTGACCCCGCGTCCGGCTCCCGCCGCGAACACCCCGCGCCCCGGCGGCGCCTCGGGCGGCTCCAACCGCCCCGGCGGCACCCCGCGCCCGGGCAACAACCCGTTCGCCAGCAACCAGGGCATGGGACAGCGTCCCGCCGCCCCGCGCCCCGGCAACAACCCCTTCGCCAGCTCGCAGGGCATGGGATCGCGTCCGACCCCGGGCAACATCCCCCGCCCGGCTGCTCCGCGCCCCGGCGCGCCCCGACCCGGCGGACCCGGCATGGGCCAGCGCCCCGCCGGCTTCGGCCAGCGTCCCGGCGGACCCGGCGGCGGAGCAGGACGTCCCGGCGGTGCCGGTCGTCCGGCCGGCGGCGGCTTCCAGCGCCCCGGCGGCGCTCCCGGTGCCGGTGGCGGCTTCGCCCCGCGTCCCGGTGGCGGCGGCGGTCGCGGTCGCGGCCCCGGCGGTGGAACCGCAGGAGCCTTCGGTCGCGGCGGCGGCAAGAGCAAGGCCCGGAAGTCCAAGCGCACGAAGCGTCAGGAGTTCGAGCTCAGGGAGGCCCCGTCGCTCGGCGGCGTCAGCGTCCCCCGCGGCGACGGCAGGACGGTCATCCGTCTGCGCCGCGGCGCGTCGATCTCGGACTTCGCCGACAAGATCGAGGCCATGACCGGCGTGCCGGTGCCCCCCGGCAACCTGGTCACCGTCCTCTTCGCCCTCGGCGAGATGGCGACGGCGACCGAGTCGCTCGACGAGGCCACCTTCGAGGTGCTCGGCTCCGAGCTCGGCTTCAAGATCCAGGTCGTCTCGCCCGAGGACGAGGACAAGGAGCTCCTCGAGGGCTTCGGTCTCGACCTCGAGCAGGAGCTCGACGACGAGACGGACGAGGACCTCGAGATCCGTCCGCCGGTCGTCACCGTCATGGGTCACGTCGACCACGGAAAGACGCGCCTGCTCGACGCGATCCGCAACGCCAACGTCGTCGCCGGCGAGGCGGGCGGCATCACGCAGCACATCGGTGCGTACCAGGTCGTCGCGGAGCACGAGGGCATCGAGCGCCCGATCACCTTCATCGACACCCCGGGTCACGAGGCGTTCACCGCCATGCGAGCCCGCGGTGCCCAGGTCACGGACATCGCGATCCTCGTGGTCGCGGCGGACGACGGCATCATGCCGCAGACCATCGAGGCGCTGAACCACGCCCAGGCGGCCAACGTGCCGATCGTGGTCGCGGTGAACAAGGTGGACAAGCCCGACGCCAACCCGGCCAAGGTGCGCCAGCAGCTCACCGAGTTCGGGCTCGTCGCCGAGGAGTACGGCGGAGACGTCATGTTCGTCGACGTGTCGGCTCGCGCGGGCACCGGCATCCAGGACCTCCTGGACGCCGTGCTGCTCACCGCGGACGCCGGTCTCGACCTGCGCGCCAACCCCAACAAGGAGGCGCGCGGAGTCGCGATCGAGGCGAAGCTCGACAAGGGACGCGGTGCGGTCGCGACCGTGCTCATCCAGTCGGGAACGCTGCGCGTCGGAGACGCGATCGTCGCCGGAACGGCCTACGGCCGCGTCCGTGCGATGGCGGACGAGAACGGCAACGCCGTCCTCGAAGCCGTGCCGTCGCGTCCGGTGCAGGTGCAGGGACTCTCGTCCGTGCCCCGCGCCGGCGACACCTTCCTCGTCACCGAGGAGGACCGCACGGCCCGTCAGATCGCCGAGAAGCGCGAAGCCGCTCAGCGCAACGCCCTGCTGGCCAAGGCCCGCAAGCGCATCTCGCTCGAGGACTTCACCCGTGCTCTCGAGGAGGGCAAGGTCGAGTCGCTCAACCTCATCATCAAGGGCGACGTGTCCGGTGCCGTCGAGGCGCTGGAGGAGTCGCTCGTCAAGATCGAGGTCGACGACTCGGTGCAGCTGCGCATCATCCACCGCGGTGTCGGTGCGATCACGGAGTCGGACGTCAACCTCGCGACGATCGACAACGCGATCATCGTGGGCTTCAACGTCCGCCCCGACCCGAAGGCCCGCGAGCGCGCTGCTCGAGAAGGAGTGGACATCCGCTTCTACTCGGTCATCTACAACGCGATCGAAGAGGTCGAGAACTCGCTCACGGGCATGCTCAAGCCCGAGTTCGAGGAGGTCCAGTCCGGTGTCGCCGAGATCCGCGAGGTGTTCCGCTCCTCCAAGTTCGGCAACATCGCGGGTGTCATCGTCCGCTCCGGCACGATCACCCGCAACTCGAAGGCGCGCGTCATCCGTGACGGCGTCGTGGTCGGGGACAACCTGGCCATCGAGTCGCTGCGTCGCTTCAAGGACGACGTCACGGAGGTCCGTACGGACTACGAGGCCGGTATCGGTCTCGGAAAGTACAACGACATCCAGATCGGCGACGAGATCGAGACGATCGAGATGAAGGAGAAGCCGCGAGGCTGATCCGCTCCACTGGAAGGCCCGGGTCCGCCCGGGCCTTCCGGCGTCTCACGGCGCTGTTCGTGCGGGATCGGGAGGGGACTCTCGTCCTCTCGCGCCCTGCGGGAGGAATCGGGGGCGGCCCGTGTCCCGGAGGTGCGCACCCTCCAGAGGGCGCTTCCGCACCTCCGGGCGTGGAAGGCCGTCGAAGATCAGGCGCTCCCGTCTCGGTGGGTGCGCCCGCTGAGCGAGCAGCTCGTGAGCAGCGAGCCTGCGGGCGATGTCCGGCTCCCGATCCAGCACCTGAGCCTTCCCGCCCCGGTCCCCGAGGATCCGGGGGGCGGACCCGCACTCCCTCCGATCGCGGGCACGGGTGCGGTGCCTTCTCGCGGCTCCTGGCCGGGCCTGGCGGGCGGGCCGCAGGCCCACGGGAGGGAGCCGCGAGAAGGCACCCCACCCGCGCCGTCGATGACGCGCGGTCGAGGGGCATCACGCCCCAGAAGCAAGGCCCCCTCAAACGCGACCGGTCGTCCGGGCGGAGAGTGGTTGAATGGCGAGCTGAACGGTTCGCCGAGAGAGATGTGAGGACCAGCCATGGCAGATCCGGCCCGGGCGAGGAAGCTCGCCGAACGTATCCAGGTGATCGTCGCGAAGCGGCTCGAGCGCGGTCTCCGCGACCCGCGCCTCGGCTTCGTCACCATCACCGATGTCCAGGTGACCGGCGACCTGCAGCACGCCTCGGTGTTCTACACGGTCTACGGCACCGATGAGGAGCGCGCCGATTCGGCCGCGGCTCTCAAGGCCGCCACCGGCATGCTCCGCACCGAGGTGGGCAGGAACATCACGTCCCGGCTCACGCCGTCGCTCGAGTTCATCCTCGACGCGGTGCCCGAGAACGCGAAGCACATCGAGGACCTGCTCGCCGCCGCGCGCAGCCAGGACTCGCAGGTGCAGTCGCTCGCCGCTCAGGCGGACTACGCCGGCGAGGCCGACCCCTATGTGAAGCCCCGCGAGGACGACGAGGACTAGGCGCCGAGCCCGAACACCGCGGAGCCCGTGGCGACGTCGACCGATTCCAGGACGACGACGACACGGGCTCCCGGCTCGAGCGGGGCCGGGAGGTCGACGGTGATCTCCGGGTCGAGCAGCTGGACCGAGGAGCGGGTGCGCGCCGAGGAGACGACGATCCCGCTGAAGGAGGCTCCTTCGCGGCCGCGGAGGACGGCGGCCTCGACGATCGCGGTCGCCGCACGGGAGGCGGCTCCGGCCCGGCGGTCGCTCGCGGCGAGGAGCGGCGGGAGCAGGGGCAGCGCCTCGCGCAGCTGCGACGGGATCGTTCCGCCCCGGGACACCGCGAGGCAGACGGCGAGGCCGAACCGGTCGACCAGGCGCCGCAGGGGCGCGGTGACGTGCGCGTACGGCGCGGCGAGAGCCGCCTGCGCGGGATGCTCCGGCGGGGCGCCGTCGAAGGCGGTGTAGCCGGCGCCGCGGAACAGGGTCGCCGCGGCGTACATGATGGCGAGCTGGGCGGGGTCGTCGGTGTCGAGGCGGCGCAGGTAGGCGCCGTAGGCCTCCTCCTCGGGCCACGGGACGCCGAGCGCCGCGGCTCGGGAGCGGAAGGCCGCGACGGTGGCGGGGTCGGCCTCGGGCATGGTCCGGAGGATGCCCACCCCCGCGTCGAGCATCATCGTCGCCGCCGCCATACCGGTCAGCAGCGAGACCTGGGCGTTCCAGCCCTCGACGGCCAGGGGAGCGCGGCGCTCGACCCGGTAGCCGCCGTCGACGGCGACGATCTCCTCCTCGGGCAGCGTCAGGCTCGCTCCTCCACGCTCGGCCTCGCGCGCCAGGCGCTCGCGTCCGAACCAGGGGAGCAGGGCGAGGGAGGGGTGCGGATCGCCCGCGTCGACGCTGCGCTGCACGCCCTCGTAGTCGAGCCGGGCCACGCTGCGGACGAGCGCCCGCTCGAGGTGCACCGAGCGCGGCTCCGCCCGCTCGTCGAGGGTCAGCGTCCAGACCAGCGCTCGGCGCGTCTCGTCCGGCAGGAGCGACGCGGTCCCCTCGGAGAGGACCGCGGGGTGCAACGGGACGCGGCCGTCCGGGAGGTAGTAGGTCTGGCCGCGGCGGCGCGTCTCGGCGTCGAGCGCTCCGCCGGTGCGGACGACCGCGGGCACGTCCGCGATGGCGTAGCGGAGGACGACGCCCTCCGACGTGCGCTCCAGGTGGAGGGCCTGGTCCAGGTCGAGCGAGCCGGGCGGGTCGATCGTCACGAAGGGGAGGTCCGTCCGGTCGACGCGGTCCTCGTCGTCCGCTCCGGCGTCCGCGTGCTCGGCCTCGGCCAGCGCGGCCGGCGGGAACGGGCCGGGCAGGTCGTTCTCGACGCGGACCGCGGCGAGGGCGCGCTGGACGTCCTGGGCGAGGTCGACGTCGAGGGCGCGCTCGACGGCGGCGTCGGGGCGGGGGAGGCGGAGGCGGCGACCGGTCACGGCGCCGACCCTACCCGCCTCCTCCGACGCGGACGGCGGTCGACGGGCCCTCAGGAGCCGGGGAGGAGGTAGCCGTCCTCCGGGCCGCCCGTCGCCAGGCCGTCGGCGAGGAGCCCGGCCAGGGCGCGACCGCGCTGGTCGGCGTCCGGCCAGAGAGACTCCACCTCGGCCGCGGTGACCGGGCCGTGCGCGGCGCGCAGCTCGGCGAGGATGAGGCCGCGGACCTGGCGGTCCGAGCCCTCGAACCGCTTCTGCTTCGCCTTCACGGGCCCGGTGTGCTCGGGGTACCCCTCCGCCCGCCAGCGGCAGAGGTCGCGGATCGGGCACTCGTCGCAGCGCGGAGCGCGGGCGGTGCAGACGACCGCCCCCAGCTCCATCGCGCCCGCGTTGAAGGCCGCCGCCTCGGAGAGCGACTCGGGCAGCAGCGCCGACATCGCGGCGAGGTCGGCCCTCGCGCGGGGCGGGCCGGGCTCCGCCGCTCCGTCGACCGCGCGCGCGAGGACCCGGCGGACGTTGGTGTCGACCACGGGGTGCCGCCTCCCGTAGGCGAACACGGCGATGGCGCGGGCGGTGTAGTCGCCGATGCCGGGCAGCGCGAGGAGGGTCTCGACGTCGTCGGGGACCACGTCGCCGTGCTCCTCGGCGATCGCCACGGCGCAGGCGTGCAGGCGCAGGGCCCGCCGCGGGTAGCCCAGGGACTGCCAGGCGCGCACCGCCTCGCCGGGCGGGACGGCGGCGAGCGCGGAGGGTGTCGGCCAGCGCTCCAGCCACTCCGCCAGACGCGGGACGACGCGGACCACCGGGGTCTGCTGCAGCATGAACTCGCTGACGAGCGTGCCCCAGGCGGGGAAGCCCTCGCGGCGCCACGGCAGGTCGCGGGCGCTCGTGCGGAACCAGGCGGTGATCGCGTCGGCGAGAGGGTCGGAGGGCATCAGCCCACACTAGGCGGCGGCGCGTATCGTGGGCGGATGACCAGGTGGGCTCCGCAGAAGGCCGATGTGCTCGACGCTCTCGCGGCGGAGGTGCTGCACAACTACGGGCGCGGACGGGTCAAGGTCGGGATCGACGGCGACGACCCCGCGGTGAGCGCGGCGTTCGCGGTCGACCTCGCGGAGGCGCTCCGCCGGGCCGGCAAGGACGCGATCGTCGCGCACCTCGCCGACTTCCGACGTCCCCGCGCCGATCGGGACGACCCCGCCGTGCCCGACGAGCAGCGCTCCTACGCGGCCGGGTACGACTACGAGCTCCTGCGCCGCGTGCTGCTCGATCCGTTCACCCTCGGCGGCAGCACCGGGTTCGTGCTGGCGGGCTTCGACGCAGTGCGCGACGAGGCGCGGCAGGCGCGCTGGCGGACCGCCGGCCGCGACGCGGTGCTGCTCGTCGACGGCGAGTTCGTCCTCCGGCCGGAGCTGCGCGGAGCGTGGAGCACCAGCATCCGCCTCGACACGCAGGAGCCGCCGGTGGACGCGGCGTACCGCGCCACGACGGACCCGCGCCGGCTGGCGGGGATCCTCGTCGACGTCCGCGATCCGGAGCAGCCCCGGCGCCTCTTCGCCGACTCCTGCTGAGCCTCGGGACGGAGGCCGCCGCCGCGGGCGGCGTCCGTCCGACAGGGCCGCGGGCTCAGACCAGGGCGGCGCGGCGCACGACCTCCGCCGGCGGCACGAAGGCGCCCGCCCCCTCGACCTCGTGCACCAGGTCGACCAGCAGCTGGTTGACCGGTGCCTCGCGCCCGCCGCGGTGAGCGGTGCGGACCACGGCCCCGGCCAGGTGGTCGATCTCGCTCGGCACTCCGCGGCGGACGCTCTGCAGCGTCGACCCGGGGTTCGGCACCTCGCCCATCCGCGCGGCCATCCGGCGGGGGAGCAGCTCGACCAGGGGCAGGGGAGCGGCGGCCAGGGCGCGGACGGACGTGTTCGAGAGTCCCTGCAGCGAGCCGAAGCGGACGCCAGACGCGAAGCCCGTCCGGGCGGCCTCGCGCATCGACCGGGCGAGGACGCGCCGCAGCCCCGGATCGTCGATCGTCTCCTGGACCGAGAGCCCGGTGATCGCGGGCAGGGCGTTGACCTCGTTGATCAGCAGCTTCGTCCACTGCGCTCCGGTGAAGTCGTCGGTGACGGCGGTGGGGACCGCCTCGCCGAGCACGGCGGCGGCCCGTCGCACGTCGTCGTCGGCCGGGCGGCCGGGGACGCCGAGCGTGGTCGTGGCAGGAGCCGTGACGGTGACGCGGCCGGGTTCGAGGTGGCTCGCGGCGAAGAGGGCGAGAGCACCCACGAGCCGGGCGTCGCGCACCTGCCGGGCCGCCGCGGTGAGCCCGTCCAGTCCGTTCTGGACGACGACGACGAGGGTGCCGTCGACCGTGCGGCGGTTGGTGCGCAGCGCGTCCTCGGCGTCCTGCGCTTTCGTGCAGACGAAGGCGAGATCGGGCACCAGGTCGAGGGACTCGCCGCAGCGGACCCAGGCGGTGTGCTCGCCCCACGCCCCGTCGAGCCGGATCCCCGACCGGCGGATCGCGGTGAGGTGGTCGCCTCGGGCGGTGACCTCGACGTCGTGCCCGGCGCGGTCGAGAAGGGCGGCGATGGTGCCGCCGACGGCGCCTGCTCCGAGTACTGCGATCCTCATCCGGACAGCCTAGGACGGGCGGGCGAGGGCTCCGGCTCCACCCCGGGGGTACTCCCGATCCGTCCGTGTATCCTCGCACCCGTGCTCGAGACCCCCGCCCCGGCTCCGAACGGGATCCTCCTGCTGGACAAGCCCGGCGGCATCACCAGCCACGACCTCGTCTCGCGGACCCGCCGCCGCGCGGGGACCCGCAAGGTCGGCCATGCGGGGACGCTCGATCCGATGGCGACCGGGCTGATGATCCTCGGTCTCGGCCCCTCGACGCGCCTGCTCACCTACCTCGTCGGCCTCGACAAGCAGTACGAGGCGACGATCCGGCTGGGCTCCTCCACCACCACCGACGACCAGGAGGGCGAGGTGCTCGCCTCGGCGGAGCCCGCCCTCGTCGCGGCCCTCGCCCCGGAGTCGGTGTCCGACGCGATCGCGGCCCTCACCGGAGCGATCGAGCAGGTCCCGAGCACGGTCAGCGCGATCAAGGTGGACGGCCGCCGCGCCTACGCCCGCGCCCGCGACGGCGAGGAGGTCGTGCTCGCCTCCCGCCCCGTGACCGTCTCGGAGTTCGCCGTCCTGGCGAGCCGCCCGGTCGAGGGGTTCCTCGACCTGGACGTGCGCGTCACCTGCTCCTCCGGCACCTACATCCGCGCGCTCGCCCGCGACCTGGGCGCGTCCCTCGGAGTCGGCGGCCACCTGACCGCGCTGCGGCGCACCGCGGTCGGCCCCTTCTCCGTGGCCCAGGCCGGCGAGATCGACGAGCTCGACGTCCCCGCCGCGCTCCTGCCGCCGACGCTCGTGGCGGGCGAGCTGTTCCCCCTGCTGCGCCTCGACGCCCAGGAGGCGGGCGATCTCGCAAACGGCAAGCGCATCCCGGCCCCGGAGGCGGTGGCGGGCGCGAAGGGCCTCCTCGCCGCGGTCGGCCCGGGGGAGCGGCTGATCGGCCTCGCCGAGCGGCGCGGCACCCAGCTCAAGAGCGTCGTCAACTTCCCGACCGAGGACCTGCGGACGGCCGCCTCGTGATCGAGTGGTTCACGATCCTCCAGGTGGGGATCGCCGTCGCGGCCGGCCTGCTCTGCCTCGTGCTCGGGCTGCTCGCCCGCCGTCCCTCGGACGTCTCGGTCGGCGCGACGGCGATCGTCGAGCTGCTGCTGATCGTCCAGCTGGCGGTCGCGATCGTGTCGCCGCTGGTCGGCAACCGCCCGTCGGGGAGCCTGCCGGAGTACTACATCTACCTGATCTCGGCGCTGCTCCTGCCGCTCGCTGCCGGGTTCTGGGCGCTCATCGAGCGGAGCCGCTGGAGCACCGTGATCCTGGGCGTCGCCTGCCTCTCGATCGCGGTCATGGTCTACCGGATGCACCAGATCTGGTTCTTCCAGAGCGCCTGATCGGGCCCGCCACCGGGCCCGGCCCGGCGAGCGCCTAGCATGGACGTGCGATGTCGAAACCAGCCAGCGATGCGTCCGGACGGGCCGCTCACGACCCCTCAGTCCCCTCAGCCCCCGGGAGCGGAGAGCCGACCCGTTCCGCCCGCTCGCGCGGGATCGGCAGCCTCCTGGTCGTGGTCTACGGGATCCTCGCGCTCGCCGCGACGGGGCGCTCCGTCTTCCAGATCATCGACCGGTTCGACGAGGCGCCGCTGGCGTTCTCGCTCTCGGCGCTCTCGGCCGTCGTGTACATCGTCGCGACGGTCGCCCTGATCGTCCCGGGCCGCGCCTGGCAGCGGGTCGCGTGGGTGACGATCACCTTCGAGCTGGTGGGCGTGCTCGTGGTCGGCGCGCTCAGCCTCCTCGCTCCGCAGCTCCTCGGGCTCGCGAGCGCCGACCCGTTCGGGCGCCAGTCGACGGTGTGGGCGGCCTTCGGCGCCGGCTACCTGCTCATCCCGCTCGTCCTGCCCGTGCTCGGTCTCTGGTGGCTCCGCGTGCAGGGGCGGCGCACGGCCCGGGCGGCCGCCTGATGCGCGTCGAGACCCGCCCCGGCGACCTGGCCGGGATCGGACCCTCCGCCGTCACGATCGGCAAGTTCGACGGCGTCCACTCCGGGCATCGGGCCGTCATCGGCCGGCTGCACGAGCGGGCCCGCGAGCAGGGGCTCGCCGCCGTCGTCGTCACCTTCGACCGCAATCCGCTCAGCGTGATCGCGCCGGAGAAGTGCCCGCCCGTCCTGGTCGGCAACGAGCAGAAGCTCGAGCTCCTCGCCGGGACCGGCGTGGACGCGACGCTGCTGCTCACCTTCGACGAGGCGTTCCGGGCGCTCTCGCCCGAGCAGTTCGTCGAGCAGGTGCTGGTGGAGGCGCTCGAGGCCCGCGTGGTCCTCGTCGGCTCCGACTTCCGCTTCGGCGCCCGGGGAGCGGGCGACGTCGACCTGCTGCGCGTGCTCGGCGGGCAGCACGGATTCGAGGTGGAGCTGATCGACGACGTGCGGCCCGAGGACGGGCGCCGCGTCTCCTCCACCTGGATCCGCGAGCTGCTGGCCGAGGGCGACGTGGAGCACGCGACGCGCCTGCTCGGGCACGAGCCCGTCGTCCGCGGCGTGGTCGTGCACGGAGCGAAGCGCGGCCGCGAGCTGGGCTTCCCGACCGCGAACCTCTCGCCGCAGTCGCAGGGCCTGATCCCGGCCGACGGCGTCTACGCGGGCCGGCTCACCACCGACGGCGTCACGCATCCCGCCGCGATCTCGGTCGGCAGCAACCCCACCTTCGTCGGGGTGCCGCCCAAGCAGGTCGAGGCGTACGTGCTCGATCAGACGCTCGACACCCTCGACCTCTACGACCGCGTGGTCGACGTGGCGTTCGTCGGCCGGATCCGCGGCCAGGTCGCCTACGAGGGCGTCGAGCCCCTCATCCGCCAGATGAACCACGACGTGGTGCAGGTCCGCGAGGTCCTCGGCATCGACTGAGCGGGATGCCGGCCGCCGCCTAGCAGGGGCCGCGGGCCCGCACCAGCGGGAGAGGTCCCGGGGCCATCGGCGTACCGTGGCCGCATGAGCGAAACCCCCTCCGACTCGGCGCGCCCCCTCGCGCTCGTCACCGGCGCGACCGGCTACATCGGCGGCCGGCTGACGCCGCGCCTCCTCGAGGCGGGCTTCCGGGTGCGCGTCCTGGTGCGCGACCCGCGCAAGCTGGTCGACGTGCCGTGGGCGGAGGAGGTCGAGGTCGCCCAGGGCGATCTCGGCGATCCGGAGTCGCTGGAGGCCGCGGTCGAGGGCGTCGACGTCCTCTACTACCTCGTCCACTCGATGGGCTCGGGCAACGACCACGCCCACTTCGAGGAGGTCGAGAGCCGCGCCGCGCAGAACGTCGCCACGGCCGCGAGGTCGGCCGGCGTCGGCCGCATCGTCTACCTCGGCGGCCTGCACCCCGAGGGCCAGGAGCTCTCGAAGCACCTCCGCTCGCGCGCTGAGGTGGGCCGGATCCTGATGGAGTCGGGAGTGCCGACGATCGCCCTGCAGGCGGGCGTGATCATCGGCTCCGGGTCGACCTCGTTCGAGATGGTGCGCCACCTCACCGACGTGCTGCCGTACATGCCCGCGCCGCAGTGGGTGCGCAACTTCATCCAGCCGATCGCCGTGCGCGACGTGCTGCACTACCTGATCGGCTCCGCGTCGCTCGAGGACGCCACGCTCAACCGCACCTTCGACATCGGCGGGCCCGACGTGCTCCGCTACGGCCAGATGATGAACGGCTACGCGGTCGAGGCCGGGCTCCCGCAGCGGCCGATCGCGTCCCTGCCGGTGTTCACCCCGTGGCTGGCCTCGCAGTGGGTCAACCTGGTCACGCCGATCCCGCGCTCGCTCGCGGTGCCCATCATCGCCTCGCTGCAGTACGACTGCGTCGTGCACGAGCAGGACATCCGCGCGCTCATCCCCGATCCCGAGGGCGGGCTGACCTCCTACCGCCGCGCCGTCCGGCTCGCGCTGGGAAAGATGCAGGCGGGCGAGATCGAGACGAGCTGGCAGAACGCGGAGGTCGTCGGCGCTCCCAGCGATCCGCTGCCGAGCGACCCGGAGTGGGCCGGCCACACGGTCTACGTGGACCTCAAGGAGCGCCGCACCCAGGCCGACCCGGCCAAGCTCTGGCGCGTCATCGAGGGCATCGGCGGCACCAACGGCTGGTACTCCTTCCCGCTCGCATGGGTGATCCGCGGCTGGATGGACCGCCTCGTCGGGGGAGTGGGCCTGCAGCGCGGGCGCCGCGACTCCGCGCGCCTGCACGCCGGCGACGCCCTCGACTTCTGGCGCGTCGAGGAGATCGAGCGGCCGAAGCTCCTGCGCCTGCGCGCCGAGATGAAGGTGCCCGGCGGGGCCTGGCTCGAGATGCGCGCCGAGCCCTCCGGAGACGGCGGCTCGGTCTACACGCAGCGCGCGGTCTTCTTCCCGCAGGGCCTCGCGGGCAGGCTCTACTGGTTCGCGATCCTGCCCTTCCACGGCATCATCTTCAACGGCATGGCCAACCGCATCACGGCCACCGCGGCCGACCTGCCGGACTCCGGCGACGAGCGCTCCCCTGGCGGGCGCCGGGTGCAGCGGTGACAATGGAGGGGTCCGGCGGCGGCGAGGCCGCCCGGGACGCCGACGAGAGGAGCACGATGAGCGAACGGTCGAGTACGGACGCGGGGCGCGGACTCCAGCTGGGGAAGGTCCTCTTCATCGGGGACAGCATCATCCAGGCGGGAGCCTGGGGCGAGTGGCTGACGGAGTCGACGGTCGTCGACGAGGGAGTCGGAGGGGCCACCACGGCGGACGTCGTCGCGCGGCTCGCCGAGCTGGTCGCGCAGGAGCCGGACACGGTGGTGCTGCTGATCGGCACCAACGACCTCGCCTGGCACCGCACGACGGAGCACGTCGTGCGCAACATCGAGACGATCGTCGCGACGTTCCGGCGCGACCTCCCGGACGTGCGCATCCTGGTGACCTCGGTCCTGCCGCGCGGACACGAGTTCGCGCCGCAGATCCGCGAGATCAACCGCCACCTGTGGCAGTTCGCGCCCACGGCGCACGCGGGCTACCTCGACCTGTGGCCGGTGCTCGCGGGCGAGGACGGCGGGCTGCTCGAGCAGTACTCGCCGGACGGCCTGCACCTCAACGAGGACGGCTACCGCGCCTGGCGCGAGGCACTGGGCCCGGCGCTCGAGGCGGTCGTGCGGATGCCTCCGCGGACCCGCCCGATCACGCTGCCCTACGACGAGTTCGCGCGGCCGAAGACGGCCTAGCGCAGCACCGTGGAGGGGGAGTCGAACGCAGGGTCGGCTCCCCTTCCGTCATTCCGCGGCCAGGGCGGCCTCGAAGGCCGCGAGGGCGTCCGCGGAGAAGAGGACGAACCGGACCTCGTCGAGTGCGCCGTCCGCGGTCGCCTCGCGGACCGTCTCCACCGCGATGCGCGCCGCGTCGTCCATCGGCCAGCCGTAGACGCCCGCCGAGACGGCCGGGAAGGCGAGCGTCCGCGCACCGAGACCGACGGCGGTGCGCACCGACTCGCGGTAGGCCGAGGCGAGGACGGCGCTGCGGTCCTCCGACCGCGAGTGGACGGGACCGACGGTGTGCACGACCCAGCGGGCGGGGAGGCGGCCGGCGGTCGTGGCGACCGCGGAGCCGGCGGGGAGACCGTCCGGCAGCTCGGTCCCGCGGAGCCGGCGGCACTCGGCGAGGATCTTTGGTCCGCCCGCGCGGTGGATCGCGCCGTCGACGCCGCCGCCGCCGAGGAGCGACGAGTTCGCCGCGTTCACGATCGCGTCGACGTGCTCGCGGGTGAGGTCGCCGCGCACGGCTCTCAGGGTGGTCACGACTCCTCCTTAAGGCTTCGTCCGAGGGCAGCGATCGCCGCAGGTCCCACGCGGCAGCAGCCGCCGATCAGATCCGCTCCCGCCGCGCGCCAGGAGGCGACCAGCGCAGGGTCGAAGGCCGCGTCGCCTGCCCAGCGACGCTCGACGGCGTCCCACTCCTCGCCGCTGTTCGGGTACACGACGACCAGCTTGCCGGTGACGGAGCGGGCGATGCGGACCGCCTCGGCGACGTCGCCGGGCGGGCAGCAGTTCACTCCCACGCCGACGACCTCCTCGGAGGCGGCGGCGACGGCGAGCGCCTCGGCCAGGGGCTCGCCGGACGCGGTGCGGCCCGAACGACCGCTCACGCAGATCCAGGCGGGGACCGAGGAGCCCGCGAGGGCCTTCACGACGGCCCGCACCTCCCGCACCGACGGGATGGTCTCAACGGCGAGCAGGTCGGGCCCGGCCGCGGCCAGGGTCTCCAGGCGCGGGCGGTGCCAGGCGGCGAGCTCGCCGACGGTGAGGCCGTCGTCGCCGCGGTACTCGGAGCCGTCGCCGAGGCTCGCACCGAAAGGGCCGACGGAGGCGGCGACCCAGCCGCTCTGCGCGCGCCGGGCCAGGTCGACGCTCTCCCGGAGGGCGCGCTCCGCGAGGCCCGGGGCCAGGCCCGCGGCCGCGAATCCGCTCGCGGACACCTGGTAGCTCGCGGTCACCGCGACCCGGGCGCCCGCCTCGGCGAAGGCGCGGTGCGCGGCGACGACCCGGCCGGGCTCCTCCAGCAGGACCCGGGCGCTCCAGAGCGAGGAGTCCACCGCGGCGCCCTGCGCCTCCAGCTCCGTGCCCAGGCCCCCGTCGAGCAGCAGCGGGCGCACCCGCGCCGCGGCGACGAGGCCGGCGGTCACGAGCGGTTGTTGGAGAGCTCGAAGATCTTCACGAGCTCGGCGATCGCCGCCTCGCGGGCGTCTCCGCCCTCCTCGAACATCGCGGTGATGTGCGTGCGGAGGTGGTTCTCGACGATGAGCTTGTTGAGCGAGCCGAGCGACTTCTGGATCGCGAGGGACTGCGTGACGATGTCGACGCAGTAGTCCTCGTTCTCGATCATCCGCTCGAGGCCGCGCATCTGGCCGCCCAGGATCCGGGCACGGTGCAGCGAGCGCTTCTTGAGGTCCTCGATCACTCCTCCAGCCTACGCGCCGCAGGCGGTACCCGGGCGGGGTATGCGCGCCTACGATCGAGGGGTGAGCACCCGCAAGCCGTCCCGCGCGACCGCCGCCCGCTACCCCTCGCGCGACCGCGCCCGCATGGCGCTCGCGCCCGGGATCCTCGGCGCGATCGTGCTGCTGGCCGGGCTCGCCCTCGTCGGCTCCGACGCCTACGACTTCATCCGCTACCCGGTCGCGATCCTCGCGGCGGTCATCGGCTGGTTCGCGATCCAGGCGCGCGCACTCCTCTGGCTGATCGGGCTCGTCCCGGTGCTCGTGCTGTGGAACCCGGTGCTGCCGTTCGCCTTCCCGGACGCGATCTGGTCCTCGCTGAGCCTCGCCGCGGTCGGCGTCTTCGTGGCGGCGGGCCTCGTCATCCGCGTCCCGACTCCGGAATGACGACGAGCGCGACCGTCCGCGCGGCGGAGCGCCGACCGGACCGCCCCGAGGAGTAGACTGGCGGCGCACCCGCACGCCGGGGATGCTGCGACCGGGTCCCAGACCCGTTGCTCGGAGCTCCCGACGGCCACCGGATGCACCGACGCCCGACGCCTCTCCGGAGGCGATCCGGCGGATGCACGGCGACGGCAGCGCGCGGGAACCCCTCCTCCGCCCCCCGTCACACATCGAGGAGGAGCATGGCTCGCAGCGGCCAGCGTCAGTCCGGTCAGACGCGACGAGCGTCGAACGCCGCCGGGAGCCGACCCCGATCGCGCTCGCGCGGCGTGGACAACGCGGGGATCATCCCGATCCTCGCCCGCCGCGTCCGCGAGGTGGAGGCGAAGGCCCAGACCGGCAAGGTCGGACCGACCAACCGGACGAAGTTCCTGGTGATCGCCCTCCTGATGCGCGAGGAGCGCAAGCGGGTCAAGGTCGATCCCTCGCTCAGCGACGCGCAGCGCGCCGAGGAGATGAAGCGCCTCGACGGCATCGCCACGATCCTGGCCAAGACGGCCGCCCGCGACACCAGCCTGATCGCGCTGCTCGAATCGGAGGCCGGCGTCACGGCGGCCGCGCAGAAGCTCCGCCGCGACTGGCTGCTCGAGGCGGGCGCGGAGCTCAGCCCCGACGAGCTGCTCATCGTGACCGAGCCGGAGCCCAAGCCCGAGGTGCCGGTCAACCAGGTCGTGCCGCAGTCGGTGCGCGCCCGGCAGCTGGCGAACCCCTTCCTCCCGCCGGACTTCTCGATCGCCGAGGCCTCCGCTCCGGCGCCGCGTCGCAGGCTCGACGACTGGGAGCTGCTCGGGCCGCTCTTCAAGGCGTTCGAGTACGGAGCGGGCGGACGGGCCGCGAGCATGGAGCTCCCGGAGCCGCCGAAGCTCGACCGGGTCTCGCCGCGCGGCCGCGAGCTGATGCCGCACCAGGCGCGCTTCATCGAGAGCGCCCGCGAGGGGCACCGCAGCTTCCTGCTCGCCGACGAGCCGGGTCTGGGCAAGACCGCGCAGAGCCTCCTCGCCGCCTCGGTGGTCGGGGCGTACCCGCTGCTCGCGGTGGTGCCGAACGTGGTCAAGATGAACTGGGCGCGCGAGGTGGAGCACTGGACGCCGCAGCGGCGCGCCACGGTGATCCACGGAGACGGCGGCACGCTCGACGCGTTCGCCGACGTCGTCATCGTCAACTACGACATCCTCGACCGGCACATCGGCTGGCTCGGGAGCCTGGGCTTCCGCGGCATGGTCGTCGACGAGGCGCACTTCATCAAGAACCTCCGCTCGCAGCGCTCGCAGAGCGTGCTCGCGCTGGCGTCGAGGATCCGCGAGACCACTCCGGGGCACGATCCGCTGATGATCGCGCTGACCGGCACCCCGCTGATCAACGACGTCGACGACTTCCGCGCCATCTGGCGCTTCCTCGGCTGGATCGACGAGACCAAGCCGGGACCGGAGCTGATGGGCCGCCTCGAGGAGACGGGCCTCACCCCCGCCGACACGGGCTTCTACCCGGAGGCGCGCGAGGCCGTGATCGACCTCGGCATCGTCCGGCGCAAGAAGATCGACGTCGCCGCCGACCTGCCGTCGAAGCGGATCGTCGATCTGCCCGTCGAGCTGGACGACGACCTCGGCCGCTCCATCCAGAAGGCCGAGCGCGAGCTCGGCGCCCGCATGCTGCAGCGCTTCAGGGCGGTCACCTCCTCGATCACGCACGAGCTCGACGACGACGAGCGCGAGCGGTTCATCCGCATCGTGGCGCAGAGCGAGCTCGAGGAGTCGAAGTCGGCCAAGACCGGCGAGAACGTCTTCACCATGGTGCGCCGGATCGGCCAGGCCAAGGCGGCGCTGGCCGCCGACTACGCCTCGCAGCTGGCCCGCTCGGTGGGCAAGGTCGTCTTCTTCGCGAAGCACATCGACGTGATGGACCAGGCGGAGGACACGTTCGAGAAGCGCGAGCTCACGTCCGTCTCGATTCGGGGAGACCAGACCGCGGCGTTCCGCCAGACGCAGATCGATGCCTTCAACGAGGACCCCGACGTCTCGGTCGCCGTCTGCTCGCTCACCGCGGCGGGAGTCGGCGTGAACCTGCAGGCGTCGTCCAACGTGGTGCTCGCCGAGCTGTCGTGGACGTCGGCCGAGCAGACGCAGGCGATCGACCGCGTGCACCGCATCGGCCAGGAGGAGCCGGTGACGGCGTGGCGGATCATCGCGGCGCACACGATCGACGCGAAGATCGCCGAGCTCATCGACGCCAAGGCCGGTCTCGCCGCCCGCGCGCTCGACGGCGCGGACGCCGAGACGGTCTCGGCCGACACGGTGCAGCTGGACGCCCTCATGCACGTCCTGCGCGAGGCGATCGGCTGAGCGCACCCGACCGGGCCGGCTGAGAGCTCAGCCGGTCCGGGCGAGCGGTGCGGCGAAGAAGTCCTTCTCGAACGAACTCGACCGCAGGAACGCGTCCCTCATCGCGGCGCGCTGCCTCGGTGAGGCGTCGCGGGCGGCCTGCTCCGTGAACTCGATCGCCCGCTCGGTGGCCGCCGCGAAGACCGGGTCGCCGTAGGTGAGCAGCCAGTCCGCGTAGGGGTGCTCGGGGTGCCCGGAGGCGGCGAGGCGCGACCCGACGTCGGCGTAGAGCCAGAAGCAGGGGAGCAGGGCGGCGACGATCTCGCCGTAGCCGCCCCGCGCGGCGACCGCGAGCAGGTGGTCGGTGTAGCCGCGGGTGACGGGCGCGGGAGCCGCGTCCCTGGTCCCGAGCCGGTCGCGGTGCAGCTGCGCCTCCGCCGCGAGGGCGGACGCCGAGCCCTCGGCCCAGAAGACCTGCTCGGCGGTGGTCGGCGCGCGCTGCGCCGCCACGGCCAGGACGCGGGCGTACTCGGTGAGGTAGAGAGCGTCCTGCTCGAGGTACCACTCGAAGTCCTCCCGCCCGAGGGAGCCGTCGCCGAGGGCCCGCACGAACGGGAGCGCGTCGATCTCGTCGCGGAGGGTCCGGGTCCGCTCCCAGACGTCCGCGCAGAACTCCGGAGGACGTTGCCGGTGGAAGTGGTCGATCGGGCCGTTGCCGGTGCCGACCTCCAGGGCGTCGGCGGCGCGCAGGGCGCCGGTCAGCCACTCCTTGGCCTCCGTCAGCGCCTCGACCAGGGCGTCGGCGGAGGCGTCGCGCCCGGCCAGGAGCGTCGCCATCGCGGACGAGAGCGAGCACCCGGTGCCGTGCGTGTTCGAGGTGGCGACGCGCTCGCCGGGGACCTCGCGCACGAGGCCGTCGGGGGTGACGATCGCGTCCGGGGTGGCGGGGCCGTCGAGGTGGCCGCCCTTCACCAGCACGGCGGCGTCGAGGGCGCGGGCGAGTGCCGCTCCCTGCGCGAGCGCGGCCGGCCAGTCGGAGGCGGTCGGCTCTCCGGCCAGCACGCCCAGCTCGGGGAGGTTCGGCGTCACCAGGTCGGCGCGGCGGAGCAGGTCGCGCACGGCGTCCTCGGCTTCGGGAGCGAGCAGCCGGTGACCGCTGGTCGCGACCATCACCGGATCCACGACCACGACGGGCGGGCGGACCTCGTCGAGCCACTCGGCGACGACTCCGGCGTACTCGGCCGTGGCGAGCATCCCGATCTTCACCGCGTCGATCGTGACGTCGTCGCTCACCGCGTCGAGCTGCTCGCGGAGGAACGCGGCGGGCGGCAGGTGCACGGAGCGGACCCCGTGCGTGTTCTGCGCGACGAGCGCGGTGACGACCGCCATGCCGTAGCCGCCGAGCGCGCCGATCGACTTGAGGTCGGCCTGGACGCCGGCACCGCCGGTCGGATCGGTGCCGGCGATGCTGAGGACACGGGGGACGCGGGCGCCGGTGGTCACCGGTCCCACTCCGCTCGGATCAGGCGGGCGGCCGCTGCTGGGTCGGCGGCCGTGCAGAGCGCCGACACGACCGCGAGCCCGGCCGCACCGGCGAGGCGGAGTGGCCCCGCGTCCGCGGCTCCGACTCCGCCGATGGCGACGCAGGGCAGCGCCGTGGCCGCGGCGAGGGCGGCGAACCCGTCGACACCGAGGGGAGCGGGGTGGTCGGGCTTGGTCGCGGTGGGCCGGATGACGCCGACGCCGAGGTAGTCGACCGTCCCCGCGGGCAGGGCGCGGACGGCGGCGAGGTGCTCGGGGGTGTTCGCGGTGAGCCCGATCACCGCGTCGGGTCCGAGCAGCGAGCGGGCGGCGGTGACGGGGAGGTCGGACTGCCCGAGGTGGACGCCGTGGACGCGGGCGCCCGCGAGGCGGGCGGCGAGGGCGACGTCGACGCGGTCGTCGACCAGCAGGGTCGTGCGCTCGTCGAGGACGGCGGCGACGGCCCGGGTCAGGGCGACGAGCTCGGCGGCGGAGGCGTCGTGATCGCGGATCTGCACGGTCGTGACTCCGCCCCGGACGGCGGCGGCGACCACGGCGGGCACGCCGCGCGGACCGCACTGAGCGGTGTCCGTGACGAGGTGGAGCGAGAGGTCGAGGCTCATGCGATCCGCGCCCCGGCCTCGGCGTCGGCCGGCTGGAGGGCAGCGAGGGCGTCGAGGAGGCCGACGGCGAAGGACCCGGGACCGCTGCTCGCTACGGCGGCCCGCTCGGCGGCGAGGCCCCAGACCGCGGAAGCGCTGACGGCCGCGTCGAGCGGGCGGGCGCCCGCGCCGAGGAACGCCGCCATCACGGCGCCGAGCGCGCAGCCGCCGCCGGTCACGCGGGTCAGCAGCGGGTGGCCGCCCGTGACCCGGACGACCCGCTCGCCGTCGGTGACGAGGTCGACCGCTCCCGAGACGGCGACCACGCCTCCGGTGCGGCGGGCGAGGACGCGGGCGGAGTCGAGCGCCTGCTCGGCGGTGTCGACGGCGTCCACGCCGCGGCCGCCCGCACCGGCTCCCGCGAGGGCGAGGATCTCGGAGGCGTTGCCGCGGATGATCGCGGGCCGCGCCTCGAGCAGCTCCACCGCCAGAGCGGTGCGGACGGGCAGCGGGCCCACGGCGACCGGATCGAGCACCCACGGGGTGTCGGCGCGTCCGGCCGCGGCGACCGCCTCGCGAGCACCCTCGCGCTGCTCCGCTCCGGGCGTGCCGAGGTTGACGAGCACGGCCGAGGCGAGGCCCGCGAAGACGCCCGCCTCGCCGGGCAGGTCGCACATCGCCGGGCTGGCGCCGAGGGCCAGGAGGCTGTTGGCGGTGAAGCCGGTGACGACCGCGTTCGTGATGCACTGCACCAGGGGCCCGGCGGCGCGGAGCTCGGCGAGATCGCGACCCACGGACGCCGGGTCGGGCGCCGTGTCGGCGGGGAGGGTCGGGTGGACAGGCGTGCGAATGCTCATTCGCGACATCCCTTCGCTAGTACGAACTAGATCAGGTTCAACGGGTCTTCTCTCAGCCCTGGCGGGCACCCCGTGTCACTGCGCACGACCCTAGCAGCGGGCGCGGGCGCGCTCGCTGCTGCAGTGCGAGAGGAGCCAGCGGGACGTCGTCGCCCCTTCGCCCGGGAGCGGCCGCTCAGCCGGTGAGGATCGTCGAGTCGCCGCGCGGCCCCACCGCGACGCGGAGGCCGATCGGCAGCCGCTCGCGCATCGCGTCGACATGGCTGATCAGGCCGATCGTCCGACCGCCCGACCGCAGCTCGTCGAGCGTGCTGAGCGCCGTCTCGAGCGTCTCGGCATCGAGCGAGCCGAAGCCCTCGTCGATGAACATGGTCTCGAGCGAGATGCCGCCGGACTGCGCCGTCACCACGTCGGCGAGGCCGAGGGCGAGGGCGAGCGAGGCGAGGAACGTCTCGCCGCCGGAGAGCGAGGCGGGCTGCCGGCGGACGCCGGTGAAGGCGTCGAGCACGTCGATCCCGAGGCCGGAGGCGGCGCCGCGGTAGGCGAGCGAGTCGTCGTGGGCGAGCGCGTAGCGGCCGCTGGTCATCGCGTCGAGGCGGAGGTTCGCCGCGGTCACGATCTCCTCCAGACGTCCGGCGAGGGCGAAGGCCTCGAGGTCCATCCGGCGCGTGTTCTGCCCCCGGCCGGAGACGGTCTCGGCCAGCGCGCGCAGCTCCTCGTGGCGGCGGAGGCGCTCACCCAGCACCGCGAGGCGGCCCGCGGCCGTCGCGGCGAGCTCGGCCAGGCGCTCCGAGCGGTGCTCGAGCACGGAGAGGCCGGCTCGCGCCTCGTCGCGACGGGCGGAGGCCTCGCGCGAGCGCCCCTCGGCGTCGGCGAGGTCGACGGCCGTGCCCGGCAGTCCGCGGAGCTCCGGGTCGGCGAGCACCGCCTCCGTCGCGCTCCGCCGTCGCTCGTGCTCGGCGACGACGGCCTCGGCCCGCGCCCGGTCCCCGCTGGCCAGCGCGGCCGACTCGGCCTCCTCGGCGGTCGTGAAGCCGCGCTCGGCGAGGACCTCGGCGAGCTCCTCCCGGGCGGCGGCGGCGGCCTCGGACCGCGAGACGGCCGCCTCCTCGGCTTCGACCAGGGCGACGGCACGACGGCGCTGGGCGTTCAGCTGCTCGACGCGCGAGGCGACGCTCGTCGCGCCGTCGCGGAAGGCCTCGACGCGCTCCCGCAGCAGCCGCAGCGCTTCAGCGGCGAGGGCGGACTCGTCGGCGCGGGCGCGGTGCTCCTCGCGAGCGGCGTCCCGCCCGGTCGTGAGAGCGTCGATCCGGGTGCGCAGCCGGATGCGCTCGCGCCGCAGCTCCTCCATGCGGGCGGCGGCGCGGCGCGCCGAGGCGAGCCGCTCCTCGTGCGCCGGGCGGAGCGACTCCGGATCCGCGTCCTCGCCCACACGCTCCTCGAGCGCCGCGAGAGCCCGAGCCGCGGCTCCCTCGCGCTCGCGGGCGCCGTCGAGGGCGGCGGCGGCGCGCTCCACCGCGACGCGGGCCCGGTCGAGGTCGTCGGTGCCGACCGTCGTCGGGCCGTCGTGCTCGGCCGGGCGGGGGTGCTCGCACGAGCCGCAGACGGGGCAGGGCTCGCCCGGCTCCAGCCGCTCGGCGAGCTCCCCGGCGAACCCGGCGAACCGGCGCGCGATCAGGGCGGCCTGCTCCGTGGCGCGCTCGCCGTGGACGCGCGCCGCGTCGGCGTAGGCCGTGCCGAGCCGCTGCAGACCCGCCGCAGTGAGATCGCGCTCGAGGGCCGCGGCGATCCTCCGCTCGAGCGCGGCGAGCTCGTCGACGCGCGTGGGGACAGCGGCGGCCTCCCCGGCCAGGGACTCCTCCTCGGCGGCGAGCGCGTCGACGTGGGCGGGCAGCTCGCGCAGCTCCGCCTCGATCCCCGCGAGCGCGGTCGCCGCCGCCTGCTCGGCGCGTGCGGACCGCTCGGTGACGCGCTCCGCGTCGGGGAGCCGGCGCTCCTCTGCCAGCGCCTCGGCGAGGGCGCCGAGGACAGCGGCGAGCCGTTCGGCCGTCTCGGCGGCCGGGCCCCCGGACGCGTCCCCGTAGGCGTCGGCGGCGAGGTCGCGCTGCTGCCGGGCGGCCCGCTCCTTCTCGGCGGCTGCCCGGGCGGAGCGGAGCAGCGGCAGCACGCCGTCGGCCCGGCGCGCGCGCTCGATCGCGGCCCGCTGCTGCTCGACGTGCGACTCGGCGACCACGAGCTCCTCCGCCTCGATGAGGGCGCGCCGGCGCCGCTCCTGGCCCCGTGCGATGCGCCGTGCCTCGTCGAGAGCGGTGCCCGCGGCCTCGTGCGCCGCGTCGGCCGCGGCGGAGCCGGCCCGGGCCGCCTCGAGCGGAGCGGCGAGCCGCGCCGGCAGCCCGGCGAACCAGGCGGCGTCCGGCAGGGGCGGCTCGGCTCCGTCATCGAGGAGCCGGACGGCCTCGTCCGCGAGCGCCGTCACGGCCGCGCGCTCCTCCTCGAGCCCGACGGCGCTCGCGTCGCGCTGCTCGAGCAGGCGGCGGCGGAGCAGATCGAAGCGCTCGGTCGCGAAGAGCGTGCGCAGGAGCCGCTGCCGGTCGTCGTTCTTCGCGAGCAGGAACTCGTGGAAGCGGTTCTGCGCCAGCAGGATCACCTGGAGGAACTGGTCCTTCGTCAGGCCGACGATCCGGCCGATGTCGGCGCCCACCTCCTTCGCGCTCGACGAGAGCCCGACCCAGGTGCCGTCGACCTGCTCCAGCAGCTCGACCTTCGCCGGCTGGGTCGTGGTGCCGGTGCCGCGCCGTTTCGGCCGCTCGTACTCGGGCGAGCGCCGGACGCGGTAGACGCGCCCCGCCGCCTCGAAGTCGAGCTCGGCGAAGGTCTCGTCCTCGGGGCCGCTGTGGTCGCTCCGCAGGCGCGAGGCGGTGCCGTCGAAGCGGGGGACCGAGCCGTAGAGCGCGAACGCGATCGCGTCGAGGATCGTCGACTTGCCCGCTCCGGTGCGCCCGGCGATGAGGTATACGCCCACGTCCTCGAGCCGGTCGAAGTCGACGCACTGCTCGGCGCGGAACGGTCCGAGTCCGGCGAAGGCGAGTCGGTGGATCCTCACCGCAGAGCCTCGGCCTCGACGGCCGCGAGCGCGTCGAGGGTGAGGGCGCGCTCGGTCTCCGTGGCGCCGTGACCGCCGCGGACGTGGGCGAGGAAGTCGTCGACGACCTCCACGTCGCTCCGCCCGCGGATCCGCTCGGCGTACGCGCGCGGCTCGGCCGCGGCGTGCGGGGGTCGGTGCTCGAGCGTGGCGCAGCCGGGGAAGCGCGACTGCAGGCGCGCCATCGCTTCGAGCGGGCGCACGGGATCGGTGAGCACCGCCGAGACCCAGTCGCCCTCCACCTCGGCCAGGGAGGGATCGCGCAGCAGCTGCTGGAGCTCGCCCTCGATCACGCTGAGCCTCCTCGGCACGGGGAGCGGCGACCACTCGACGCCCTCGAGCCCCTCGGGCCCGATCGTCACCAGCCAGGCGCCGCGCGGCTTCGACGCCTCGCCGAACGAGTAGTGCAGCGGCGCTCCGGAGTAGCGCACTCCCGGCAGCAGCTCGGCGCGTCCGTGGATGTGCCCGAGCGCCGCGTAGTCGGCCGCGGCGAAGTGCTCGACCGAGACGTAGTCGAGCCCGCCCGCCGTGATGTCGCGCTCGAGGACCGCGGCCGGGGCTCCGACCGCGAAGCAGTGCGCGAGCACGACCCAGGGACGGCCCGCCGCCTCGGCGGCGACGCGCACCCGCGCCATCGCGAAGGCGAGCACGTCCTCGTGGCGGCGCAGCTGCTCCTCCGGGTGCCGGTGGCGGTAGAGGGCGGGCTCGAGGAAGGGGATGCCGTGGACGCCGACCTCGAGCCCGGACGCGTCGCGCAGCACGACCGGCTCGGCGTACGCCTCGGGGTCGGTGAGGACGTGGACGCCCGCTCCGCGAAGGAGCCCCGCCTGGAAGCCGAGCCGGGCGGGGGAGTCGTGGTTGCCGCTGGTGAGGACGACCTCGGCGCCGGCCGCGCGGATCGCCTCGAGGGTGCGGGTGAGGAGGGTGTAGTGCTCCGCGGCGGGCACGGCGGAGTCGAAGACGTCGCCGGCGATCAGCACCGCGTCCACGCGCTCGGCCCGCACCGTCTCGACCAGGGCCTCGAGCACGGTCGCGAGCGCCGCCGTCGTGGAGTGCCCGTGGAAGGAGCGGCCGATGTGCCAGTCCGAGGTGTGCAGCAGCTTCACGGTCGTCCTTCCTCTGCGTCGTCCGGGGGAGCGACTCCAGGCTAGTGAGGCCCTCCGACACCGGCGGCGCAGCGGACACCTCCCGTTCACCGGGAGGTGCACAATAGGGCGTCGGTCGAGCAGAGGAGATGGTCGTGAAGCTGCCCCGCGTCCCCGCGACGATCCTGGGTCTGGGCTCGCGCACCCGCGCCGCCGCCGAGGACACCGCTCCCATCCAGCGTCTGCGCCCGGACGACGAGCCGGCCCGCACCAGCACGGTCGACAACGCGATCTACCAGGACGGCCGCCGGGTCGTCTCACCCGGCAGCATCCCGGAGGCGCTCGCCGCCCTGCAGAAGCTGCCCGACGCGATGGCGTGGATCGGGCTGTACCGGCCGAACGCGGCCGAGCTCGCCGCGCTCGAGGACGAGTTCTCGATGCACCCGCTCGCCCTCGAGGACGCGATCAGCGCGCACCAGAGGCCCAAGCTCGAGCGGTACGGCAGCGACATGTTCGTGGTGCTGCGCGCCGCCAGCTACTCCGACCAGCGCGAGGAGGTCGACTTCGGCGAGCTCCACCTGTTCGTGGGGTCGAACTTCGTCGTCACGGTCCGCCACTCCGAGAAGCCCGACCTCTCGCTGGTGCGGCGGCGGATGGAGGCCGATCCGGAGCTGCTGCGCGTCGGCCCGGTCGCCGTGCTGTACGCGATCCTCGACGCCGTCGTGGATCAGTACTCGCCCGTCGTCGCCGGTCTCGAGAACGACATCGACGAGATCGAGGCGCAGGTCTTCGAGGGCGACCCGGCGGTGTCCCGACGCATCTACGAGCTCAGCCAGGAGGTGCTGGACTTCCAGCGTGCGGTCGCTCCGCTGACCGGCATGCTCGGGCGGCTCGTCACCGACTTCGAGGTGTTCCAGTCGGATGTGGAGCTGCGCCGCTACATCCGCGACGTCGCCGACCACGTCGCGCTCGTCACCGAGCGGGTCGACGGCTTCCGCACCACGCTGCGGGAGATCCTGGCGGTGAACGCGACCCTCGTCGCCCAGCGCCAGAACGAGGACATGAAGAAGCTCGCGGAGGTGGGCAACCAGCAGAACGACGAGGTCAAGCGGATCTCCGCGTGGGCGGCCATCTTCTTCGCGCCGACCATGATCTCGAGCATCTACGGCATGAACTTCGACGTGATGCCCGAGCTGCACGTGGCGTGGGGGTACCCGGCGGCGCTCGCGGCGATGCTCGCCTCGAGCGTGGTGCTGCACCGGCTCTTCAAGCGGTGGGGCTGGCTCTGAGCCCGCGTCCCGCGACGTGTCAACACCGTGACGGTCCCGGAGGCTCCGCGTAGCGTCGATCGCGGGCCGTCCGGCCCCTGAACGGAGGGACTCCCGATGACTCCGGAGGACACGACCACGACGGCCCCGCGGCCCCGCTCCCTCTGGCGGGCGGGCGCGGCTCCGATCCCCTCCGACGAGTTCGTCCCGGGCGCGCACTACGACGACGTCGTGGTCGGCGCCGGACTCACCGGGCTGGTCACCGCGCTCCTCCTGCAGCGGACCGGCCGGCGCGTGCTGGTGCTGGAGGCGCGGGAGGTCGGCGCGGTCACGACCGGGAACACGACGGCGAAGCTCAGCCTCCTGCAGGGAGCGCACCTCTCCCGGATCGCGGAGCGCAACATCCCCGCGGTGACCGAGGCCTACGTCGCGGCGAACCTCGCGGGCTTCCGCTGGCTGCTCGACTACTGCGAGGGCGCGGGCGTGCCGGTGCAGAGGCGCACCGCCTACAGCTACGCGCAGACGCCCGAGGGCGTGGACGCCGTCCTGAAGGAGCACGCGACCGCGCGCCGCTTCGGCCTCGCGACCCGCCTCGTCGGCGAGCTCGACGTGCCGTTCCCCAGCACGGCGGCCGTCGCCCTCGACGACCAGGCCCAGTTCGACCCGATGGACGTCCTCACGGCGCTCGCCGCCGACTTCCGCGCCGCCGGGGGCACCCTGGTGCAGGGCGTCCGGGCCCTCGGGATGCGAGCGACCGCTCCCGTCCGGGTCCGCACCAGCGCGGGCCCGGTGACCGGGGACCGGGCCTACCTGCTCACGGGGACGCCGATCCTCGACCGCGGCCTGTACTTCGCCAAGATCGCCGCGCTGCGCTCGTACGCGGTCGCGTTCCGCACCGACGTGCCGATCCCCGACGGCATGTACCTCTCGGTCGACGAGCCGTCCCGCTCGGTGCGCGACGCCGAGCGCGACGGCGAGCGGCTCCTCCTGATCGGCGGCAACGGCCACCCCGTGGGGCGCAGGCCCGTCACCTCGGAGGCGGTGGACGACCTGGTCGCCTGGACGCGGCGGTCCTTCCCGGGGGCGGAGCCGGTCGCGCAGTGGAGCGCCCAGGACTACGAGCCGTTCCACCGTGTGCCGTTCGTGGGCTGGCTGCCGCGGGGCCGCGGACGGATCTTCCTGGCGACCGGCTACGACAAGTGGGGGATGACCAACGCGGTGCAGGCCGCGATGACGCTCGTCGCCGACCTCGAGGGCGGGACGCCGGCCTGGGCGAGGACGCTGCACCGCCGGCCCACGCTGCCGCGGGTGATGGCGGAGGGGCTCGGCGCCGGGCTGGCGGTGGGCGCCTGGTACGCCCGCGGCTGGTCGGCAGCGCTCCGCGCGCCCCGCTCGGCCGGGGTGGTGCCGGCGGAGGGCCAGGGCTCGCTCGCCCGCGACGGCCTGCAGCCCGTCGCGGTCTCCACCGTGGAGGGGAGGCGCTGCGCGGTGTCGGCGGTGTGCCCGCACCTGGGCGGGATCGTCACCTGGAACGACTCGGAGCGCAGCTGGGACTGTCCGCTGCACGGCTCCCGCTTCGCAGCCGACGGGACGGTGCTGGAGGGGCCGGCGGTCGAGCCGCTCGCCCCGCTGGGCTAGGCCGGCCGCCGGCTCCGCGGAGCCGAGCCGACGGCCGGCCCCGCAGAGCAGGCGGCTCAGTCCTCGTCCGCTCCGGGCTCCGCGACCTCGTCGCCGTCCGCGCCCGAGGCGTCGCCGGTCGTGTGCAGATCGGTGTCGCCCGGGATGCTGAAGTCGCTCAGCGGGTCCAGGGGCTTCTTGTCGTCGGTGTCGTCGCTCATGCCTGCCACCCTACGAGCGTCCGGCGAGGCGCTGCACCGCGGCGACCGGGATCGACAGCCACTCCGGCCGGTTGCGCGCCTCGTAGATCGCCTCGTAGACGGCCTTGTCGAGCTCGAACGCGTCGAGCACCGCCCGGTGCGCGGTGACCGCGTCGCCCGCCTGCTCGGCGTAGCCCTCGAGGAACGCGGCACGGCTCGCCGCCGCCCACGCCGCCCTCGAGGCGCCCGGCTCGGCCTGCTCGTGCGCACCCGCCGCGTAGTCGAAGGAGCGCAGCATCCCCGCCACGTCGCGGAGCGCCACGTCGGGAAGACGGCGCTCGTGCATGGGCCGCAGCGGCTCGCCCTCGAAGTCGAGGAGCACCCAGCCGCGATCGGGCACGGACAGGACCTGCCCGAGGTGGTAGTCGCCGTGGATGCGCTGGAGCCTCGGCCACGGCGCGGTCTCGGCGGCGCGGAACACGGCCTCGATCGCCTCCGAGTCCTCGGCGATCACGGGGACCTCGGCCGAGGCGATGCGCAGGCGACGGCGCATGGCCGCGACCATCCGCTCGACGACCTCGGACGTGGTGTCCTCGGTCGGCATGACCTCCGCCAGCGTCGCGTGCACCTCGGCGGTGGCGCGGCCCAGCTCGCGGGCGGGTCCGGTGAAGTCGGAGTCGGCGGCGACCGCCTCGAGGGCGACGCGCCACGCGTCCTGGACCCCGGGGAGGAACTCCTGCGCGAAGGCGAGGTGCCCGAAGGCGCGGCCCGTCTCCTCGCCCTCGTCGTCCCACTCGCCGGTCACGTTGCCGATCACGGGCGGGACGAGGGCGCTCCCGGCGGCGTTGAGCGCCGACTGCACCGTCACGTCCGGGTTGTCGCCGTGGTGGAGGGCGCGGAAGACCTTGACGATCACCGGGGTCGCGTCGGATCCGTCGTCGGCGGTGGTGCGGACGATCACCGAGGTGTTCGACTGCTCGCCGCTGAGCACCTTCGAGGACGCGAACGCCCCGATCGCGGCACCCGGCTGCCGGTGGCCCTCGGCGCGGGCGCCGCCCTGGGCGCCGTCCTCGTCGGAGCGGCCGCCGTCGGCGATCATGCCGAGCAGGGCGCGGGCGAACACCGGGTCCCGTGGAGCGTCGTACACGAAGTGCGAGTCGTCGGAGTAGACGAGGGCGTCCTCGAGCCCGGGCACCGGAGCCGCGTGGACGGTCACCGGGACCTGATACAGCACCGGGCTCGTGCCTGCCCGGTCGATGAAGAGGTGGTCCACCACCTCCGCCTCGCCGGGGTGCAGCGACCAGGCGCCGCGGACCTCCAGCTCGGGGCGCCGCCCCTTGCTCGCGTACCACCTCTGGTCCGCCACCCATGCGGCGATGCGGTCGATCGACAGGCCTGCGCTCATGCTCTTCCCTCCGTCGGCACCCCGAACCCTACTGGCCGCGGACGACGGGCGGAGGGGCTTGCGGCGGGGCGCTCAGGCCAGCTCGAGCACGTCCAGCGTCCAGGCGTACTCGAACGCGATCTCGCGCCAGCGCTCGTAGCGTCCGCTCACTCCGCCGTGTCCCGCTGTCATCTCGGTGCGCAGCAGCGCGGGAGCGCCGACCTCGCGGAGCCTGGCCACCCACTTCGCCGGCTCCACGTACAGCACCCGGGTGTCGTTGAGGCTCGTCGTCGCGAGGATCCGGGGGTACTGCACGCCCTCGCGGACGTTCTCGTAGGGCGAGTACGACTTCATGTAGGCGTACACCTCGGCGTCGTGCAGCGGGTCGCCCCACTCGTCCCACTCGATCACCGTGAGCGGGAGCGACGGGTCGAGGATCGAGGTGAGCGCGTCGACGAACGGGACCTGCGCGAGGACACCCGCGAACGCCTCCGGGGCGAGGTTCGCGACCGCGCCCATCAGCAGGCCGCCGGCCGACCCTCCCTGCGCGACCAGGCGGGCCGGAGAGGTGAAGCCCGCGTCGACCAGGTGCCGCGCCGCGGAGACGAAGTCGGTGAAGGTCGTCCGCTTCGCCAGCGTCTTCCCGTTCTCGTACCAGGAGCGGCCCATCTCCCCGCCGCCGCGGACGTGCGCGACGGCGAAGACGACGCCGCGGTCGAGCAGCGAGAGGCGCGCGATCGAGAAGCCAGGGTCGATGCTCGCCTCGTACGAGCCGTAGCCGTAGAGGAGGAGCGGCGCGGGGGCCGAGTCCGGATCGGCGGCGTCGCGGCGCCAGACGAGCGAGAGCGGCACCCGCGTGCCGTCCTCCGCCACGGCCCACTCCCTCCTCTGCACGTACAGCGCGGGGTCGTAGTCGCCGAGCACCGGCTGCTGCTTGAGCACCGTGCGCTCGCCCGTCGCGACGTCGAGCGCGAGCACGGTCGAGGGGGTGACGAACGAGGTGTAGGCGAGGCGGAGGGAGGGCTGCTCCCACTCCGGGTTCCCCGCCAGGCCAGCGTCGTAGAGCGGCTCGTCGAAGACGATCTCCTCGAGCCGCGCTCCGGCGCCGTCCTCGCGGAGCAGCCCGAGCCGGGTGGCTCCGTCGGCGCGGTACGAGACGACGACGTGCCCGGCGAAGGCGTCGACGCCCTCGATCCGGCGACCCTCGCGGTGCGGCACCACCACGCGGCGCTCGCGGGCCCGGGCGTCGGCGTCGAGCGACAGGTCGGCCGGCTCCTCGACGATCTCGAAGTCGAGGGCGCCGTCGTTGTGCACGATCAGCAGGCGGTCGTGCCCGTCGACGACCGCGTGCTCGACCTCGTACTCCACGCCCTCTCGGCGCGGCCACACCGAGCGGAAGGAGCCGGTCGGGTCGGACGCGTCCAGCAGCAGGCACTCGCTCGTGATCTTGCTGCCGATCTCGATGACGAGGAAGCGGCGGCTGCGGGTGAGGCTCACGCCGATCCAGTAGCGCTCGTCGGGCTCGGCGAAGACGACCTCGTCCGGGGTCCCGGCGCCGACCTCGTGCCGCCAGATCGTGTCGGGGCGCCAGGACTCGTCGACGGTCGGGTAGAAGACGAAGCGCGCGTCCGCGCCGAAGGTCGCTCCGCCGCCGGTCCCCTCGATGACGTCCGGCAGGTCCTCGCCGGTCTCGAGGTCGCGGATGCGGAGGGTGTAGCGCTCGTCGCCCTCGACGTCGGTGCCGAAGAGCAGCCGTCGGCCGTCCGCCGAGACGTCGAAGCTGCCGAGCGAGAAGAAGTCGTGCCCCTCCGCCTCCGCGTTGCCGTCCAGGACGACCTGCTCGCCCTCGAGCGGACCGCCCTCGGCGATCGACGGCGGCGTCCAGTCGTCCGGCCCGCTGATCGGCGCTCGGCAGTGCACGGCGTACTGGCGGCCCTCGTAGGAGCGCGAGAAGTACCACCAGGAGCCCTCCCGGACGGGGACCGAGAGGTCGGTCTCCTTCGTCCGCGAGCGGATCTCCTCGAACAGGCGCTCGCGCAGCGGAGCGAGAGGAGCCAGCACCGCCTCGGTGTACGCGTTCTCGGCCTCGAGGTGCGCGATCACCTCGGGGCTCTCCTTCTCGCGCAGCCACTCGTAGTGGTCGACCACCACGTCGCCGTGGTGGCGGCGCTCGAGGGGGACGCGGCGGGCGACGGGCGGAACGGGCGCGGTCATCGCTCCAGCCTAGGGCGAGGGCGCCCCTGGCCGCCCGGGGTGCCGCAGCGGCGCCGGGCGTGATCACAATGGAGCATGGCCAGCGGTGCGGAGAACGAGTCGGCGACGTCCCGGGCGGGCGGTGCGCGGAGAGTGCAGACCGAGGTCGAGCGCAAGTACGACGTCGACGCGGGCACCCGGCTGCCCGACCTGACCGGCACCGGGAGCGTCGCGAGCGTCCGCACCGAGGAGCCGGTGACCCTCCGCGCCGAGTACTTCGACACCGCCGAGCGCGCTCTGTCCCGGGCGCGGATCACGCTGCGCCGCCGCGAGGGCGGATCCGACCAGGGCTGGCACGTCAAGCTGCCCGGCTCCTCCGGCCGCACCGAGATCCACGCGGAGCTCACGGCCTCGCGCACGGTCCCGTCCGCCGTCCGCGAGCCGGTGCTCGGGCAGGTGGGGCGCGCGCCGCTCGAGCCGCTGGCGCTGCTCGAGACGGTCCGCTCGATCACCCGCGCCCTCGACTCCCACGGGCGGGAGCTCGCCGAGATCGCCGACGACCTGGTGACCGCGCGCGACCAGCGCACCGGCCGCGAGCGGCGCTGGAGGGAGTGGGAGGTCGAGCTCGTCGACGTCCCTGGGGACGAGGGCGAGCGGGTCCTCGACGCGATCGAGCAGCGCCTCCTCGCCGCGGGCGCCCGCCCGGCCGCCAGCGCCTCCAAGCTCGCCCGGGCCACCGGCGGCCCGATCGAGGAGGCGGTCCCGGATCCGCGGAACGGCGGGGAGGCGGCGCTCGCCGCGGTCCGCTCGCTCCTGCGCGAGCTGCGCGCCGTCGACCCGCGGGTGCGCCTCGAGGCCGACGACGCCCTGCACCGGATGCGCGTGCTCGCGCGCCGGCTCCGGTCCGTCCTCGCCGCCTCCCGCTCCGTGCTCGACCGTGCGGCGACCGACCCCGTGCGGGACGAGCTGCGCTGGCTGGGAGGGGTCCTCGGCGCGGCCCGCGACCAGGAGGTGCTCGCCGAGCGGTTCCGCACCTCCCTGGCGGCCGTCGAGGGCGCCCCGAGCACCCCCACCGCCCTGCTGGAGGAGATCGAGCACCGGCACGCCTCGGCGCTGCGCCGCGTCGACCGCACTCTGCGCGGCGGCCGCTACCTCGCGCTCCTCGCCTCGCTCGACGCCCTGCTCGCGGATCCGCCCCGCACCGCGCGGGCGGGCTCGAGCGCGACGGCGCTGGTGCGCCGCTCCGTCGCGAAGGACCTCGCGCGCATCTCCGCGGCGGGCTCCGCGGCGGCCGGCGGCTCGCTCGAGGCTCGTCACGACCTGCGGAAGGCGGCGAAGCGGCTCCGCTACACCGTGGAGGCGTGGCGGGCGGTCGTCCCCGAGGCCGTCGGCGCCCGGCGCCGCTCGCTCGCCGAGGCGGGCGAGGACCTCGCCGACGCCCTGGGGGAGGAGCGCGACGCGCTCGCCGCCCGTGCGCTGATCCTGAAGGAGGCCGATCGCAGCGGGGAGGGGGCCTTCGCGCTGGGGGTCGTCGCCGCCGAGGAGCGGCACCGCGCCAGGCGGGCCGCGAAGGCCGCGGAGAAGGCGGGGGACCGTCTGGGGTCGCTCTCGCGCTGACCGTGCGGCCCCGCGGTCGCTGTCAAGCCGACGGCCCGGTCACACGGACGAAATCCACGGCGGATAATGTGAATCATGCCTTCCGTCCGTGCTCTTCCGTCACCGCTCCTGCGCCCGCGCCACTTCGACCGCGACGACGTCGTGGTCCATGCCGGCCTGTTCTCGCTGGTGAACTCGAGTACGACGCCCCGCGCGGCCTGGACCGAGGACCTGATCGCCATCGGCGAGGTCCTCGACGCCGCCGAATTCCCCTACCGCCTCATCCGCGGCACCGACGGCTCGCCCTTCCTCGCGGTGGACCGCGTGCTCGGCGCCGAGCTGGCCACGCTGCTGGCGCGTGCCTTCGCGACCGAGCCCTTCTACGCCAAGACGGTCGACAAGCGGGGCACCCCGCCCCAGCTCCTGGCCGAGGGCGTGCTCGCGCCGTACCCGCGCGCCTCCGTCTTCAAGCTCTTCCGCCCGCGCGTCTCCTCGACGGGATCGCTGCGCTACGGCGCCCGCAGCGGCGTCCGCCTCGAGCTGTGGAAGGTGGGCGAGGAGGAGATCATCACTCCCGCCGAGAACGCGCTCATGCGCAACAGCCTCCCCGTCGCCGAAGCCATCGACGCCCACGTCGAGGCGTACGGCCGCACCTGGCCGACGTTCGAGGGCATGTTCGAGCCGCTCGTCAGCGACATCCGCTTCGAGGTGGACATCGTCTTCTCGTGGGTCGACGGCACCGACCTGGAGTTCCAGCGCGCCCGTGCGGCCCGCATGGCGAGCTACGTGGTGGGCGAGGGCGACGACGCTCCGGCGCGCTTCCGCCAGATCGACGAGCTCAAGTACGCCCTGCGCAGCGTCTACATGTACGCGCCGTGGATCCGGCACATCTACATCGTCACCGACTCCCCGCGCCCGCGCTGGCTGGACGAGCACCCGGACGTCACCCTCGTGCGCAGCGAGGACCACTTCCGCGACCTCTCGGTGCTGCCGACGCACAACTCCCACGCGGTCGAGAGCCAGCTGCACCGCATCCCGGGGCTGGCGGAGCACTTCCTCTACTCCAACGACGACATGTTCTTCGGGCGCCCGGTCGACCCGTCGATCTTCTTCTCGCCCGGGGGCATCACGAAGTTCATCGAGGCGACGACGCGCATCGGCATGGGCGACTCCAACGCCTCCCGCAGCGGCTTCGAGAACGCGGCCCGCGTCAACCGGCGCCTGCTCCGCGAGCGCTTCGGCGCGATGACGACCCGTCACCTCGAGCACGCCGCCACGCCGCTCCGCAAGACCGTGATGGCCGAGCTCGAGGCCGAGTTCGAGCCGGAGTTCACCGCGACCGCCGCGAGCCGCTTCCGCTCCGCGAGCGACGTCTCCGTCACCAACTCGCTCTACCACTACTACGCGCTGATGACCGGCCGCGCGGTCGTGCAGGAGAACGCCTCGGTGAAGTACGTCGACACGACGATGCACCAGGGGCTGAAGGACATGCGCAAGCTCCTCAAGAACCGCGGAGTCGACTTCTTCTGCCTCAACGACGGCAGCTTCCCCGAGATCTCGGCGGAGGCGCGCACCAAGGCCGTCATCGGGTTCCTCGAGGAGTACTACCCGATCCCGGCTCCGTGGGAGCGCGAGGTCTGACCGTGGGCTGGGCCGTCGGGGGAGCGGTTGCCGGGCTGCTTCTCGGCCTGGCGAGCTCGCTCGTGTTCCCGGGCATCGGAGTGGGAGCGGGCGTCGGCGTGGGCGTCGCGCTGGCCGCGGCGCTGGCGTTCGCCGGATGGCTGTTCGCGCGGGACCGCGCCGGCGGGCGCTGACACCGCCGGCCGTGTCCGAGGACGCGGTCGACGCGGCGCCCGGAGGCGTCGGGGCGACCCCGACTCCCCGTCGCGTCGCTACGCGCTGACGCCCACCCGCTCCACGAGCGGCGGGTAGAGCTCCTCGTCCCGGGCGACGGGGGCCGCCGTCGCCGCGGCGATCTCGACGCCGTGGTCCGCGAGGATCCGCTGCGTCTCGCTCGCCGAGACGTAGGACACCTCGGTCGAGGCGCCGATCGGCACCACCGAGTGCAGCACCGTGCCGTCGTAGACGTGGATCAGGTTGAACGCCTGGGCGCCGTTGCGGGCGCGGGTCGCGCCCACCGGCACGTTGAGGTCCTGGGTGTAGCAGGTGGCCGACGCGACCGAGACCGGGATGCCGGCGAACATCGCCGTCGACGAGTAGTGCAGGTGGCCCGCGATGATGCTGCGGACGTCGGAGCCCTCGAGCACCTCCGCGAGGGCGGGCTGGTCGCGCAGCTCCACGAGGACCGAGAGGTCGAGCACGCTCGGCACCGGCGGGTGGTGCAGCGCGAGGATCGTGCCGTGCGGGGCCGGGCTGGAGAGCTCCTCCGCCAGCCAGTCGAGCTGCGCGTCCGAGATCTCGCCGTAGTGGGCGCCGGGCACGGTGGAGTCCAGCGCGATGATCCGGAGCCCGTTGACGTCGTGCACGCGGTCGACCGGCTGCGTGGTCGGGAGCTGGTCGAGCAACCCCGAGCGGAACGCGCCGCGGTCGTCGTGGTTGCCCATCACCCAGATCACCCCGGCGCCGAGGCGTGCGGCTGCGGGCTCGACGACGGCGCGCAGCTTCGCGTACGCCTCCGGCTCGCCCTTGTCGGCGAGATCACCCGTGATGACGATGGCCTCCGGACGTCCGCCGGACGCCTCCAGCTCGTCGAACAGGAGCCGCAGCTGGGCCTCGCTGTCGACGTCGGAGCCGTACAGGCCGCCGTCTCCGGCGATGAAGTGGGTGTCGCTCAGGTGAAGGATGAAGTGGTTGGGCCGGGGGTACTCGGCCTGGCGGAGGGACATGATCCTCGGGTTCCACGATCGGCGGGAGCCGGATCACGCGACCCGGCGTCGGCACTTGCGCACTGCTCCAGCGGAGGCGACCCCGCTGAGACCAGTCCATCATCGCGGGGTGAACTCCGGGCCAACACCGGTCGGCGCGTCATCGAACGGTTCTCCCAGGTTGCCGGTCGCTGCGCGGTCCTCCCGGACCCCGGAGGACCGCCGCGATCAGAGCCGGGCGAGCAGCCGCGCGTAGAACTCGATGGCGCGCTCGAACTGGTCGGCCTCGACCGACTCGTCGACCCCGTGGATCCCGAGCTGCTGCCGCGGGCTGATCTCGAACGGGATGAAGCGGTAGACGTGGTCGCTGATGGCGTGGAAGTGCCGGGCGTCGCTGCCGCCGGTCTGCACGTAGGGGGCGACGACCGCGTCCGGGAACGACTCCTGGACGACCGCGCGGAGCAGGTCGTACGGCCCGCCGTCGCCGGGCTCGCCCGTGGGGGAGACGGGGGAGGGCTCGTGGGCGACCTTCACCTCGACCTCGACCTCCGGGTCGTCGATGACGGCGCGGATGCGCTCGACCACGCCCGCCACGGTGCCGCCCGGGTTGATCCGCACGTTCGCGGTGGCGCTGGCGCTGGAGGCGAGGACGTTCGCCCCGGTGCTGCCGCGCAGCTCGGTGATCGCGACCGTCGTCCGCAGCATCGCGGCCGAGCGGTTGGAGTGGGCGGCGAGCGCGCCGACGACGGCGTCCGGGTGCTCGTGCGGGCGGGCGTACCAGACGGCGTGGGCCGCGTCCGCGTGGTCGGCCGCCGCGCGCACCAGCTGGGCGATCGGCTCCGGGAGGGTCGAGGGGAACGGGTTCTCGGTCAAGCGGTGGATCGCCCTCGCGAGCCGCTGGGTGGCGAGCAGCCCGGGCGGGGGCGGCGGAGCGGAGGCGTGGCCGCCGACGTCGCGGCAGGTCAGCTCGAGGTTCATGATCCCGCGCTCGGTGACGCCGATCACGGCGAGGGGGGTCGTGACTCCGGGCAGGATGCCGCGCCGCACGTTCCCGCCCTCGTCGAGCACGAGGCGCGGGCGGACCCCGCGCGCGCCGAGCAGGGCGACGACCGAGGGGGCGCCGTCGCCCGCCGTCTCCTCGTTGTGCGTGGAGAGGAGGTACACGTCGTGCCGGGGCCGCTCGCCCCGCAGGACGGCCGCCTCGACCGCCTCGAGGAGGGCGACGAGGGAGCCCTTGTCGTCGAGGGCGCCGCGCGCCACGACGGAGGTGCGGCCGTCCGCGGCGACGACCGTCTCGGCCGCGAACGGGTCGTGCGACCACTCCGCCGCCGTCACGCTGACCACGTCGTAGTGGGCCATCAGCACGGCCGGCTCGCCCGGCTCCTCGCCCCGCCAGCGCCAGAGGAGGGAGTGGCCGGCGACCGTCTCGGACTCCAGCGCCGCGTGCAGCGCCGGGTAGAGCTCGGCGACGAGCTCCCGGAAGGCGTGGAAGCGGCTCCAGTCGGTCGCCGACTCGTCCGAGTGGGACACGGTGTCGACGCGCAGCAGGGCCTGGAAGCGCTCGAGCGCGGTCGTCGTCACCGGGCTAGCCTACGACGGCGGTGCCGGGCCCCCGGCCCGCCGGAGCGGAGGTGCGCGGTGGGGCTGCCCGAGGTCTGCGTCGTCTACGTCCTCCGCGACGGCCCGCGGGGCGCGGAGGTGCTGCTCGGCCGGAAGCGCCGCGGCCTCGGCGAGGGGCGCGTGGTCGCTCCCGGCGGCAAGCTCGAGCCCGGCGAGTCGCCCGTCGCCGCCGCCGTCCGCGAACTGCAGGAGGAGGCCGGGCTCGTCGCCCGAGCGGCCGATCTGGAGCCGCGCGGCGTGCTCGACTACTCCTTCCCGCACCGGCCGGCCTGGAGCCAGCGCTCGCACGTCTTCCTCTGCCGCCGCGTCACCGGCGAGGTCACCGAGTCGAGCGAGCTCGCCGCCGCCTTCGTCCCGGTCGAGGAGGTGCCGTTCGAGCGGATGTGGGATGACGCCCGCCTCTGGCTGCCGGGCGTGCTGCGCGGGGGCGCGCCCGTGCGCCTCCGGGTCGAGTTCGGCGCCGACCTCGCGAGCGTGGCCTCGTGGGGGCCGGCCGACGCTCAGACGAACGTTCCCGCCACCAGCAGCGCCAGCAGCGAGATCACCGAGGCGATCGAGAGCGTCAGCGAGTAGGCGGTGAACGTGCCCCGCACGGTGAGGCCGAGCACGGACTTGAAGAGCCAGAACGCGTTGGCGTTGACCATCCCGAGGAAGAGCGCGCCGGAGCCGGCGGCCAGGGCGATCAGCGCCGGGTTCACGTCGAGCACGGGGATCAGCGGGGCGACGATGCCGACCGCGGTGATCGCGGCCGTCGAGACCGAGCCGATCGCCGCGTGCAGCACGGCCGCGACGACCCAGGTGAGCAGGATCGGCGAGAGGGCCCGCCCGTCGAAGGCGCCGGCGAGCGCGTCGCCGACCCCGGTTCCTCCGACCACGGCGGCGAGGCTGCCGCTGACCCCGGTCAGGACGACGATCGGGCCGCTGCGGGTCAGTGCTCCGCCCAGTGCCGTGGCCACGGCGCCCTTCGGGAGCGTCCGCAGTGCCGTCGCGTAGGCCAGCACCAAGCCGGCCAGCAGCGCGATGTGCGCGTCGCCGAGGAACCGCAGGAGGGGGACGTCGAGCTCGGCCAGCTGGGTGAGCGAGTTCGCGGCGATCAGCACGATGGTGAGGGCGATCGGAGCGACGGCCAGCGCGAGCGGCACCCGCCGCGTCGCGAGCGCCGTGCCTCCCGTGGCCGCGCCCGCCTCGGGCTCGAGAGCGGGCCCCGGGACCGCCCCGCCCTCGAGGTCGCGCTCGTCCCGCCAGCCGCCGCGCTTCACCAGGGCGCTGTACACCAGCACGGTCAGCACGATGGTGACGATGCCCAGCGGGGCGCCGATGGCGACCATCGACGGCAGGGGAGCGCCCGCGATGCCTGCCGTGGCCAGCGCGGCGGCTCCGGGGACGACGAAGACCACGCCCACGATCATCCCGACGATGGAGGAGCCGGCCAGCAGCCCGTAGCCACCGGCACCGAGCCCCCGCGAGGCCAGACGAGTCAGCGGTGCGCTCATCACGACCAGCACGTCGGAGTAGATCGAGGGGAAGGCGACGCCCAGGGTCAGCGCGTAGGCGACCGGGAGCGCGCGCCGACCGAAGCGCTTCACGAGCCAGCGGGCGAGCAGCGGGGCCACGCCCAGCGCCTCCAGGAGCGATCCGAGCAGCAGGCCGAGCGCGATCAGCAGGCCGATGTCGCCGAGGACCGCGCCGAATCCGGACGTCATCGCGGTCACCGTCCCCTCGCCGCCCTGCCCCGAGACGAGGCCGAGCCCGAGGGCCGAGACGAGGAGGGCGATCACCGGCTCGACCTTCAGCACGACGATCAGGACCACGACGGCCACGATCGTGAGCAGGATGAGGAGCACGGGCCAGTAGTCGGTCATGGGCGGTCCTTCTGTCGAGGAGCGGGAGGGCCCGGAGACCGGGTCGCCGCGAGCCGTCCAGCCCCGGCCGTGGTGCGCCGCCAGACGGACGATCGCGCGGATCCGCGGAGCCGGGAGAACGCCGCGGAGATGCGGCGCGTCAGCGGAACATACCGATCCCCGACCCTGCTCCCCGACGTCGACGACTTCCTTCGTCATGCAGCGTCGCGAACACGCGGGCCGGATGCGCACCCTGCTACTTTCACCGGGCAGACGTCCTCGGGGGGAGGACGCAGCCGCATCTCTCCTCCGTGGTCACCCGCATCCGGACGGCCTCCGCCGTCCGACCCGCCAGGCGCCCTCCGTGGGGCGCCGCCGTCAGCGGGCCACACGACAGCGACGCGATCCGGCCCCGCCCGGACGCGCCCGAGCGCAGCAGGAGCACTACCCATGACGGCACAGATCATCGACGCGACCGATCTCGACGAGCTCCGGCGCGTCGGGCAGGAGCTCCGCGAGGGCGCGACCGTCATCGCGCAGACCGACACGAACTACGGCGTGTTCGCCAGCCCCTTCTCGCGCAGCGCCTGCTTCCGCCTCTACGACATGAAGAAGCGGGACGGCGCGAAGCCGCTCACCCTCTTCGTCTCCGCGCCCCGCGACTGGGCGACCTGGGCCTTCGCCCCGGAGACGGCCGACATGGACGCGCTCGTCGCAGCGTTCTGGCCGGGGCCGCTGAACGTCATCCTGCGCCGCAAGCCCGTCGTCCCGGACTGGGTCACCTCGGGCCAGGACACGGTGTCGGTCGTGCACAACCTCAGCGCCCCGATCAACCTGCTCTCGATATTCGCGGGCCTGCCGCTCGCGGCCACCTCCGCCAACATCAGCGGCACGGTGTCGACCGGACTCGTCGACTTCGACCTCGCCGCGGAGCACCTCGGCGGCGACAGCGACTACCTGATCCGCAGCACCACCGCCCCCGACTCCACGATGAGCAGCACGATCGTCTCCCTCGTGGGCGGCGCGTCGATCGTCCGTCAGGGCGACGTGGGCGCCGACGCACTGCGCGTCGTCGTGCCCTCCCTTGTCTGACCTCGGGCGCGGGGACGCCCCGCGCGGCCGCAGCGCCGCCGGGCTGATCACGGTCTACCGGATCGTCTCGCGCGCCTACTTCCACCTGCCCGTGGTCGCGGTGTTCCTGCTGGCGCGGGGCTACCCGATCCTGGCCGTGGCGCTGCTGCTGGCGCTCTACGGAGTGGTGGCGGCGCTCGCCGACGGCCCGCTCTCGCCGCTCACACGCCGCCTGTCCTCGGCGGGCGCGCTCGTCGTCGGCGAGGGCGTGAAGGCACTGGGCCTCGTCGTGATCGTGCTGGACGCGGATCCGGTCGCCGTCGTGATCAGCCAGCTGCTCGCCGGCTGCGGCTTCTCGCTGACGGCCGGGCGGGACGCCGCGCTGGCCTCCTCGCTGCGCGCCGGAGCCGATGCTCGCCGCCAGGAGACGCGGGTGCAGAGCGGAATGTTCCTCGCCTCCTTCGGCGCGGGAGTGCTCGGGGCCGCCTCGCTCGCGCTCTGGGACCGGCTGCCGTTCCTCCTCAGCGCGCTCGTGTCGTGCGCCGCGCTGGCCGTGGTGCTCCTTGCCCGCCTGCCGCTCGGCGCGAACGCCGCCTCGGGAGTGGCGGCGCGCGCCGTGCGGCCGGCCGTCCTGCCCGCCGCGGTGCGCTTCTGGTCCCTCTACTACTCCGTGAACCGCGCCGTCCTGCTCGCCGCTTACACCTTCGTGATCCCGCTGCTGCTGTTCCAGGAGCTGCGTCTGACGCTGCCCGCGTTCGGCCTGGTGCTCGGCCTCTACACGCTCGCCGGCCTGGCCGCCGCCCGGCTCTCGCCGCTCATCGCCGGCACGCCCCTGGTCTTCCGGCTGACGGCGCTCACCCAGGTGCTGGGCCTCGCCCTGACCACCCTCGGGGTGCTCGGCGCCGCGATCGCCGGCCTGGCCCTGCTCGGGATCGCGGGCGGCTTCGTGCGGCCCGCGACGATGATCGCCCTGGCGCCGGCGATGAACGGGCTCGAGGACGGCGCCCGGGTCGCGGTGATGCGCGGACTGGAGCGCAACCAGGGGATCCTCCAGGCCGTCCTGCTCGTCGGCGCCGGGATACTCGTCCCCCTCACGGGAGGGACCGCGCCGACCCTCATCGTCCTCGTCGTCCTCGCGGTCCTCGCGCAGACGATCGGGGCCGTCTCGATGCGACGACAGGAGAGGAGGGCCGTCACCGCGGAAGCGGAGTGACAGAGGAAGTCCGGGACGAGCCCGCCGGCGGCGTCCCTCATCCACGTGCAAGGAGTGAAGCAATGCAGCCCATCTACACGTTGTCCGATTCCGACAGATCGACCCTCCAGCAGTCGCTGCTGGCGGTCGCCATCGACCCCTACAAGGACTACGACCGCTTCCGCGACGCGATCGCCGCGCTGATCGACAGCGGCGACGTCCCGCAGGGCTTCGTCGACGCGCTCGCCCGCATCCGGCGCGAGCGCGACGAGAAGATCACCTACGCGCACCTGATCTCGAACAACCCGGTCGACGACGAGATCCCCTGGCTCGACCAGGACGACGCGCTCGAGGACAAGTACCGCAAGAAGCTGACGTTCGTCGGCGAGGGCCTGCTCGAGCTGCAGTCGCAGTACCTCGGCTCGCCGCTGCTCGCGTACGCCACCCGCAACAACGGCGACTTCTTCCAGGACGTCTACGCCGACAACCGCTTCTCGAACACCCAGACGCAGAAGACCGACGGCGAGCTGTACTGGCACAACGAGCGGACCGCGCACCCGGTGCGCGCCGACTTCATCTCGCTCCTGGGACTGCGCACGCCCGAGACCGACCTCGTCTACACGAAGTACGTCGACGGCCGCGAGATCCTGCGCTTCATCTCACCCGAGAACCAGGCGCTCCTGCGCGAGGCGGTCTACATCACCCCGTTCGACGAGCTCTCGCGCGCCCAGAACAAGAACCAGATCGTGTCGGACCAGCACGCTCTGCTCGAGAACGAGCACAGCTTCCGCTACTACGACACCCGGACGGTGCCGGCCGACCCGGACGACCTGCCGCACCTGTGGGCGCTCTGGCAGTTCCGCGATGCGCTCTCGAAGGTCAGCGAGCAGTACCACCGGATCCGCGACGCGGACCTGCTGATCATCGCGAACCAGGACGGCCTGCACAGCCGTCAGCTCGTCGACGTCCAGGACCGCGACAAGACCCGCTTCCGCTGGCTGCTGAAGACGTACTCGTTCCGCGACGCGGCGACCGCGGACCGCCACTCCGACTACTGGCTCGACGGCGTCCGCGGCCGAGTCACCGACTGAGAGAGAAGGAGAACAACATGACCGATCTGACCAGGAGCACGCCCCCGCACCCGCTCGACTTCCTGCCCGCGACGGCGCCCCTGGAGGTGTCCAGCGACGACGTGACCGACGGCGAGCGGCTCGCCGAGGCCCAGGGGAGCGGCGACACCAGCCCGTCCCTGCGCTGGAGCGCCGGCCCCGAGGGCACGCAGTCGTACGCCGTGACCGTGTTCGACCCCGATGCGCCGACCCTCGGCGGCATCCACCACTGGGTCCTGGTCGACATCCCGAAGGAGGTCACCGAGCTGGCCGCCGGCTCGACGGAAGTGGGGCGCCCGGCGCTCAACGACCTCGGGTCGCTCGCCTACGCCGGTGCGGCCCCGCCGCCCGGTGACCGCCCGCACCGCTACCTCTTCACGGTGCACGCGCTCGGAGTGCCGACGCTGCCGGTCGACGAGTCGACTCCGGCCTCGCTGGTCGGCTTCCATCTGACCGTCAACACGCTCGCGCGAGGCTCGCTCACGGCCCTCGCCTGAGCCGTCCCGTCGGCGCGCGCGGCGCGGACGGGCGCGCACCGGGCACCGGAGTCGATCCGGAGCCCGGTGCGCGTCCGTTCGCGGCATCACCGCCGCGGACGACGGGAGGCGATCCGCTAGGCTTCCGCTCGGCCGGGGCCCCGCCCATGGCGTCTCTGGACACCACGAAAGGGAAAGAATGACCAGCACGACGGTGATCGAATGGCGTGAGCAGGCTCCTGCGGAAGCGGTGGACGCGCTCTACGCCCCCGGTGGACTGGTCGTCTGCGCGACCAAGGTCGGCTACATCCTGATGACGACCGACGGAGCGGGCCTCGAGCGCAAGTTCTCGGCCAAGCAACGCAACCGCAACAAGCCGGGCGTCGTGCTCTGCTCCAGCATCGAGCAGCTCACCGAGCTCGCCGAGCTCAACGAGGAGGTCCTCGCCTTCTACCAGAAGCACTGGGACCAGGACGTCCTGCTCGGCTGCATCCTCCCGTGGAAGGCCGAGGCCGTCGACCTGATCGACGAGGACGCCCGCGAGCTGGTCCGCGACGGACGGGGCACCAGCTGCTTCGTCATCCGCTTCGGCCGCCCGGCCGAGCAGCTGGTCGCCACCATGTGGGAGCGCGACCGCACCCTCACCTTCGCCAGCTCGGCCAACCCCTCGGGCGTGGGCAACCGCGGCCGCGTCGCGAACATCGGCGAGCGGATCGAGAACGAGGCCGACGTCATCGTCTCGGCCGACTCCTACGTCTCCTCGATCCAGCCGGACAAGGACGAGGACTCCCGCCACGAGCAGGGCGTCATGGTCTCGATGGTGGACGCCTCGGGCGCCCTCATCCCCGTGCAGGGCGGCGAGCGCTCGATCACCCCGGGCCCCGTGCTGATCCGCCGCGGCCTCGACTACGAGCGCATCATGCTGAACCTCGCCGAGCAGTTCAACTCCTGGGACTACCGCCAGGGCGAGTACTACTGATCCGGTAGCGGATCGCGACGACGGCCGGGCCGGGGCTCGCCCCCGACCCGGCCGTCGTCGTCCCCGGCGTCAGAGCTCGAGCACGTCGCCGGGCTCGAGCGCGTGGTACTCCCCGCCCCCCTCGCGCACGGCCCAGCCGAGCCGGTCGTGGCCGAGCGCGCGTCCCGCCTCCGAGAGGACCTGCTCGTGGGTCGCGAAGGCGTGCCGCGGCGCGATCTCGAGCACGTAGTCCATCGCCTCGGCGATCTTCATCCACGGCGCGCCCGACGGGGCCGCGAGGACCTCGACGTCGACGCCCTCGGGGACGGTGAAGGAGTCGCCGGCGTAGTAGACGCGGCCGTCGACGAGGACGCCGACGTTGTCGATGACGGGGATGCTCCGGTGGATCACCGCGTGGCGGGCGCCGAAGAAGCGCAGCTCGAACGGGCCGACCGTCACCAGGTCGCCGTCGGCGACCGTCTCGACGTCGAAGCCCTCGGCGGCGGCGGCGACCCCGGCCGGGCCGAGGATCCGCAGCGACGGGGCCGCGTCGCGCAGGCGCTGCAGCTGCTCCGGGGTCCAGTGGTCGGTGTGCTCGTGGGTGAGCACCACGGCGACGGTGTCGGTCGTCCCCTCGACGGGCCGGGTGAAGGACCCCGGATCGATCACCAGCCGGGCGCCGTCCTCCTCGATCAGGACGGCGGCGTGCTCGAGTTTCGTCAGTCTCATGCCCCGAGCCAACCGCCTCGGCGGGCGGCGGGCAAGGCCGGGGCCGAGCGGAGACCGGATGGGCCGGGCGCTCGATTTGCGTCGATGCGGATCCGTGTGCAACACTCTTCGAGTTGCAAAAACGCGGCCCCATCGTTTAGCGGCCTAGGACGTCGCCCTCTCACGGCGGTAACGCGGGTTCAAATCCCGCTGGGGTCACCACGGCAACACGAGAAGAACCCCCGGTCTGACCGGGGGTTCTTCTCGTTTAACACCCGGGTGCTCGCCACGCGGCACCCGCTCGACGCATCGCGCCGATCGCCTCGTTCCCGCTCCGCCTCCCCGGGGCCGCATCCCGCCGGATCGGCGCTAGGATCGCATCCGCGAAGGGGAGTATCCCGCCTTTCCGCTCCCGTCAGTACGCACCGCCCCTGCGCGGCGCCGGGGGCGGGACGGGTGACGCGGACCGGCACGGCCGTCCGCTCCCCGGGGAGAGACTTTCGGCCCCCACCCACTCGGAAGGCCCTCATGCTCGATCTGCCCGTCTGGTTCGTGATCGGCTCGTTCGTCGTCCTGAGCCTGATCCTCGCCGCCGACCTGCTGCTGGTCTACAAGCGCCCGCACGTGCCGAGCCTGAAGGAGTCGGGGCTGTGGGTCGGCTTCTACGTGTCGCTGGCGCTCGTGTTCGCGCTGCTGATGCTGATCCTCGGCGGCGGCGAGCTGGCCGGCCAGTTCGTCGCAGGCTGGCTGACCGAGTACAGCCTCTCGGTCGACAACCTGTTCGTCTTCGTCATCATCATGGGCCGCTTCGCGGTGCCGGCGAAGCTCCAGCAGGAGGTGCTGATGGTGGGCATCATCATCGCGCTGGTCTTCCGCGGCGTCTTCATCCTGCTCGGCGCGCAGCTCATCGAGAGCTTCAGCTGGATCTTCTACCTCTTCGGCGCGTTCCTGGTCTACACGGCCTGGAACCAGGCGTTCGGCGCGGAGGACGAGGACGAGGGCACCGACAACCTGCTCATCCGGCTCCTGCGCCGCCGCGTCAAGATCTCGGACTCGTTCGACGGCTCCAGGATTCGCACCACGATCGACGGCACGCGCCACTTCACGCCGATGCTGATCGTGTTCCTCGCGATCGGCTCGACCGACCTGCTCTTCGCGCTCGACTCGATCCCGGCGATCTTCGGCATCACCGAGAGCCCCTTCATCGTGTTCACCGCGAACGTCTTCGCGCTGATGGGGCTCCGCCAGCTCTACTTCCTGCTCGGCGGGCTGATCGACAAGCTCGATTACCTCAAGTACGGGATCGCGTTCATCCTCGCCTTCATCGGCGTGAAGCTCGTCCTGCACGCCCTGCACGAGAACGACCTGCCCTTCCTCAACGGGGGCGAGCCGGTGCCGGTGTGGGACATCGACACGATCACCTCGCTCGTGGTCATCCTGCTGAGCATGACCGTGGCGACGCTGGCGAGCCTGGCGAAGATGCGCCGCGAGCACCGCCACATCCAGCTGCACGACGGGCACCCCGAGGTCGTCGCGGACGACGCCCGGTCCTCCGCCGAGGAGAAGTGATCCCGCGATGACGACGACCACGGTCGACCTGCCCCAGGGGGCGCTGCGGCTCGCCGTCAGCAGCAGCACCGACGTCGGCGCCGTCCGCCGCGTCAACGAGGACGCCCTCCTCGCCGACGAGCTGCTCCTGGCAGTCGCGGACGGGATGGGCGGGCACGCACGAGGGGACCTCGCGAGCGCAGCCGCCGTCGAGGCGCTGCGCGAGAACCGGCCGACGAGCCTGGGTCCGGTGGACGCGGTGTTCGACCTGGTGGAGGGCGCCAACACGGCCGTGCGCGCGCTCGACGTGGGCGGTGCGCTCTGCGGCACGACGCTGACCGGGCTGATGCTCGTGCTCCCCGAGCCCGCGGGCCCGGCCCGCTGGGCGCTGTTCAACGTCGGGGACTCCCGCGTCTACCGCTGGGACGGTGCCGAACTCCAGCAGCTGACGGTGGACCACTCCGCCGTGCAGGAGCTCGTCTCGGCCGGCCTGCTCACCCCCGAGTCGGCGGAGTCGCATCCCGACCGCAACATCGTCACCCGCGCCCTCGGCGCCGACGAGGAGGTCGAGACGGACGTCTGGACGCTGCCCGTCGTGCCGCGCGCCAGCTACCTGCTCTGCTCCGACGGGCTGACGAAGGAGCTCTCCGACCAGCGGATCGCCGCCCTGTTCGCCCGCCGCGACTCCGGCGACCCTGCAGACCTCGCTCAGGCGCTCGTGCGTGCGGCGGTCGAGGCCGGCGGACGGGACAACGTCACCGTCGTCGTCGTCGACGCCGTGCTCGACGCCCGCGCCTGAGCCGGGCGACTCCGTGCCTCGCCCGCCCGGGAGGCGGGGGAGCGCGGTGCTATTCTCGGTCCATGCTGAGTGGCCCGCGCCTCCTTCCGTGCCGCGACGAGACCTCGAACTGACGGCCTCCCTCGTCGCGGTGCCTCGCCCGGCCGAGCAGCGACTCCAGGAGGAGAAGGAACCGTCATGATCGAGACCACACCCGGCACAGCCGCGCCCGCGTCGAGTGGAGCAGGGACCGGCAGGAGAGCCGAGAAGCCGCGCACCCTCGCCGAGAAGGTCTGGGACGACCACGTCGTCGTCGCGGGCGAGAACGGCGCTCCCGACCTGCTCTACATCGACCTGCACCTGCTGCACGAGGTGACCAGCCCGCAGCCGTTCGACGGCCTGCGTGCCGCGGGGCGCCCGCTGCGCCGGCCGGACCTCACCATCGCCACCGAGGACCACAACACGCCGACCCTCGAGATCGGACGCCCCATCGAGGATCCGATCAGCCGCACCCAGATCGACGCGCTGCGCCGCAACGCCGGCGAGTTCGGCGTCCGCCTGCACTCCCTGGGCGACGTCGAGCAGGGCATCGTGCATGTCGTCGGCCCCCAGTTGGGCCTGACGATGCCCGGCGTCACGGTGGTCTGCGGCGACTCGCACACCTCCACGCACGGCGCGTTCGGCGCGATCGCCTTCGGCATCGGCACGAGCGAGGTCGAGCACGTGATGGCGACGCAGACGCTGCCGCTGCAACCCTTCAAGACGATGGCGATCACGGTCGAGGGCACGCTGAAGGAGGGGGTGACGGCCAAGGACATCATCCTCGCGGTCATCGCCCGCATCGGCACCGGCGGCGGCCAGGGCTACATCCTCGAGTACCGCGGCTCCGCGATCCGCGCGCTCTCGATGGAGGGCCGGATGACGATCTGCAACATGTCGATCGAGGCGGGTGCGCGGGCCGGCATGGTCGCGCCGGACGAGACGACCTTCGCCTACCTGCACGGCCGCCCGCACGCTCCGGCGGGCGAGGACTGGGACGCCGCGGTCGCCTACTGGCGGACGCTGCCGAGCGACGAGGGCGCCGTGTTCGACGCCGAGGTCGTGATCGACGCCGACGCGCTCGAGCCGTTCGTCACCTGGGGCACGAACCCCGGCCAGGGCGTCTCGCTCTCGCAGGCGGTACCGGACCCTGACGTCCTCGACGATCCGAACGAGCGCGCCAGCGCTCTGCGAGCGCTGGAGTACATGGCGCTGGAGCCCGGCACGCCGATGAAGGAGATCCCGGTCGACGTGGTCTTCATGGGCTCCTGCACCAACTCGCGGATCGAGGACCTGCGGGCCTTCGCTGCCGTCGTCGAGGGGCGCACCAAGGCCCCCGGCGTCCGCGTGATGGTCGTCCCCGGCTCCGCCCGGGTGCGGCTCGAGGCCGAGGCCGAGGGGATCGACCGGATCGTCACCGCGTTCGGCGCGGAGTGGCGCTTCGCCGGCTGCTCGATGTGCCTCGGGATGAACACCGACCAGCTCGTCCTGGGGGAGCGCGTGGCCTCCACGTCCAACCGCAACTTCGAGGGTCGTCAGGGCAAGGGGGCGAAGACCCACCTCGTCTCGCCCCTCGTCGCCGCGGCCACGGCCGTGCGCGGCACCCTCTCCAGTCCCTCCGATCTGGAGCCGGTCCGCGAGAGAGCAGGAGTCTGACCGTGCAGAAGTTCGAGACCGTCACCGCGATCGCCGCGCCCCTGAAGCGCGCCAACGTCGACACCGACCAGATCCTCCCCGGCATCTACCTCCGCCGCATCACGAAGACCGGCTTCGAGGACGCGCTCTTCCACGGCTGGCGGCAGGACGCGGACTTCGTCCTCAACCAGGAGCGCTACCGCGGCGCCGGCATCCTCGTCGCCGGCCCCGACTTCGCCATCGGCTCCAGCCGCGAGCACGCCGTCTGGGCGCTGCGCGACTTCGGCTTCCGGGTCGTCATCTCCCCCCGCTTCGGCGACATCTTCCGGGGCAACGCCGGCAAGCAGGGACTGCTCGCGGCCGTCGTCTCGGAGCCCGACGTCGAGCGGCTGTGGGAGATCATCGAGGGCACCCCGGGAATAGAACCGACGGTGGATCTGGTTGCGCGTACGGTCACCGCCGGTGGCGAGACCTTCGACTTCGAGATCGACGACTACACTCGATGGCGCCTGATCGAGGGCCTGGACGACATCGGCCTGACCCTGCGCGACGAAGCGCTCATTTCCGAATTCGAGACCCGCCGCGAGAGCTGGCGGCCCAAGACATTGCCGGTGAAATAGCGTGAACACACTTCTTCAGGACGCCAAGGCCCTGCAGGACGCCAAGGCGTCGGGAGCACGGGTGGGAATGACGACCGAGCGGATCACCATCAACGGCGGGCGACCGCTGGTGGGCCGGATCGAGCTCAAGGGGGCCAAGAACCTGGTCACCAAGGCGATGGTCGCGGCGCTGCTCGGCGAGACCGCCTCCACCCTCCGCGACGTGCCCGACATCAGCGACGTCCGCGTCGTGAAGGGCCTGCTCGAAGTCCACGGCGTCAAGGTGAAGCAGGGCGCCGAGGTGGGCGAGCTGATCCTCGACCCCTCCAACGTCGAGTCCGCGCACTTCGCCGACATCGACGCGCACGCCGGCTCCAGCCGCATCCCGATCCTCTTCTGCGGCCCGCTGCTGCACCGCCTGGGCGAGGCGTTCATCCCCGACCTCGGCGGCTGCCGCATCGGTGACCGCCCGATCGACTACCACCTCGAGGTCCTCCGCAACTTCGGCGCGGTGATCGAGAAGCTGCCCTCCGGCATCCGGATGTCGGCCCCCGAGGGCCTGCACGGCGCCAAGGTGTCGCTGCCCTACCCGAGCGTCGGAGCGACCGAGCAGGTCCTCCTGACCGCGGTGCGCGCCTCCGGCATCACCGAGCTCTCGGGCGCGGCGATCGAGCCCGAGATCATGGACCTGATCAACATCCTGCAGAAGATGGGCGCCATCATCTCGGTCGACACCGACCGGGTGATCCGCATCGAGGGCGTGGACCGGCTCACCGGCTACTCCCACCGCGCGCTCTTCGACCGCAACGAGGCGGCCTCCTGGGCGGCCGCGGCCCTCGCGACCGACGGCGACATCTTCGTCGGCGGCGCCCGCCAGCAGGAGATGACCACCTTCCTCAACGTCTTCCGCAAGGTCGGCGGCGCGTTCGAGATCGCCGAGGACGGCATCCGCTTCTACCACCCGGGCGGCGAGCTCAAGCCGGTCATCATCGAGACCGACGTGCACCCCGGCTTCATGACCGACTGGCAGCAGCCGCTGGTCGTGGCGCTCACGAAGGCCAAGGGCGTCTCGATCGTGCACGAGACCGTCTACGAGCAGCGCTTCGGCTTCGTCGACGCGCTCGTCGAGATGGGCGCGACCATCCAGATCCACCGCGAGTGCCTCGGCGGGCAGGCCTGCCGCTTCGGGCAGCGAAACTTCATGCACTCGGCCGTGATCTCGGGACCCTCGAAGCTGCACGGCGCCGACATCGTCGTGCCGGATCTGCGCGGCGGCTTCTCGCACCTGATCGCGGCGCTCTCGGCCGAGGGCACCTCGACGGTCTCGAACGTCGGCATCATCAGCCGCGGCTACGAGAACTTCCTCACCAAGCTCGAGCTGCTGGGCGCCGACTTCTCGCTCGACGCGTAGCCGCCCACCGGGACCCCGGTCCCGCGGAGGACGACCGTCCTCAGCGGCCCGGGGTCCTGTCGCGCCCGGGCGCGCCCCACGCGGGCGGTTCCGCGTCCTCCTCCAGGCGTCCCCGGATCCGCTTCTCGAGGAGCGCGAGCGTCGTCTCCGGCGCGGGCCGGAGGCCCAGCGGTCCGGGCGACTCGACCAGGACCAGCGTGAGGCGTCCGCGCCGCGTGCCGGCCAGGACGACCTCGAGGGCCTCGCGCGGACGCAGGCCCACCAGCACCCACCGCCGCTCCAGCCGCGCGATCCGCACCCAGGGCACGACGACGCCCCAGTCGCCGAAGGAGACGGTCAGTCCCCGGCGGCGCGGCACGACCACCGCGTAGGGCCGCAGCGTCGGCAGCGGGAACCGCGGCTCGACCCGACGGAGGCCCGCTCCGAGCCGGCCGCGTCCGAGGACCGCGACGCCGCCGGTCGCCTCCGCCTCGACGTGGGCGAGCGGTGCCACCGCCACGCGCCAGAGGGCGTCGACCCCGCCGATCACGAGGGCGACTGACGCCGAGCCGCCGACGAGGACCGCGAGCGTCAGCAGGAGGCCGTCGCCGAGCGCGGCCGCATCGCGTCCGGCCTGCGTGGCGAGCAGCACGACTCCCCACACGATCAGGAGCACCAGGCCGGACAGCGCGATCGGCGAGTCGGCGAGGCGGCCGAGGGCCCTGCTGACGGCGTCCCACGGCGACGGGCGGCGACGCGGACGGGGCATGCCGGTACCGTACCCGGCGGCCGGACCGCTCCTCCCACCGCGGGGCCCCGCTGCTCCCGGGCGTGGGGACGCGGCCCCTCCGATGCGGGATGCGAGGATGGGCGGGTGTCTGAGCGAAGCCGTCCGTCCATCTTCTGGTTCCTCGCGGCGGCGGTGATCCCCGTGATGACCGCCTCGGTCGACCTGCGGATCCGGAACGGCGACAAGATCCCGAGCACCGGGGCCTTCGTGTTCGCGCCGAACCACTACAGCGAGATCGACCCGATCATCACGGGCTGGACCCTGTGGCGCGCCGGCCGCGCACCGCGCTTCCTCGCCAAGGCCTCGCTGTTCTCGGTGCCCGTGCTCGGCTCGATCCTGCGCGGCTCCGGGCAGATCCCCGTCGAGCGCTCGGGCTCGGTCCGCGGCAGCGAGCCGCTGAAGACCGCCAAGGCTCTCGTGGACGAGGGCCGCTCGGTCATCATCTACCCCGAGGGCACCCTCACCCGCGACCCCGAGCTCTGGCCGATGCGCGGCAAGACGGGAGCGGTGCGGATGGCGCTGCAGTACGGCCTGCCCGTCGTCCCGGTCGCGCACTGGGGTGCGCAGCAGCTGATGGGCCGCTACTCCAAGCGGATCACCCTCTTCCGCCGCAAGCGCGTCGACGTGATCGTCGGCGACCCCGTCGACCTGTCCGCCTTCCGCGGACGCAGCCTCGACTCCGCCACACTCAACGAGGCCTCCGCGGTCGTGATGGCGGCGATCACCGCCCTGCTCGAGGAGCTGCGCGGCGAGGCGGCGCCCGAGAAGCGCTGGAACCCCTCCGAGCACAACCAGAAGGGCACGGGTCGCTTTGAGTCCGAGCAGTAGGAAGGCGCCCATCCCCGTGCCCCGCCGCGTCGCCGTCCTCGGCGCCGGCAGCTGGGGCACCACGTTCGCGAAGATCCTCGCCGACGGCGGCTCCGACGTCGTGATGTGGGCGCGCCGCGCCGAGCTGGCCCGCGAGATCACCGAGGCCAAGCGCAACAGCGACTACCTCCCCGGCATCAACCTCCCGCGCAACATCCGGGCCACGCCGCGCATCGAGGAGGCGCTGGAGGGCGCGGACCACGTCTACCTCTCCATCCCGTCGCAGTCGCTGCGGAGCAACCTCGAGGCGATCACGCCGTTCCTCACCGAGCGCACGGTGCTGGTGAGCCTGATGAAGGGCGTCGAGAAGGGCACCGGCCAGCGGATGAGCGAGGTGATCGCGCAGATGCTGCCGGTCTCTCTCGACCGGATCGCCGTCGCCTCCGGGCCCAACCTCGCCCTCGAGATCGCCAAGGAGCAGCCGACCGCGGCGGTCATCGCCTCCGAGAGCCTCGTCACCGCGCAGGAGGTGGCTCTCGCGGCGACCAACCGCTACTTCCGCTCCTACGTCAACACCGACGTGATCGGCACCGAGTTCGGCGGCGTGCTGAAGAACCTCGTCGCCGTGGCGATCGGCATCGTCGACGGCGTCGGCTACGGCGAGAACACGAAGGCATCGATCATCACGCGCGGTCTCGCCGAGATGACCGACTTCGCGGTCGCGTACGGCGGACGGGCCGAGACGATGGCCGGACTCGCTGGGCTCGGCGACCTCATCGCGACGTCGAGCTCGTCCCTCTCGCGCAACAACACGGCCGGGCGCCTGCTCGGCCAGGGCTACAGCTTCACCGACGTGGTGAAGTCGATGCAGCAGACGGCGGAGGGGCTCGCCTCCGTCGCGCCGGTCCTCGAGCTGGCGCGCGCCAGGGGAGTCGACATGCCCATCGTCGAGCAGGTGTCGCAGGTGCTCGCCGGTACGCTCGATCCGAAGGACATCGCGCCGCACCTGACCACGGATTCGGACGAGCCACAGGGTGAGAGGAACCTCGATGACCAGCAAGCTCCGCGTGGCCGTTCTGTTCGGGGGGCGCTCCAGCGAGCACTCGATCAGCTGCGCAACGGCGGCCGGGGTGCTGCGGGCGATCGACCGTGACCGCTTCGAGGTGATCCTCGTCGGGATCACCTCCGACGGCGCCTTCGTGCTCGAGGAGGACCGTCCTGAGAAGTTCGCTCTCGATGCCGCGTCGCTGCCCCGCGTCGAGGACGACGGCTCCCGTGTGCGCTGGCCGGAGTCGGCCCTCTCGCGTGAGCTCACCGTGACGACCGAGGACGGCGCGACGCGCTCGCTCGGCGAGGTCGACGTGGTGCTGCCGATCCTGCACGGCCCGTGGGGCGAGGACGGCACCGTCCAGGGGATGCTCGAGCTCGTCGGGCTGCCCTACGTCGGCTCGGGCGTGCTCGCGTCGGCGCTCGGCATGGACAAGCACTTCACCAAGACGGTGCTGCGGGCCGCGGGCCTCGCGGTGGCGCCCTGGTACCTCGTGACCGAGGCGGAGTGGCGCGCCGACCCGGGCGACGCCTCCTCGGCCCTCGACGAGCTGGGCCTGCCCGCGTTCGTGAAGCCGGCGCGGGCCGGCTCGAGCGTGGGCGTCAGCCGGATCGACGAGCGCGAGCAGCTCGAGGCCGCGCTGGAGGAGGCGTTCGCGCACGACTCGCGGGTGCTGATCGAGTCGGGCATCGTCGGCCGCGAGGTAGAGATCGGCGTGCTCGGCGGCCGCCGCGGTGCTCCGGCCCGCGCCTCCGTCGCCGGCGAGGTGGTCGTCACCGGCCGCGGCTTCTACGACTTCGAGGCGAAGTACCTCGGGGCGTCCGGCATCGAGCTGGTCTGCCCGGCCGATCTCACCGACGGCGAGCTCTCCGAGATGCGGTCCCTCGCGATCCGCGCCTTCGACGCGATCGGAGCCGAGGGCCTCGCCCGGGTCGACTTCTTCCTCACCGCCGACGGCTTCGTCGTCAACGAGATCAACACCATGCCCGGCTTCACGCCGGTCTCGATGTTCCCGCGCATGTGGGGCGCGAGCGGCGTGGACTACCCGGACCTGATCAGCGAGCTGCTCGACTCGGCGCTCGACCGCGTCCCGGTCGCCGCCCGATGACGTCGGCGCTCGCGCTCCGCGTCGAGGCGGGCGCGGCCGCGGCGCCCTTCGAGCAGATCCGTGAGCAGATCACCGCTCTGATCGCCGCGGGCGAGCTGCCGGTCGGCACGCGGCTGCCGCCGGTGCGCGCGCTGGCCGAGACGCTGGGCGTCGCCGCGGGGACGGTCGCCCGCTCCTACCGGGAGCTGGAGTCGGCGGGCCTGGTCGAGACGCGCGGCCGGGCGGGCACGGTCGTCGCGGGAGGCGTGGACGCGCTGGAGCGCGAGCTGCAGGCCGCGGCCGCCGTGTTCGCGTCCCGCGCGCGCGAGCTGGGGGCGACCTCCGATGGTGCGCTCACCGCAGCGAGTCGAGCCCTCGGCGTCTGACGCTGAAGCTCAGCCGGTGGGCGTGTCCGTCGGATCGAGGGTGTCGGCGTCCGAGACGTCGGTGCACTCGCGCGTCTGCGGGACGTAGGAGACGGCGTTCGCCAGGTCGAGCGCGGCGGAGGATCCGGACGCGCGGCTCTGGTCGACGGTGATCTCCACCGCGGGATCGCGACCGTAGGTGGTCAGCGTGTAGATGTCCTCGTCCTTCTGCGTCTCGTCGATGATCCAGTCGACTCCGCTGACGTTCACGCAGAGGTCCGTCGTCGGGCCGGGCACCTCGACTCCGCAGTGGAGGATGACGGCGGCCGGGGTGCCCCAGGCGGCGGTGCCCTGAGCGTTCGTCTCGCGCTCGGGCTGCTCCGCGACCACGTCGGGCAGGCGCACCGAGACCTCCGCGCAGCCGGTGCTCGTCGCATCGGCGGCGGGCTCGAGGGCGACGCTGGCCGAGCAGCCCGAGAGCAGCAGGACGGCGGCGGCGGCGAGAAGGGGGGAGCGGAGTCGGCGGGGGGACATCGCCGTCAACGCTAGCGTGTGAACCATGGCAGAGGATCGGAGTCCCACCCTGGCCGAGCTCAGCGAGGACGAGGTGCTCGCGAGGGTGCTGGCCCGGCTCGGCGGCCCGGGCGCGGAGACCCTGGTCGGGCCCGGCGACGACTGCGCGGTGCTGCGCGCTCCCGACGGCCGCTTCGTGGTGACCACGGACATGATGGTGCACGGCCCCGACTTCCGGCTGGCCTGGTCGCGCCCGGCGGACCTGGGCTGGAAGGCGGCGGCCTCGAACCTCGCCGACGTCGCGGCGATGGGGGCCCGTCCCACCGGGCTCGTCGTCGCGCTCGCGGCACCCCAGTCGCTGGGCGTCGACGTGCTGGAGGGGATCGCGGGCGGCCTCGCCGCCGGCTGCGCCGCGATGGCGCCGGGATGCGGAGTCGTCGGGGGAGACCTGTCCGCCTCCGCGACGCTGACGCTCTCGATCACGGCGTTCGGCTCGCTCGACGGACGACCGCCGGTGCTCCGCAGCGGTGCGAGGCCGGGGGACGTGCTCGCCGTGGCCGGTCCGCTGGGACGAGCGGGGCTCGGGCTGCGCCTGCTGTTCGAGCAGGCGCGGCGGGACGGGGAGCCGTCGGCCGACCTCGCCGCCCGGCTCCGCGAGCGGCATCCGTCCCTCCTCGAGGCGCAGCTGCGCCCGACCGCGCCGATCTCCGCGGGCGAGGCCGCGGGCGGGACCGCCACCGCGATGATGGACGTCTCGGACGGCGTGGTGCTCGACGCCCGTCGGATGGCGCGTGCGAGCGGAGTGGCGATCGACCTCGATGCCGCGGCGGTCGACGTGCACGCGCGCGGGCTCACGGGCGTGGAGGGCGTGGACCTCGACCTGGCGAGGGCGTTGGTGCTGGGAGGCGGCGAGGACCACGCGATGCTCGCGTGCTTCCCGCCCGCCGCGGCGCTGCCGGAGGGCTTCGTCCCGCTCGGGGTCGTCCGCGAGGGGGACCCGGAGGTGCGCCTGGGCGGGGTCGCGCTCGAGGGGCGCGGGGGCTGGGACCCGTACCTCGGCTGGGACGGCGCGGCGGGCTGAGGCCGGTCAGCCGGCCGCGGAGGAAGCGGGCGAGACGGGCGACGCCGGTGAAGCCCACCAGATCGTGGTCTCGCCGTAGTCCTTCCTCCGCTCCCGCTCCAGACCCGCGGGCCAGCGCGGCTCCGGGCTGCGGGAGCTCCGCTCCACGACGACCACCGCGTCCTCGCGCAGCAGCGGCAGCACGCCGGCGAGATCGGCGGCGAGGTCGTCCTCGCCGAGGTCGTAGGGCGGGTCGAGGAACACCGTGTCCGTGTTGAGGGCCGGGGACCCGTCGAGGAAGGAGCGGACCGAGCCGGTCACCACCTCGATCCGCGGGGCGGGCCGCTTGTTCTTGGCAGCCGCGGTCACGATCGCCCGTGCGTTCTCGCCCGCGGTCCGGGCGGCCTTCGGGTCGCGCTCGACCAGGACGACCGCGCTCGCTCCGCGGCTGGCCGACTCGAGCCCGAGGGCGCCGGAGCCCGCGTAGAGGTCGACCACCGTCGCGCCGTCGAGGGCGTCCCGGGCCTCGAGGGCCGAGAAGACGGCCTCGCGCACGCGGTCGCTGGTGGGGCGGGTGCCCGCGCGCGGGACCCGGAGGGTGAGCGAGCCGGCGAATCCGGCGATGATCCTGGTCACCGGATCGAGCATAGGGCGGCACCCCTGCCCACGGCGTCCGGCGGCCGCCGCGCGCTCCCGCCTGGCGGCACACTGCGAACTCTCGGAACCTGGACCCTTTTCCCGTCAGGACTGCGAGAATCCCTAGCTATGACGTCGCTCGAAGACACCCGCTCCGCTGTCGGCCGCCGAGCGGCTCCCGAGACGCCCCTGACCCGCGAGGAGTTCACGGCGCACTGCGGCGCCGTCCTCGGGAACCTCACCCGCGTGATCGACGGCAAGTCGGCCGAGGTCTCGATGGCGCTGACGGTGTTCCTCGCCGGTGGGCACCTCCTGATGGAGGACGTCCCCGGCACCGGCAAGACGGTCCTGGCGAAGTCGCTGGCGGCCTCGGTCGGCGGCAGCGTCGCGCGCATCCAGTTCACGCCCGACCTGCTCCCCTCCGACGTCACGGGGGTCTCGGTCTACAACCAGGCGACCCGCGACTTCGAGTTCAAGCCGGGCCCGGTCTTCGCGAACATCCTGATCGGCGACGAGATCAACCGGGCCTCGCCCAAGACGCAGTCGGCGCTGCTGGAGTGCATGGAGGAGCGCCAGGTCTCGGTCGACGGCACGACCCACCTCCTCCCGCGCCCCTTCGCCGTGATCGCGACGCAGAACCCGGTCGAGATGGAGGGCACCTACTCGCTGCCCGAGGCCCAGCGCGACCGCTTCATGGCCCGCCTCTCGCTCGGCTACCCCGATGAGCGCGCCGAGCTCGAGATGATCCGCACCCGCGACTCGGCCAGCCCGCTCGAGGAGCTGCGGCCCGTCGTGGGCCTCGCCGAGCTCGAGCGGATGATGGCCTACGTGCGCTCCGTGTACGTCGCACCACCCGTGCAGGAGTACGTGGTGGCGATCATGCAGGCCACGCGGGTCGACCCCGAGCTGCGGCTCGGGGGGAGCCCGCGCGCCACGCTCCAGCTGATCGCCGCCGCGAAGGCTCTCGCCGCCCTCAGCGACCGCGACTTCGTGGTGCCGGACGACGTCGACGCGCTCGCCGTCCCGGTGCTCGGCCACCGCCTCCTGCCCGCCACGCGCCTCCCCGGCCGCTCCGGCGCCGGATCCTCGCACTCGGTCGCCGAGATCGTGCAGCGCATCGTCGCGGCCACCCCCGTCCCCTTCGGCAACCGTGGCGACTGAGGCCCGCGCCGCCGAGACGCCGTCGTCCCGTCTCGGCGGTCTGCCCGCGCTCCGCGGGGTCGCGCTGACGCTGCGCGGCTGGACGCTCGTTCTGCTGGGCGTCGCGGGAGTGGTGATCGCGCCGCTGACAGAGTTCCGCGAGCTGCTGTTCGTCGGCCTGGTGCTGCTGGGCCTGCCCCTGGGCGCGCTCGTCTCCCTGCTCCTGGCGCCGGCGTCGTTCCGAGTGCAGCGCCGCTTCGCTCCCCAGACCGTCGCGGCCGGCGACGTGGTGGAGGTCGACGTGCTGCTCGAGAACCGCGGCCGCGCCGTCCGCAGCGGGGCGCGCGCCCACGACCGGCTCGAGCGCGTGGAGCGCGGGGTCGTCGTCGGCCGGCCGGTCGCCGAGGGCGTCTTCGGGCTGCCGGGCGTCCCGTCGGGCGGCCGCGTGCGCGCCCGCTACCGTCTGCCCGCCGAGCGGCGCGGGATCCACCGCATCGGCCCGCTGCGCCTGGTGCGCGGCGACGGCCTCGGGCTCGCGCTCCGCGAGAGCGTCGTGGGGGCTGCGCAGCCGTTCGTCGTGACTCCGCGGGTCGTGCCGCTCCAGAGCGACGTCCTGGACGCGCACGGAGCAGGCGGATCGAGCCCGGTCGCGCACGCGACGGCCGGCGCCGGCACGGACGACGTGATCCCGCGCGACTACCGCCCGGGGGACGCCATGCGCCGGGTGCACTGGCGGGCGAGCGCCCGCTCCGGTGGGCTCATGGTCCGCCAGGACGAGCAGAACACCGATCCGCACGCGTGGATCCTCCTCGAGACCCGGGCCGAGCGCGTGCTCGAGCGGCGCGGCGACGACCGGCTCGAGTGGGCGGTGTCGATGACGGCCTCCCTCGCCGTGCACCTGCTCGACCGCGGCTTCGAGACCCACCTCGTCGAGACGGGTGCGGACGGCGAGCCGGAGCACTCGGAGGACGAGCGCGAGGTGGCGCACGACGTGCTGCTGCGCCTGGCCGAGCTGGCGCCCTCGCGCGAGTCGGTCGACGCGGTGACCCGGATCTCGGCCGACATGCGCGACACCGGGGGAGTGCGACCGGTCTTCGCCGTCCTCACCCGACTCCTCGAGTCGGACCTCGACGCCCTCGGCTCCCTGGCCGCGCAGTCGCGCCCCGCGATCGCCTTCGTCGTCGCCGGCACCGCTGAGGAGGAGGCGGCTCTCGCCTCGCTCGGCTGGTACGCGGTGTCCGTCGACCCGAGTGCCTCCGTCGAGGAGGCGTGGGCGCAGGCTCTCGCTCTGCGGGTGGTGGCGTGAGCCGCCGCGTCGAGAGCGATCCGCGCGCCGGGTCGGCTCCTCTGAGCGGTCTGCTCTTCCTCGCGATCACGGCCGCCGCCGCCGGGATCGGGCGGCTCCTCGTCGGCGTCGACTGGCTGGTGCTCCTCGCGAGCGCGGTTGCCGTGGTGCTCGGCGTCCCGGCCGCCGCCCGGGCTCTGCGCGTGCACCCCGTCGTCCCGCCGATCCTCGGCACGCTGACGATGGTCGGCGTGCTGACCGCGATGTTCGTGCCCGGTCGGGCCCTGCTGTTCGTGATCCCCACGCCCGGCGCCGTCGCGCAGGCGGAGGCGCTCGCGCAGGGCGGCTTCCAGTCCATCGCCCAGCAGGGGCTCCCGGCCATCGCCGACGACGGCATCTCGTTCCTCCTGATCGGCGGGGTGGTCGTGCTCGCCTGGGCGGCCGACCTGTTCGCCTTCTCCGTCCGCCTCCCCGCCCTGGCCGGTCTGTTCCCTGCGGCGCTGCTCGCGGTGCCGGCGATCGTGGACCCCTCCGAGGTGTCCTGGGCGAGCCTCGTCGTCACTGCGCTCGCCTACGCGGGCGTGCTCGCCGCCACGGCCGCCCCTCGCCGCCCGAGCGGCCCGAGCGCGGCCGCGGCCGTGCTGCCCGCCTTCGCGGCCGTGACCGTCGTCGTCCTGGGCGCGGGAGTCGTCGCCGGGTCGGCGGCAGGCTACGCGCGCACCACCGCCCCCTCGGGCGTCTCCGGCAGCCTCTTCAACGGCGCGATCGACCCGGTGGTCGCTCTCGGCGCGGACCTGCGCCGCCCGAACCCCGTGACCGTGCTGCGCTACGCCACCGACTCCGACCTGCCCGTCTACCTCCGCGTGCTGACCGTCTCGGACTTCGACGGTGACGACTGGGCGCCGAGCGAGACGGAGCAGACCGCTCCGATCGAGGCGCCGATCGCGCCCGAGGGGCTCTCCGAGAGCGTGCCGCGCGAGGCGGAGGAGGTCGACGTCTCGGTGGAGACGCTGCGGAGCCAGTGGCTCCCCGTGCCGTATCCGGTCTCGTCGCTGACGGGCGTCGGCGACGGCTGGCTCCAGGACGTGCAGGACGGCTCGATCCGCGGCGACGCGACGACCCGCTCCGGAGACGACTACCAGGTGCAGGCGCTGCGGCTCGAGCCCGACCCGCAGCAGCTGCTCGCCGCGCCCGCGCCGTCCGGCGTCGACCGGTACCTCTCGCTCCCCGACGACGTGCCCGAGATCGTCCGCACCACCGCCGAGGAGGTCACGGCGGAGGCTCCGACCGCCTACGACCGGGCGCGCGCGCTGCAGACGTACTTCCGCTCGTCCGAGTTCCGCTACTCCGAGGACACCCCCGCGGAGGAGGGCTACGACGGCGACGGAGTCGGCGTGCTCTCGGCGTTCCTGACGACGAAGGAGGGCTACTGCGTCCACTTCGCCTCGGCGATGGCGGTGATGGCGCGCGAGCTCGGGATCCCGTCGCGGCTCGCCATCGGCTACCAGCCCGGCTCCGTCGTGCCCTCCGGCGGCAGCGACCTGACCACCTACCGCGTCCTCTCCTCCGACCTGCACGCCTGGCCCGAGCTGTACTTCGAGGGAGTCGGCTGGCTGCCCTTCGAGCCGACGCCCAGCCGCGGCGCTCCGGCCTCCTACACCCTGCCGAGCGCGACGGCGTCCTCGGGCCCCACCGCCCCGGGCTCGACCGCGACCACCGCGCCCGGTGCGACCAGCGCTCCCGCCGCGACACCCACTCCGACGGCCGCGTCGGCGACGCCGACCCCCGGTGCCGTCGGCGCCTCGAGCACCACGGCGGCTCCCGCGGCCACGCTCTGGGTGCTGCTCCTGCTGCTCGTGCTCGTCCCCTGGCTGATGCGCGCCGTCCAGCGCGCGCTGCGGCGCCGGTCCGCGCGCTCCGGCTCCGTCGAGGCCGCGTGGGCCGAGCTGCTGGCGACCGCCCGCGACCTGGGCGTCCCCGTGGAGGACACGGAGTCTCCGCGCGCGCAGGAGGCCCGCATGGCTCCCGCCCTCGACCCCGGAGCGGCGGCACGTCTGCAGGGGCTCCGGGAGCGCGTCGAGCGCCGGCGCTACTCGCCGTCCGCGAGCGAGTCGGAGGCGTGGGACGACGCGACCGCCGTGGCCGCCGCGCTCCGCGGCTCCGCGAGTGCCGGTCGTCGGGTGCTCGCGTCGGTCGTGCCCCGCTCGGCGCTGGACCCGGTCGCCCGGCTCGCGCGTCCGAGGTCCGACCTATGATCGCTAGGTGATCCCGGACCCCCTCGACGCCTCGCTCGCGCCGCTGATCGGGCCGCGCACGGCGAGCGCGGTCGAGAAGGCCTTCGGGTACCGCACGGTCGGCGAGCTCCTGGGCCACTACCCGCGCCGTTACGCGAAGCGGGGCGAGCTGACGGCGCTCTCGCGTCTCCCCGTGGGAGAGAGCGTGACGATCGTGGCGGAGGTGCGCGAGGTGCGCGAGCGGCCGATGCGCAACCGGCGCGGCACCCTGCTCGAGGTCGTCATCTCGGACGGCTCGGGCACGCTCTCGCTGACGTTCTTCGGACAGCCCTGGCGCGCGGCGAAGCTCCACCGCGGCGTGCGCGGAATCTTCGCGGGTACGGTCTCGATGTTCCGCGACACCCCGCAGCTCACGCATCCCGACTACCGCCTGTTCGACGACGAGGAGGCCGCCGCGACGGAGACGGGAGGCGGTGAGCTCGCGAAGGACTGGGCCGAGCGGCCGATCCCGATCTACCCGGCGACCAGCGCGATCTCGAGCTGGCAGCTCCAGGCCGCGATCGGCGTGCTGCTGGACGGCTTGCGCGACGTGCCCGACCCGATGCCCGAACAGGTGCGCGCCGGCCGCTCGCTGCTGGGCCTCGGCGAGGCGCTGGAGCTGATCCACCGCCCGCAGCGGGAGGGCGAGGAGGCGCAGGCGCGCGAGACGCTGCGCTTCCACGAGGCGTTCCTCCTGCAGCTCGCCCTGCTCGAGCGCCGGGCCTCGGCGCGCAGCAGCCCCGCGACCGCCCGCGTGCCCGGCCCCGGCGGGCTGCTCGAGCGCTTCGACGCCGCGCTGCCCTTCGCCCTCACCGGCGACCAGACCGCGGTGGGGCACGAGATCGCCGCCGACCTGGCCGCTGAGAGCCCGATGACCCGGCTGGTGCAGGGCGAGGTCGGCTCCGGCAAGACCCTCGTCGCGCTCCGGGCGATGCTCGCCACGGCCGAGAGCGGCGGGCAGGCGGCTCTGCTCGCTCCCACAGAGGTGCTCGCGGGGCAGCACCTCCGCTCGATTGCGAGGACCCTCGGCCCGGAGCTCGCGGCCGAGCTGGTGCCGACCCTCCTCACCGGCGGGCTGGGGGCGGCGCAGCGCCGTGCGGCCCTCCTCCGGATCGTCTCGGGCACGGCGAAGATCGTCGTCGGCACGCACGCCCTCCTCGGCGACGCGGTCTCCTTCTACGACCTGGGCCTCGTCGTGATCGACGAGCAGCACCGCTTCGGCGTGGACCAGCGGGACGCTCTGCGCCGGAAGGGCGCCACCCCGCCGCACGTGCTGGTGCTGACGGCCACGCCCATCCCGCGGACCGTCGCCATGACGGTCTTCGGCGATCTCGACACCTCGACCATCCGCGAGCTGCCCGCCGGGCGCCCCGGCATCACGAGCCACGTGGTCCCGCTCACCGACCACCCCGCGTGGATCGCGCGGGCCTGGGAGCGCGCCGAGGAGGAGATCCGCTCGGGGCACCAGGTCTACCTCGTCTGCCCGGCGATCGAGCCGGGGGAGCCCGCCGAGGGCGCGCAGCCGCCCGAGGAGGACGCCGCCGCGCCGCTCACGACCGTCGCGGCGACGCTGGAGGGCGTGCGCGCGCATCCGCTGCTCGGGAAGCGCCGGTCGGCCGCGCTGCACGGGCGGATGACGACGGAGGAGAAGGACGCCGTGATGCGCTCCTTCGCCGCGGGGGAGATCGACGTCCTGGTGTCGACGACGGTCATCGAGGTCGGCGTGGACGTGCCGAACGCCTCGATGATGGTCGTGCTCGACGCGGAGCGGTTCGGAGTGTCGCAGCTGCACCAGCTCCGCGGGCGCATCGGGCGCGGCGGCGTCGCGGGGGTGTGCCTGTTCGTGACGGCGGCGGAGGCGGGGACGGTCGCGCGCGAGCGGGTGGAGGCGGTCGCCGCGACGCTCGACGGCTTCGCGCTCGCCGAGGTCGACCTGGAGCTGCGCCGCGAGGGCGACGTGCTGGGCGACTCGCAGTCCGGCGGGCGCTCGTCGCTCCGCCTGCTGCGGGTGGTGCAGGACGCGGACGTGATCGTGGAGGCGCGGGCGCTGGCGGAGCGGCTCCTCGCGGAGGACCCGTCCCTCGCCTCGTACGATCGGCTCCGTGCCGCGCTCGAGCGCCGCGTGCAGGACCGCGACCGGGAGTTCCTCGCCAAGAGCTAGGCGGTGCCCGCCCGCTACTCTGTCGGCATGGCCCGCATCGCCGTCGTCCCCGGCTCCTTCGACCCCGTGACCCTCGGTCATCTCGACGTGATCGAGCGGGCCGCGCGCCTGGTCGACGAGCTGCACGTCGTGGTGGTGCACAACCCCGCCAAGACGGCGCTGCTGCCGATCGCCCAGCGCGTCTCGCTGATCGAGCAGTCGATCGCGGAGGCCGGGCTCGAGGGGCGGATCGTCGTCGCCTCGTGGAGCATGGGCCTGCTCGTCGACTACTGCACCGACGTCGGCGCGAGCATCCTGGTGAAGGGCATCCGCTCGCAGGTCGACGTGGCGTACGAGACCCCCATGGCGATCGTGAACCGCAACCTCGCGCACGTCGAGACGGTGTTCCTCCTGCCCGATCCCGCGCACGCCCATGTGTCGAGCTCGCTGGTGCGGCAGGTCTCCTCCCTCGGCGGCGACGTCGCCCCCTACGTGCCGCCCGCGGTCGCCGCGTACCTCGCCGCCGGCTGAGGCGCCGCCGATCGTCCACCCGGGCGATCCCGGGCCGTGGACCCGTGCGCCCGCGGCAGCCGGGAGAATGGACCGGTGAGCGAGACGCGCGTGCAGGCCTGGGCCCTCGACGGCATCCCGGAGGTGACTCCCGGTGACGACCTGCTCGAGCTGATCCTCGCGGCCGTCGCCGCCGCCGCCGAGGAGGACCGGCCCGCGGACGGCGACATCCTCGTGGTCACGAGCAAGATCGTCTCGAAGGCGGAGGGGCGCGTCGTCGCCGCGGCCGACCGCGAGGACGCGATCACGGCCGAGACCGTCCGCGTCGTCGCCACCCGGGCGCACGGCTCCGGCGTCACCCGCATCGTGGAGAACCGCCTCGGGATCGTGCAGGCGGCGGCCGGAGTCGATGCCAGCAACGTCGCGGAGGGGACGGTCCTCCTCCTCCCCGTCGACCCGGACGCCTCGGCGCGGGCCCTCTGCGCGGGCCTCCGGGAGCGGCTCGGCGTGCAGGTGGGCGTGCTCGTCAGCGACACCCTGGGCCGCGCGTGGCGGGTCGGGCAGACCGACGCGGCCATCGGGGCCTCCGGCGTCCTCGTGATCGACGACCTCCGCGGCGGAGTCGACGCCCTGGGGCGCACGCTGGGAGTGACCATGCCGGCCGTCGCGGACGAGATCGCCGCGCTCGGCGACCTGGTGAAGGGCAAGGCGAGCGGACGCCCCGTCGCCGTCGTCCGCGGGCTCGCCCGCCTGGTGACGAGGGTCGAGAGCCCGGGTGCCCGCACGCTGACCCGCACGGGCCCCGACGACATGTTCCGCCTCGGCGCCGACGAGGCCTTCGCCGAGGGCTTCGCGGCCGGAGCAGCCTCGCGCGAGGAGCGCGCGTGACCGGCTGGAGCGCGGTCGTCGTGTTCAAGGGCCGCGGCGGCTCGAAGACGCGCCTCGACGTGCCGGGCCGCGCGGCGCTGGCGGAGGCGTTCCTCCTGGACACGCTCGCCGCCGTGGCCGCCGCGGAGCCGGTGGCGAGCCTTCTCCTGGTCACCTCCGACGCCGGTGCGGCCGACCGCGCACGGGCGGAGCACCCGCAGCTGGTGGTGGTGCCCGACCCGGGGACCCTCGACGCCGCCGTGTCCGGGGGAGCCGAGGCCGCCCTCCACCGCCGGCCGGGCGCCCCGGTGATCGTGCTGACCGGGGACCTGCCCGCCCTGCTGCCGTCGGACCTCTCCGAGGCGCTCGCGACGCGGTCGCTCCCGGCCGTCGTCCCGGACCGCGAGGGGAGCGGCACCACGGCGCTCCTGCTGGCGGCCGGAGCCCTCGTCGCTCCGGCGTTCGGCCCGGGCTCGCTGGCCCGGCACCGCGACGCGGGCTGCGCCGTCGTCGTGCTGCCCGGCTCGTCGACGCTGAGGCTGGACGTCGACACGCTCGCCGATCTCGGAGACGCGGAGGAGGCCGGCGTCGGCCCGCACACCTCCCGCGCGCTGGCCGCAGCGGCCTGACGCGCAGGGAGTCCGAGCCGCGGACACGGTCAGCCGGCGAGCAGCCCCGCCTCGAACGCCGCCGTCAGGCCCGCGTCGATCGCGAGCGGTGCGCCGTCGACCGAGCGGACGGGGATCGCCCGCCGGGTGCTCGACACCAGCCACGCCGCATCGGCACCGGTGAGCGCCGTGACCGGCAGCTCGCGGCGCGACGACGCGAGCCCGCGGCGCTCGCCCAGCGCGAGAACCCGCTCGACCGTCGTGCCGGCGAGCACGCTGCCCGAGAGCGGCGTCGCGAGCACCCCGTCGCCGAGGAGCACCAGGCTCGACGTCGCCCCCTCGAGGAGAAGCCCGTCGCTCGTGCGCCAGACCACGTCGTCCGCGCCCCGGGACGCCGCCTCGCGCAGCGCCGCCCGGGTGACGGCGCCCGAGGTGGTCTTGACGCCCGGGAGCAGCCACGGCGCGAGCGGACCGCTCGCGTACCCGCGGTCCAGCACGACGACGGCCGCGCCCTTCTCCCGGAGCGCGCTCGAGTCGGGAGTCGGAGCCGCGCGCACGGTGCACCGGGCGGAGTCGCCCGACCCGTGAGCGGCGATGAAGCGGACCGTCAGGTCGTCGACCCGATCGTGCTCCGCCACGGCGAGGTCGACCGCTCGGGACCAGAGGGGCGCCTCCGGGATCGTCAGCCCGACGGCCCGGGCCGATCCGGCCAGCCGCGCGAGGTGCTCGCCGAGCGCACGGGGACGTCCGTCGAGGACCGCGACGGTCTCGAAGACCCCGTCGCCGCGGAGGTAGCCCGCCTCGTCGACGCGGACGAGCGGACCCTCCGGGTCGCGGAGGACGACGGCGCCGGAGGTGATCTCGACCAGGACGGGGGTGCTCATCCGCCCATCCTGCCCCCGGCGGAGCCTCAGCGGGGGAGGAGGCCGCTCGCCACGTCGGACGGCTCGACGATCTCGCGCCACGGCTCCGGCCGGAGTCCTGCCGAGCCGAGCACGTCGGCCCCGGCGAGGAGGTCCACGTCGAGACCTGTCAGCTCGCCGATCGCGGCGACCGGCAGCTGGAACGTCCTGAAGCCGCCGAGCGGCACCAGGCCCTCGCGCACGCGCTCCACGAGCTCGCTCTGGTCGAGCAGGTACGCGCTCGTCGCGAGCGTCGATCCGTCCGGGCTCCAGCCCGCGATCTTCCAGAAGCGGCGGGGGATGCCCGTACCGCGGTAGACCGGGTCGTCGTCCGCGAGCACGGGCCCGGTGAAGACGCTCAGGCGCGTGCGCCAGGTCTGCGCGTACTCGAGCACCAGCGTCTCGAGCCCGAGCCACAGCTCCTGCGACTGGTTGAAGCCGCTCGCCTGGGGCGCGGCGTTCGTGTAGCAGAAGCTGTCGCGGTTGGCCGCGGCGGCCTCGTCCCGTTCGCCCCAGACGGGGTCGCGGCGGCGGACCAGGTGGCCGCGGTCGAGGTCGTTGCGGGCGTACACCTCCGGCCCGGTCTGCTCGGAGGCGGGGATGCGGTCGTCGAGGTGCCAGTCGTCGCCTCGGCCGAGCTCGACCAGGCGCGCGCCGTCGATGTTCACGGCCGTCGAGACGGCCAGGCGCCGCTCCGGATCCAGCAGCACCTCGAAGTGCGTGTACGGCAGGAGCCGCACCGGGCGCTCGACCCTCAGGCGCGGCGCCGCCGCGGGGACGCCGAGGAAGTCCGCGTCGAAGCTCACTCCTCGACCTCCGCCGTCGGAGTCGCCGTGGCTGTCGCTGTCGGGGTCGCCGTGGGCGTCGCCGGGGGAGCCTCTGTCGCGGGGACTCCCGTGCCGGTCGGAGCCGGAGCCGGTGCCTGGGTGGCGGGAGCCGGGACCTGCGACCCGTTGCTGATCAGCAGGGCGATGTCGGAGTAGCGCGCGACGGTCGTGCCCGCGGCCGGGTCGGTGCCCGCCACCACGCCGGCCGGGAGCGACGAGTCGATGGTCGCCCCCTCCTCGACGTCGAAGCCGAGGTCCTCCAGCGCCTCCGTGGCGTCGTCGACCGAGCGGCCGGAGACGGTCGGCACGGCGATCTGGCGGCCGTTCAGCAGGGCGCTGCTGGGCTCCTCGAAGTCGTCTCCGCCGTACTTCTGGTCGGCGCGGGTCATCACCGAGTTCCAGATGTAGTGGCGGATGTTGGAGGCGTACGGGCGGCTCTCGAGCTCCGAGTTCGGGAAGCGGACCTCGCGCATCGAGGTGTGGCCGTCGATGTTGCCCACCCAGACCACGGTCGCGACGCGCGAGCTCGCCCCGTCCATCCAGGTCGACTCCGCGTTGTCGGTGGTGCCCGTCTTGCCGATGTGCTCGATGCCGTCGTCCGGGTCGGACTGGGCGGCCGTGCCGCCGGTGACGACGCGCTGCAGGGCGTAGTTCGCGACCGCCGTCAGCTCGGGGCTGAGGGCCTGGTTGCAGGTGGAGGTCGGCGGCTGGACGGCGGCGCCGGTCGCGTCGGTGATCGCGTCGATGGCGATCGCGGAGCAGGCGGTGCCGTTGTTGGCGAAGCCGGCGAAGGCGGTGACCATCGAGAGGGGGGAGATGAGCGTGTCCGAGCCGAGGACGGCGGACGGCTTGTAGTCGACCTCGCCGCCGTCGGCCGCCTTCACGCCGAAGCCGACCGCGCGGTCGCGGATCGCGCAAAGGTCGAGCTGCTGCGCCATCGAGACGTAGACGGTGTTGATCGACTGCATCGTGCCGGTCAGCACGCTGTAGCTACCGTTCTCGCTGTCGTCGTTGTTGACCTCGTAGGAGGTGTCGAGCTCGCCGCCGGGCGCGCAGCTGGCGGGGAAGCCCGAGAAGGTGCGCTCGCGGCCGTTGATCGTCTCGTTCAGGGTGCGTCCGCTCGCGAGCCACTGCGCGAGCGTGAACACCTTGTAGGTCGATCCGACCTGGAACCCGGCGGAGCCGCCGTAGGCCGTGTCGGTGTTGAAGTTGACGGCGGAGAAGTTCGCGCCGTTGACGGCGCCGGCCGCGTCGTAGTCCTTGTTCTGCACCATCGCCAGGATCCGGCCGGTGCCGACCTCCATCGAGACGGTCGCGCTGCCGATGTTGGTGTCGAGGGTGGGGACCTTGGGGACGGCGTTGTTCGTCGCGTTCGCCGCGGTGTCCTGCAGGTCGCGGTCGAGCGTCGTGTAGATCTTGTAGCCGCCGCGCTGGAAGTTCGCGAGGCGGGTGTCCGCGTCGTCGCCGAACGCCGGGTCGTTCTGGACGACGCGGGTGATGTAGTCGCAGAAGAAGGCCGCGTTGCCGGCGGTCTGGCAGCCGGTGGGCGTCTGCGTGATCGCGGGGACGACCTCCTCGGCGACGGCGGCGTCGTGGTCGGCCTGCGAGATCTTCCCCTCCTGCAGCATCTGGTCGAGGACGTAGTCGCGGCGGATCTTGTTGTCCGGGATGTTCTCGGGCTGGTCGATCCTGAGGCCGTTGGGGTTGTTGACCGTGGCGATCAGGCTCGCGGCCTGCGCCAGGCTCAGGTCGGCCGCGGTGGTCGAGAAGTAGTACTCGGCCGCCGCCTGGATGCCGTAGACCTGCCCGCCGAAGCCCGCGATGTTGAGGTAGCCGAGGAGGATGTCGTCCTTGCTGTACTTCTTCTCGAGGTCGACGGCGAGCTTCATCTCCTTGAGCTTGCGGCTCGGAGTGGTCGCGGTCGCCTCCTCGTAGGCGGCCTCGGAGGCCGCCTCGTCGGTCGCGCTCAGCGACTCCGCCTTCTGCACGAGGACGTTCTTGACGTACTGCTGAGTGATGGAGGAGCCGCCCTGGAGGTCCCCGCCGACGATGTTGCTGAGCACCGCGCGGATCGTGCCCTGCAGGTCGACGCCGCCGTGGTCGTAGAAGCGCGGGTCCTCCGTCGAGACCGCCGCGTCCTTCACGGACTGGCTGACCTGGTCGAAGGCCACCTCCTCGCGGTTCTGCGCGTAGAAGGAGGCGAGCAGCTCGTCCGAGCCGTCGGTGCGCTTGGCGTAGATCTCGGTCTTCTGGGCCAGCTGGCCGAGCTCGAGGTACTCCGGCACCGTCTCGAACAGCCCGATCGGGTTGTTCTCGGCGAGACCGGTGACGGCGAGGGCGGGAGTGACCCCGACCGTGATCAGCAGGCCCCCGGCGAGGCTGGCTCCGACGATCCCGAGGACCCGGGCGAGCACGCCGCCGCGGGCGGTTCCTTGCGCAGACATGGCTACGAGAGTAGGCGACGAGTCTGGATCCGTCGTGCGGCCGCGCTCGGGGGCCCGGATGCCCGCCCTCCCGGCCCCGGGAGCGGCGGCCGCCGGTACGGTGAGCGGGTGACCAGAGCCCGAGCATGACCGCCTCCGCCGACCCCGCCGAGACGCGCCGCCGCGCGGTGCTCGTGGTGGCCGTCCTCGCCTCCTTCGTCGCCTTCCTCGACGGCACCGTCGTCAACGTCGCCCTGCCCGCCATCACCCGCGAGCTCGGCGGCGGGCTCGCGGTGCAGCAGTGGGTGGTCGACGGGTACCTGATCACGCTCGGCGCGCTGATCCTCGTGGCCGGCGCGCTCGCCGACCGCATCGGCCGGGCCCGCAGCATGACCATCGGCCTGATCGGCTTCGGCGTCACCTCGCTGCTGTGCGCGCTGGCCCCCACCGCCGAGGTCCTCATCGTGGCGCGGATGCTCCAGGGCGCCGCCGGCGCGATCCTCGTGCCCAGCTCGCTCGCCCTCATCATCGCGACCGTCCACGGCGCCGCGCAGGCCCGGACGATCGGTGCGTGGACGGCCTGGACCGGCACGGCGACGATCGTCGGGCCCGTGCTCGGCGGCCTGCTGGTGGACGCGGGCTCGTGGCGGTACGTCTTCGCGCTCAACCTGCTGCCGATCGCGGTGACGCTGGTCCTGCTGCGCAGGCTCGGCGCGGTCGACTCGGGGACCCGGGTGCCGATCGACGGCGTCGGCGCGGTGCTCGGGGTGATCGGCCTGGGAGGGCCGGTGTTCGCGCTGATCGAGCAGGAGCGGCTCGGGATCCAGCATCCGCTCGTGCTGACCGCCCTGATCGGGGGAGTCGCCGCCCTCGTCGCGTTCGTCGTGTGGGAGCGGCGAGCGGCGCATCCGATGCTGCCGCTGTCGCTCTTCGCGTCGCGGAACTTCACCGTCGGCAACGTCTCGACGGCGTTCGTCTACGGCGCGCTCTCCTTCGGCTTCTTCGCGCTGGGCCTGTTCCTGCAGCAGACCCTGGGCTTCTCGGCGACCCTGGCCGGGCTCGCGACGCTCCCGCCGACGATCCTGCTGCTCCTGCTCTCGCAGGTCTCCGGGTCGCTGTCGGCGCGGTTCGGCCCGCGGCTCTTCATGGGCGTCGGACCGCTGATCGCCGCGGCCGGGTTCCTCCTGCTCTCCTTCGTCGACGAGGGCGCCGACTACGCCACGCAGCTGCTGCCGGGGATCCTCCTCTTCGGCTTCGGCCTCGCGGTGACGGTCGCCCCGCTGACCTCGACGATCCTCGGCGCGGTCGAGGACGGGCACAGCGGAGTCGGCTCCGCCGTGAACAACGCGGTCTCGCGCATCGCCGGGCTGGTCGCCATCGCCGCGACCTCGCTCGTGGTCGGCGACTCGCTCGACGTCGAGGGCTTCTCCCGTGCCGCCGTCGCGACCTCCGCCCTCCTGGTCGCCGGCGGCGTCGTCTCCCTCCTCGGCATCCGCAACCCGGCTCCCGCCGACCGCTGACGACTGCTCGGGGAGCGTCTCCGACCCCCGTCCGGGGTGCGGCGCTCCGTGTTCACGCGGTGTCCGCCGATCCTTCGACGGAACGTGGATGAAATAGTTGTCGCTACATGGAATACTGATCGACGTCGATGCGCTTGCATACATCGGACGGGGACGCTCTCCCCGCGACGACCGTCACACTCGAGGAGAAACCATGACCGACACCGTCACCATCCCCGGCTACAAGGCCGGCACCTGGGTCATCGACCCCACCCACAGCGAGGTCGCGTTCAGCGTCCGCCACCTGATGATCAGCAAGGTCAAGGGCAAGTTCGAGCGCTTCACCGCCACGTTCACCACCGGCGAGAACCCGCTCGACTCCAAGGTCGAGGCCACCGCCGAGGTCGCCTCCGTCAACACCAACGAGCCCAACCGCGACGGCCACCTCCGCACCGGCGACTTCTTCGAGGCCGAGAAGTACCCGGAGATCCACTTCGTCTCGACCGCCGTCCGCCCGAACGGCGACGACTTCCTCGTCGACGGCGAGCTCACCATCAAGGGCACCACCAAGCCCGTCACCTTCGAGGTGGAGTTCGGCGGCTTCGGCACCGACCCCTACGGCAACTACAAGGCCGGCCTCACCGCCAAGGCCACCATCGACCGCACCGACTTCGGTCTGACCTACAACGCGGCCCTCGAGACCGGTGGCGTGCTCATCGGCGAGAAGGTCACCATCACCCTCGACCTGCAGGCCGCCCACCAGGCGTAGTCCGAGCCGATCGACCGGAGCCGTCCCTCCCCCCGGGGAGCGGACGGCTCCGTCGTTCCCGGAGCCGGTCCGGGATCAGAGGATGCCGAGCTCCGTCAGCTGCTCGGAGATGCCCGCGCCGTCGGGCGCGAAGACCCAGGTCGTGCCGCTGGTCAGGGAGCGGTCCTCGGCCTTGGAGCGGCCTCCCGCGAGCACCGCCTCGCCGGTGGAGAGCTGGCGGATCGCGATCGCCGCGACCTTGTCGGGGTGCTCGTCCGCGAAGTCGGAGTAGATCTCCTCGTCGTGCTGCCCGTCGTCGCCGACCAGCAGCCAGCGCACGTCCGGGAACTCGGCCGCGAGTCGGCGGAGGTTCATCTCCTTGTGCTGCTTGCCGCTGCGGAACCAGCGGTCGTGCGTCGGGCCCCAGTCGGTCAGGAGGAGCGCTCCGGCCGGGTACAGGTGCCGCGACAGGAAGCGGGTGAGCGCCGGGGCGACGTTCCACGCGCCGGTGGAGAGGTAGATGACCGGGGAGCCCTCGTACTGCCGGGCGAAGCGGTCGAGGAAGACCGCCATGCCGGGCGTGGGCATCCGGGCGTGCTCGTCGAGCACGAAGGTGTTCCAGGCGGCGACGAAGGGGCGGGGGAGCGCGGTGACCATCACCGTGTCGTCCACGTCCGACACGACTCCGAGCCGCGACTCCGGACGCACGATGAAGACGGGCGCCTCGACGGGCTTCGAGCCCGCGGTCGAGAAGGTGATGGTGTGCCAGCCGGGCTCGAGCGTGATCGGGAGGTCCGCGTCGACGACTCCGCCGCGGTCGGCCGTCACTTGGTGGGTCTGCCCGTCGGCTTCGACGGTCACGACGGCCCCGCTCACGAAGACGCTGGTGAAGCTCCGCCAGCCGCGCACGCCCTCGACGGGGCGGACCTCCTCGACCCCGGGAGGGGTCGGCCGCGTGTAGAGGACGCGGGCCAGGACGCGCAGCTGCGTCGTCGAGCCGTAGCCGGTGTAGGGGATGACCCTCGGGACGTAGCCCTTGCGCTTCACGCGCCTCATCCGGAAGGAGTGGAGTCGGTCCTCGAGGCGGGCGGCGCGGTGCATGACCTCCGCCTTGCCTGCGCTCAGGGGCTTGCTCTCGGGCGTCAGCGGCATCCGCCCAGTCTGTCAGACCGGATGCCGGACCGCGGATCGCGCTCTCACGCGATCGTCAGGCTCCGGTGGGCTCGATCAGCTCGGGGCCGTTCGCCGAGACGGAGCCCACGGCCGCGCCGACGCCGTGCACCTCGAGCTCCTCGGCCAGCTCGGCCGCGCCCTCGGCGGCCGCGCGCAGCAGCTCGCCGTCCCCGGGGGACGCCGGGTCCAGCCAGTCCTCGATCAGCTCCGGCTGCAGCAGCACGGGCATCCGCTCGTGCACCTCGGCGAGCGGCCCGGCGGAGGGGCGGGTGAGGACCGTCGCCGAGAGCAGCCACGGAGAGCCCGGCTGGGCCGAGCGCCACCACTCGTAGAGACCGGCGAACAGGAGGAGCGAGCCCTCGCCCGGCGAGACGTAGACGGGTGCCTTCGCCCCGTCCGCGCCGACCCGCCACTCGTACCAGCCCGAGGCGGGCACGATCGCGCGCCGGGAGGCGTAGGACTCGCGGAACGACGGCTTCTCGGCGACGGACTCGATCCGCGCGTTGAACAGCGGCGGCCCCGCGGACGGGTCGGCGGCGGAGCGGGGCACCAGGCCCCAGCGGGCTCCGGCGAGCCGACGCCGCGGCGGGCTGCCCTCCTCGACCCCCTTCATCGACTCCGCGACGACGGCGATCCGCTGCGTCGGCGCGATGTTCCAGGACGGCTCCGGAAGGTCGGCGCCCGGCTCGTCGATGTCGAAGAGCGCCACCAGGTCGGCGGTGGTCTGCGAGAGGACGAAGCGTCCGCACATGGTTTCTCCCGGGTGGATCGGACCCGCGGAGCCGTCGCCCTTCCGGGGGCGCGAAACACGAGGGACTTTCGATGAGACGACCCCGACCGGCGGTCGCCGTGCGTACGATTGTAGGAACCACGACCGAAGGAGCCCGCCGTGCCTCTTGGAAACCTCGTCGATCGACCGTTCGGTGAATCGTCCCAGGTCCGCAACGAGCCGGTGCAGGTGCGCAGCGCCGCCCGTCTCGCCTCGCTGCTCGACGCGGCGGCCGCCGTCGTCGACGAGGTCGGCTTCGACCGTCTGACCACGGCGATGGTCGCCGAGCGCGCGGGAGCCGCGATCGGCACGGTCTACCGCTACTTCCCGGACCGCATCGCCGTCCTCCAGGCGCTGCGCGAGCGGGCCCTCGAGCGCTTCCGCCGCCGCGTCATCACCGAGATCCGCGACACCCACCCGGGCAACTGGTGGGGCGCGGTCGACTGCGCGATCGACGCCTTCTGCGAGATGCACCGCAACGAGCCGGGCTTCCGCTCCATCCGCTTCGTGGACACGATCCACGCCCCCGAGGTCGCGGGCGAGGCGTTCGAGGCCGGCTTCTTCGCCCGCCGCTTCGCCGAGATCCTCGCGTCCGAGTACGGCCTCCCGGGCGGCGCGCAGCTGTCCTTCCGCCTCGAGGTGACCATCGAGGTCGCGGACGCGCTGCTCACGCGCGCGTTCCTCATCGACCCCAACGGCGACCAGCGCTTCATCGACGAGAGCCGCTCGCTGCTGCGCCACTACATGACCTCGCACTACGGAGCCGTCGAGGAGTCCTGACCGGCTAGGACTGTCAAGGCCCTAGTCGCTCCCGGAACATCCCGCAACACTTCGCGGTCCGGGTTGGCAGGCGGCTGCTATTGGTGTTTTCCTTGCCGCCTGGCCCCGTTCGGGGCCGCGGGCCGTGCAACGGCCGGACGCGCGGAGCGAGAGCGGGCACAGTCGTGGACCAGGGACAGATCGGCGCGCACACCGCCGGACGGCGGGCGGCCTCGTGATCGAGTTCCGCAACGTCAGCAAGCAGTACCCGGACGGCACGCGGGCGGTCGACGACTTCTCGCTCGTGCTGCCCTCCCGGCAGACGACCGTCTTCGTCGGCTCCTCGGGCTGCGGGAAGACCACGATCCTCCGCATGATCAACCGGATGATCGAGCCGACCTCCGGCACCATCGAGATCGACGGCGAGGACATCTCGTCCCTGCCCGCCGTCGCGCTCCGCCGCCGCATCGGCTACGTGATGCAGAACTCCGGCCTCCTGCCGCACCGCAAGGTCATCGACAACATCGCGACCGTGCCGAGGCTGAACGGGGTCGCCAAGAAGCAGGCGCACGCCCGCGCGCTCGAGCTGATGGACACGGTCGGACTGGACCGTGCGCTCGCCGCCCGGTACCCCAGCCAGCTCTCCGGCGGCCAGCAGCAGCGCGTCGGTGTGGCGCGCGGCCTGGCGGTCGACCCGAACATCCTGCTGATGGACGAGCCGTTCGGCGCGGTCGACCCTCTCGTGCGCGCCGACCTGCAGCGCGAGACCCTGCGACTCCAGGACGAGCTCGACAAGACCGTGGTCTTCGTCACCCACGACATCGACGAGGCGTTCCTCCTCGGCGACCAGGTCGTCATCCTCGAGAAGGGCGGCCGGATCGCGCAGAAGGGCTCGCCCGCCGAGATCCTGGCGAACCCCGCGAGCGAGTTCGTCGCCGGCTTCGTCGGCGCCGACCGCGGCAAGCGCTCGCTCCGGATCGAGGAGCGCGACGGCGCCCGCATCGTGGTCGACGGCGACGGGCGCCCGACCGGAGTGCTGCGCGCGCAGGACGGCCCCGCCGCGTGAACTGGGTCGTCAACAACACGGACGCGATCGTCGCGAACCTGCTGGCGCACCTGGCCCTGTCGGTCCCGCCGATCCTGCTCAGCTTCCTCGTCTCGCTGCCGTTCGGCTGGTTCGCGAACCGCTACCGCTGGAGCCGCGGCACCCTGCTGACAGGGCTCGGCGTGCTCTACGCCATCCCCTCGCTGGCCATGTTCATCCTGCTGCCGGTGCTGCTGGGCATCCCGCTCCGCTCGACCGCCAACGTGATCACGGGTCTCACCCTCTACGGCGTCGCGCTGATGGTCCGCACCACCTCGGACGCACTGGGCGCGGTGTCGGACGACGTCCGCCAGTCGGCGACCGCGATGGGCTACTCCGGCTGGGCGCGCTTCTGGCGGGTCGAGTTCCCGCTGGCCGGTCCGGTCCTGCTCTCGGGCCTGCGCGTGGTCACGGTCAGCACGGTCAGCCTGGTGACGGTCGGCGCGGTGCTCGGGATCCAGAGCCTCGGCCTGCTCTTCACCGACGGCTTCCAGCGCGGCATCACCGGCGAGATCGTCACGGGCATCGTCCTCACGATCGTCCTCGCGCTGGTACTCGACGGACTGCTGGTGCTGATCGGCCGTCTCCTCATGCCCTGGACGGCTCTGGACCGCACGCGCCGCTCGCGCAGACCGGTCGCGGTCGAGAGGGCGGTGACGTCGTGAACCTCATCGCCGAGGCCTTCGCCTGGATCGCCGACCCCGCGCACTGGACCGGGGTCTACGCGATCCCGACCCGTGTCGCCCAGCACGTCGGCATCAGCCTGCTGGTGCTCGTGATCGCGGCCGCGATCGCGATCCCGATCGGCTACCTGATCGGGCACACCGGGCGCGGCAAGGGCATCGCCGTGCCGGTCGCAGGCGGCCTGCGCGCCCTGCCGACGCTGGGCGTGCTCGTCCTCGCGGCGATGAGCCTGGGGCTCGGCCTCGGCGCTCCGGTGATCGCCCTCGTCGTGCTCGCGATCCCGTCGGTGCTCGCCGGCGCGTACTCCGGGCTCGAGGCGGTCGACCGCCGCACGGTCGACGCGGCGCGCTCGATGGGCATGACCGAGTGGCAGATCCTGACGAAGGTCGAGATCCCGCTGGGGCTGCCGCTGCTGATCGGCGGGCTCCGCTCGGCGGCGCTGCAGATCATCGCGACCGCCACGCTCGCCGACTACATCGGCGCCGGCGGCCTCGGGCAGTACATCTTCCGCGGAGTGAAGTCGGGGGACTACCCGCAGATGCTCGCCGGCTCGATCCTGGTGATCGTGCTGACGCTCCTCAGCGAGGTCCTGTTCGCCCTCCTCCAGCGGCTCGCCGTGCCGCGCGGAGTCGTGCTCGGCCTGGCCGGCACCGCCGGCCGCACAGGTTCCCGCGCTTCGTCGCCCCGACGACGCGCGGTGATGGGAATCCCCATCGAAGAAGGGAAATAGCAATGTTCACAGCACATTTCACGAAGGGCCGTGTCGCGCTCAGCGCACTCGCGGTCGGTGCCGTCGTGGCACTGGCAGGGTGTTCCTCGAGCGATCCGCTCGATGAGGGATCGGGTGCGACTGCGGGCAGCGAGACCATCGTGGTCGGCTCGCAGGACTACTACTCGAACGAGATCCTCGCCGAGATCTACGCGCAGGCGCTGGAGAACGACGGCTTCACCGTCGACCGCCAGCTGCGCATCGGCCAGCGCGAGATCTACCTGCCCGAGATCGAGAGCGGATCCATCGACGTCTTCCCGGAGTACGACGGCAGCCTCCTGCAGGCGCTCGAGCCCGACGCGACGGCCACCACCGCCGACGACGTGTACTCCGCGCTCGGCGACGCGCTGCCCGACGGCCTCCGCGCCCTCGACGCCGCCGAGGCCAGCGACCAGAACTCGTACACCGTCACCCAGGCCTTCGCCGACAAGTGGGACCTGACCGACATCGCGTCGCTCAAGAACGTCACCGACCCGATCGTGGTCGGCGGCAACTCCGAGCTGCAGACGCGCCCCTACGGGCCCGACACCCTGCAGTCGAAGTACGGCATCACGACCACCTTCCAGGCGATCGAGGACAGCGGCGGATCGACCACCGTCGACGCGCTCACCAGCGACCAGATCCAGCTGGCGAACGTCTACACGGCCGACCCGAACATCCAGAAGAACGACCTCGTCGCTCTCGAGGACCCGGACGGACTGTTCGTGGCCGACAACGTCGTGCCGATCGTCTCGAGCAAGATCACGGACGACGCGGCCGAGGTGCTGAACGCGGTCAGCGCGAAGCTCACGGCGGACGACCTCGTCGCCCTCAACTCCGAGAGCGTCAACGAGCAGAAGTCCGCGTCCGCGATCGCGGGCGAGTGGCTGAAGTCGGCGGGTCTCGTCGACTGATCCTCCCCGGATCCACGCCCGGAGGCGCGTCACTCGTCGAGGTGACGTGCCTCCGCTCTGTTCAGGAGCTTCTTCCCGAGGAGCACGAGCAGGGCGAAGACGACGATGACGCCCACGAAGACGTAGCCGGCGCCGTGCAGGCTCTCCGAGAGCTCCCGGTAGCTGCCGGCCGCGGCCGCGCCGACGCCGACGTAGGCGGACGACCAGAGCACGCACGCCGGGATCGTCCAGGCCATGAAGGTCCGGTAGCGCATCCCGCTCATCCCCACCGTCAGCGGGATCAGCGAGTGCAGCACCGGCAGGAATCGCGAGAGGAACACGGCGAACCCGCCGCGCCGCGCGAGGTAGCGCTCGGCCTTCAGCCAGTTCTTCTCGCCGAGCCGGCGTCCCAGGCGCGACGCGCGGATCCGCGGCCCGAACCAGCGGCCGAGGTAGAAGCCGACGGACTCGCCGCAGAGGGCGCCGATGACGACCGTGACGGCCAGCGCCGCGAACTGCAGCGGGCTGGTCACGCCGGTCGCGCTGACGATCACGATCGTGTCGCCGGGGACGACGAGGCCCGCCAGGATCGTGGTCTCGAAGAAGATCGCGAGTCCGGCGAGGAGCGTCCGCCAGACCGGCGGGACGCTGACGACGAAGTCCAGGATCCCGGTGAGGGTGTCGTTCACCGGGCGCCCCCGCCCGCCGGGGACTCGATCGGGGGCTGGGGCCGACGGCGGCTCCGGATGCTCGGCATGGCTCGATCGTAGGGGCGCACGGCTGGGCGGCGGCAGGGCTGCGCCCGGGAGGCCGGTGGACGCCGGGCGGTCAGGGGACGGCGACGAGCGCGGAGGCCGCCGGGCCGGTGCCGTTCGCCGTGACCGCCTGCACCGAGAGGGTGTAGCTGCGGCCCGGGACCAGCTTCGTGAAGGTCTGCGAGCGCTTGGTCGCGGCGACCATGGCGCTCCAGGCTCCGGCTCCGCTCGTGTCGGACCCGTCGCGCGACACCCGGTAGCCGGTGACCGCCGAGCCACCGGTCCCCGCGGGGGGCGACCACGCGAGCGTCGCCGCGCCGTCCGAGCCCGCCGTGGCGGTGACGGCGGTCGGAGCGCCGGGGAGCCCGGCGGCGACGAGGGTCGCTGTCAGCGTGGTGCTGCTCCCGGGAGTGACGACGCTGTGCGAGGCGGCGCCGCCGTCCGACCAGGACGAGAACCGGTAGGCCGTGCCCGACGCGTCGGTCTGGTCCGGGACCTCCAGCTGGAGGGCCGAGCCCGCCCACGAGACGACGGTCGTGCCTCCGGCGACCTCGGTGCCGTTGACGACGACCGTCCGGCCGGCGGGAGCGGTGGCCAGGGTGACGGAGACCTTCTGCGGGGAGAACGTCCGCGTCGCCGTCGTCGACACTCCGCTCGAGTCCGTCGCCGTGACGCTGATCAGGAGGTCGCTGTCCGCGGCGGCGGCGAGGTCCTCCGGGCCGGGGGCGACGAAGGAGAGGTCGTTCCCCGTCAGCGGCCCGAGGAAGGGATGCGTGTGCTGAGCGTGGCGGCGCTGGACGGTCCAGGTGAGCGCCGAGGCGGGCAGGGCGCCGTCCTCGGCGTCGGTCGCCGTGGCGCGGAGGCCGTAGCTCCGGCCGGTGACGAACACCCCTCCGTCGGCGGGTGCGGTGATGCTCACCGTCGGGGCACTGTCGCCCGAGGTGATCCTCGTCGTCGCGGGGGCGGAGACGGCTCCCTTCGGATCGCGGACGCGGAGGGACGCGGTCCAGCTGCCGGCGGCGTAGCTGTGGGTGAAGGTCGGGCCGGTCGTGATGCGGTCGGGGGTGCCGTCGCCGAACGACCACAGGTAGGTCAGGGCACCGCCCTCCGGGTCGCTGCTGCCCGAGCCGTTCAGCCGCGCGGCGAGAGGAGCCGCGCCGGAGGAGGGGGCGGCGGTGAGGGCCGCGGTCGGGGCGCGGTTCGCCGCAGCGGTGTAGGCGAGGCGCCGGACCTCGCCGCCGTTCGCGTAGCTGGTGTAGAAGAGGTCCTGGGTCCCGCGCGAGGGACCGAAGGCCATGGCGACGGCGCTGCTGCCGCCGAGGCCGGTCACGAGGTCGCCGGCCGCGCCGGTGCGGCCGAGGGTCCGGATCTTCCCGCACACGTAGTCGCCGAAGAGGTACGCGCCGTCGTAGGCGGCCGGCCAGACGCCGCGGGGGACGTAGGCGCCGCCCGTGATCGAGGCGCAGCCGCTGCTGTGCGCGTAGTCGTGGACCGGGTCGGTGAGCCCGGCGGGCGCCACGGCTCCGCAGTTCGAGGCCGAGCCGGTCTTCGCGCAGTGGCCCTCACGGGTGTTCCAGCCGTAGTCGGCGCCGGCGACGCCCTGGTCGATCTCCTCCCAGGCGTCCTGGCCCACGTCGTTGATGCGGAAGACGGTGCCGGTCGCGTTCGGGTCGAAGGCCATCCGGAACGGATTGCGCAGGCCGCTCGCGAAGGTCTCGCGGCAGCGCAGGCCCTCGGCGGCCGGGGCGAGCCGGCAGGAGGCGGTCCCGGTGCCCAGGTAGGGGTTGCCGGCCGGGACGCCCCCGGTGAGGGTGATCCGAAGGATCTTGCCGTTCAGGATGTTCGGGTCGCGGGCGGCGTCGTTCCGGCCGCCGCAGCCGCTGCCGCCCGGCGAGCCGACTCCGCCGCGGTAGTCGCAGCCGCCGTCGCCGACGCTGACGTAGAGCAGGCCGTCCTTGCCGATGGCGAGGTCGCCGCCGTTGTGGTTGCTCGCGGGGGAGTAGATGCCGTCGAGGAGCACGCGCTCGGAGGCCGGGTCGATGCGGTCGTCGGTGCCGAGCTGGAACGAGGAGACGCGGTTGCGCGGGGCTCCCGCGGGGTTCACCGTGCCGCCGGCGTTGGTCGGGCAGGAGGAGTCGGAGCCCTTCGCGGTGTAGTAGACGACGACGGTGCGCGAGCCCGGTGCCGGGTCGACCGCGAGGCCGAGCACGCCGCGCTCGCCGTTGGCGCAGACCTTCGAGCGCAGGTCGAGGGCCGGAGTGGCGACAAGGCTGCCTCCGCGGATCACCCGGATCGCTCCGGTCTGCGAGGAGACGAGGGTGCGCCCATCGGTCGTGAAGGCGAGGGCGGTCGGCGCGGGGACGGCCGCCACCCGCGAGTCGGTGAAGCCGGCGGGCACGACGGGAGCGGCGGACGCCGGACCCGCGGGCCCGGCGACGAGCGCGGCGGCCGTGATCGCCAGGACGGTGAGCAGGGCGAGACCGCGGGGGCGGATCCTCGAGCGGGGCATCGGTGACTCCGAGACGGTCGGCGCTGCTGAGCGAGCGGCGGTCTGCGGCGGTGCAGAGGGCGCTGTCGGCGATGACGCGGGGCCAGGATAGGCGCGCGCGGCGGAGGGGCCGTGTCCCCCTTCAGGGTCAACACTGGGGGCTCCGGGCGCGGTGTCCCCGGGCCGCTCACGTCGAGCGGGGCTGCAGTGCGTCGGCCCGCCGGTTCACTCCAGAGCGGGCAGGACCACCGCGCGGACCGCCTCCGAGAACCGGGCGTAGCCGGCCTCGTCGAAGTGCAGGCCGTCGTCGACGAAGAGGGAGGGGTCGACAGAGCCGTCGGAGGTGACGAGCGCGTCGGCGGTGGGGACGAAGGTGACGCGGCCGTCCGTCTCGGCGTAGGCGCTGACCGCGGTGTTGGCGGCGCGGACCTCGGCGCCGACGGAGGCGCGGGCGGGCGTCTCCGCGATCTCGACGTAGAACAGCTCGGCGTCGGGGGCGACCTCCTCCACGCGCTGGAGGTACTCGACGACGGCGCCGGCGGTCTGGGCGCCGGTGCGCGAGCCCTCCTCGCCGCTGATGTCGTTCGCTCCCACGTACACGATCACGGCGCGGGGATCGAAGGGGGCGACCATGCGGTCCAGCCACGCGAGGTGATCGGCGACGGTCGTGCCGCCGATCCCGATGTTGTAGGTCTCGAGCGGGCGCAGGTCCTCCTTGGAGGTCGTCCAGCGGCCGATCGTGGAGCTGCCCGTGAGGACGATGCTGTGCTGCGGGAACCCGGCGGCGAAGCGCCTCTCGAGACCGGCGACGCGCTCGGCCATGTCGACGGAGGAGGTGGGGTCGGGGGAGCTCGCGGCCGGAGCGCCCGCGCCTCCGCTCCGCGAGGCGAGCGAGAGGGCGATGCCCGCGCCGGCGAGGACCAGCGCGAGCACCAGCAGCGCGACCAGGAGGTGGAGGCGGATGCGGCGGGGGTCGGGGGCGGAGCCGGGGGGCGTCGCTCGAGTCATGGCTCGATCCTCGGGCATCGGCGGGGGCGCGTCGTCCACGAGGCGGCCGGCCGAGGACCCGCGCACCCGGTGGCCGTCTCTCCGTCACCGGATCGCCGTGATCGAATACGCGCAGAACATCACAGAGGATGCACAGCCGTGCGACACTTGCACATCGCCATCGCCATCGTCGCCGCCGGCCGACTTCCGATGGACGATCACGACGAGGACTCATGGCACGCGCACGCATCACCTGGGTGGACACGGCGAAGGGCATCGCGATCATCCTGGTCGCCCTGGCCCACTCCGTGCAGTGGACCACGACGGCCGGGATCGCCCCCGACTCGTGGAACGAGATCAACCTCCTCCTCATCACCTTCCGGATGCCGCTGTTCTTCCTCGCCTCGGGGCTGTTCGCCGGCTCCGTGCTCACCCGGTCGTGGCCGGAGCTCTGGCGTTCGCGGCTGAGCCTGCTGGTCTGGGCCTTCCTGCTCTGGTCCGTGGTGCGGTTCCTCTTCTTCCTGGTGGTGCCCAACCCGGGCGGCACCGACGAGTCCGACCCGCTCGCGCTGCTCCTCCAGCCGGTGATGCCGCACAACGGGCTCTGGTTCCTCTACGCGCTCACGATCTTCTTCGTGGCCGCCAAGCTCGCGCAGGGCCGGATCGACTGGCGGGTGCAGATCGGCATCGCGACCGCGATCGCCGTGGTCTGGTACGCCGTCCGCTCCAGCACCTCCGAGGGCACCGGGAACATCGCCTGGGACGGCATGGCCCGCTACCTGATGTTCTTCCTGCTCGGCCTCTACCTGCGCAACGCGGTGATCGCCTTCGTGGAGCGCCGCGGGATCCTCAGCGGAGTCGGCTTCGGCGTGCTGTTCCTCGCGCTCGCCGGCGTGATCCTCGCCGTCCGCGCCCGCTTCCCGCTGCTGACGATCGGGCTGGTCCTGGTGAGCGTGCTGGCGGTCCTCGCCGGGCTCGTGGTCGCCCGCTTCCTCTCGAACCGGCGCGGCGCGGGCTGGATCACCTTCATCGGCCGCAACACGCTCCCGGTGTACGTGGTGCACGTCCTCTTCGTCTCGCTCGCCACGAGCGCCCTGCTGCTCTTCGACGGAGAGCGCTGGCTCGACGTCATCGGGCCGGTCGTGCCGCTCCTGGTCTGCGGGACCGGCGTCGCGGCGGCGCTGGGCTACTGGCGCCTCACCCGCGACCTGCCCGTGCTGAAGTACGGCTTCCAGGCGCCCGCCTGGTTCTCCGGCTCCCGCTCGCGCGTCGACGCCGGCTGACCGCGGGGCGCCCGCCGACGGCGCCTCGGCATCGGCCCCGGGAGTCTCTTGAACGGTTTCCCAGAGCCGATCGCGCGGATGTGCGCCTGGGAATCCGCTGAAGGCCCGTGAGAGGAAGTCTCAGCGCTCCGTCGCCCGCCTGATCGCTCGGCGTCGAGAGGCCGGCGGCGGCTGGTCCGACGGAGGCGAGCCCCGCTCCGCAGTCGCCGCGCGGTGGACTCCCTCGACGTCGAGAGGGACTGTCTCGACGTCGAGCGACCGGTCGGCGGGAGCGCTCGGAGGGGCGTCCGGGGCCACCCCGGAAAGGGTGCCGCCAGGAGCTCGCGGAAGGCCGCACATCCGCCCCAGTACTGGGATCGGAGGCCGTCGGACCCCTTCCGCCGACCTACTCTCGGAGCTGTGAACGAACTCCTGGACCCGCTCCTGCTGTCGAGATGGCAGTTCGGTCTGACGACGATCTACCACTTCCTGTTCGTGCCGCTCACGATCGGCATGGCGCTCACCGTCGCGATCTTCCAGACCTGCTGGGTGCGCACCGGGAAGGTGCACTACCTGCAGCTGACGAAGTTCTTCGGGAAGCTCTTCCTGATCAACTTCGCGATGGGCGTCGTGACCGGGATCGTCCAGGAGTTCCAGTTCGGGATGAACTGGAGCGACTACTCCCGCTTCGTCGGCGACGTCTTCGGGGCCCCGCTGGCGTTCGAGGGCCTGCTCGCCTTCTTCCTCGAGGCGACCTTCATCGGCCTCTGGATCTTCGGCTGGGACAAGCTGCCCGAGAAGCTGCACCTGGCCACCATCTGGCTGACCACGCTCGGCACCACGCTCTCGGCCTACTTCATCATCGCCGCGAACGCGTTCATGCAGAACCCGGTCGGCTTCCGCATCAACGAGACCAAGGGCCGCGCGGAGCTCACCGACATCTGGGCGCTCCTCACCAACAAGGTCGCTCTCGCCGCGTTCCCGCACACGATCTTCGCCTGCTTCATGGTCTCGGCCGCCGTCATCATCAGCGTCGCGGCCTACCACCTCTCGCGGAACCAGCACCTCGAGACCATGCGCCCCGCGCTGAGGTTCGGCGCCTGGATGATGCTCGTCAGCGGCGGCCTGACCCTGTTCACCGGCGACTCGCTCGGCCTCGCGATGGTCGACACGCAGCCGATGAAGATGGCGGCCGCGGAGGCGCTCTACAGGACCTCCACGGGCGTCGACGCCTCCTTCTCCGTCTTCACCTGGGGCACGCCGGACGGCTCGAGCGAGCTGTTCTCGATCCGCATCCCCTACCTGCTCTCCTTCCTCTCGACGCACACCTTCACCGGCACGGTCGAGGGCATCAACGACCTCCAGGCGCAATACACCCAGGTCTACGGACCCGGCGATTACACGCCGATCATCTGGGTCACCTACTGGTCGTTCCGCTGGATGATGGCCCTCGGCGTTCTGGCCATCGGCATCGCCGCGGCCGGCCTCTGGTTCACCCGGAAGGGCCGCGAGCCGAAGCAGTGGATGTGGAAGGTCGCGATCTGGGCCGCCCCGCTGCCGCTGATGGCGATGATCGTGGGCTGGGTCTTCACCGAGATGGGCCGCCAGCCGTGGCTCGTGTTCGGACTGCTGAAGACCGCCGACGGAGTCTCGCCCGGAGTGAGCGGCCTCGAGGTCCTGATCTCGCTGCTCGCCTTCACCGCGATCTACGGCACGCTCGCCGTGGTCGAGTTCCGCCTGATCAAGCGGGCCGCGCAGGCCGGCCCCGACGACGCTCCCGAGGTCGACGAGGAGAGCGGTCGCCCGCAGCTCGTCGGCACCGTCTACTAGGAGGCACCCCTCATGGATCTCGCCGTTCTCTGGTTCTGGATCGTCGCGTTCTTCTTCATCGGCTACTTCGTCCTCGACGGGTTCGACTTCGGCGTCGGCATGTCGCTCCCGTTCCTCGGGCGCGACGACACCGACCGCCGCGTGCTGATCAACACGATCGGCCCGGTGTGGGACCTGAACGAGACGTGGGTGATCGTCGCCGGCGCCGCCCTGTTCGCCGCGTTCCCGGAGTGGTACGCCACGCTCTTCAGCGGGTTCTACCTGCCGCTTCTGCTCATCCTGCTCGCGCTGATCGCCCGCGGCGTCTCGTTCGAGTACCGGCACCAGCGTCCGGAGGCGCAGTGGAAGCGGCGCTTCGACACGATGATCGTCGTCGGCTCCGCGGTGCCCGCCTTCCTCTGGGGCGTGGCCTTCGCGAACATCGTGCAGGGCGTCCCGATGGACGCCGACCACAACTTCACCGGCACCGTCCTGGACCTGCTGAACCCCTACGCGCTCCTGGGCGGAGCGACGACCCTCCTGCTCTTCTTCACGCACGGAGTCGTCTTCGTCGCCCTGAAGACGGAGGGGGAGATCCGCGAGCGTGCGCGCCGCCTGGCGACCCGCGCGGGGCTGCTCACCGTGGTCGTCGCCGCGGTCTTCCTGGCCTGGACCAACCTCGGCCAGGGGAGCACCGCCTCCTGGGCGCTCTCGGCGGGCGCGGCCGCGACCCTCGTCGGCGGCTGGCTCGCGATCACGCGAGGCCGGGAGGGACGCGCCTTCGCGCTGCTGGCCGGCACCATCGCGCTCGCCGTGCTCGCCCTCTTCGCGACGCTGTTCCCCGCGGTGATGCCGGCCTCGAACGTCCCCGCCTACGGGCTGACGATCGAGAACGCCTCCAGCACGCCCTATACGCTGGCGGTCATGAGTTGGACCGCCCTGGTGTTCGTGCCGCTCATCGTCGGCTACCAGGCCTGGACCTACTGGATCTTCCGCAAGCGCATCAGCCGCGCGCACATCCCGGTCGACGCCCACTGACGTGAAGCCCCTCGATCCGCGCCTGCTCCGCTACGCCCGGGCGGCCCGCGTGTTCCTCCTGCTCGGCGGGGTGCTCGCGCTGGCGAGGACCCTGGCGATCGTCGCCTTCGCGTGGCTCGTGGCGCAGCTGGTGGCCGGTGCGGTCGACGGGAGGAGCGCCGACGATCTCGCGCCGCTGCTGGCCGCCCTGCTCGCGGTCGTCGCGGCGCGGGCGGCTCTCGCCTGGGCGACCGAGGTGAACGCGGTGCGCGGAGGAGCAGGAGCGAAGGCGCAGCTGCGGCAGGCGGTCCTCGCCGCACTGGTCGAGCTCGGCCCGGCGGGCCGCTCCGAAGGGGGCTCGGGCGGGGTCGTCGCGCTGCTGGGCGGCGGACTGGACTCCCTCGACGGCTACTTCGCCCGCTACCTCCCGCAGCTGATCGCCACCGCGGTGGCGACGCCGCTCCTGACGCTCGTGGTCTTCCTCGCCGATCCGCTCAGCGCGGTGTTCCTGGTGGTGACCCTGCCGCTCATCCCGGTGTTCATGGTGCTGATCGGCTGGGCGACCCAGGCCGTGCAGGCGCGGCAGTGGGAGCGGCTGCAGGCGCTCGCGTCCGGCTTCGTCGACACCGTCGGCGGCCTCGCAACACTCAAGATCTTCGGGCGGGCCGAGCGGCAGGCGACGCGGATCCGCGCGCTGACCGAGGACTACCGCGTGCACACGATGAAGGTGCTGCGGGTGACCTTCGTCAGCGGCTTCGTGCTGGAGCTCGCCGGCTCGCTCTCGGTCGCGCTGGTCGCCGTCTCGATCGGGCTGCGGCTCGTCGACGGCTCGCTGGGGCTGGCCGTCGGGCTGTTCGTCCTGGTGCTGGCGCCGGACGTGTTCCTGCCGGTGCGCCAGGTCGGTGCCGAGTTCCATGCGGCGGCGGACGGGGTGCAGGCGGCGGACCGCGCCTTCGCCGTCCTCGAGCGCGCGGCGGCCCTGCCCGCTCGCGGGAAGGCCCCGGCGGCGACGGGGGCGCTCGAGCTGCGGGGTCTCGCGGTCGACGACGGACGCGGGCGGACGCTCGCTCCTGTCGACGCGGTGCTCCCCGTCGGGTCGATCACCGTGGTGACCGGGCCCAGCGGGTCCGGGAAGTCGACGCTGATCGCCGCGCTCGCGGGCTTCGTGCCCTTCTCGGGCACGCTGCTGCTCGGCGGGTCGCCGGTCGCGGATCTGCGGTCGACGCTCGCCTGGGCGGGCCAGCGGCCCGACCTTTTCCCGGGGAGCGTCGCCTCCGCCGTCGGGCTCGGAGCACTCTCGCCGGACCCCGAGCGCGTGCGGCGGGCCCTGGCGATCGCCGCCGTCGACGTGGACCCCGAGCGCCGGCTCGACGCCGAGGGGACGGGCCTCTCGGGCGGGCAGAGCGCCCGTGTCGCCGTCGCCCGCGCTGTGCACCGCCTGCTCGAGCGCGGGTGCGCGGTGCTGGCCCTGGACGAGCCGACCGCCGCCCTCGACGACGAGTCCGAGCGGGCGCTGCTCGCCGGACTCAGGTCGCTGGCGGAGAGCGGGACGATCGTCGTCGTCGCCAGCCACCGGCCCGCGACCGTCGCGGCGGCCGACGCCGTGATCGCCTTGGCGCCGGCGGAGGCGGTCGCGAGGTGAACCGCTCCGACGTCCTCCGCGCCGCGATGCCCGGGCCGCGCCGCTTCCTGCCGGGTCTGTCCTTCGGGCTGCTCTCCTCCTCCGCCGTCGTGGCGCTGCTGGCCTGCTCCGCCTGGCTGATCGTCCGCGCGGCCGAGCAGCCGCCGATCCTGTTCCTCTCCATGGCCGTCGTGGGCGTGCGGGCCTTCGCGCTGGCGCGGGCCTTCTTCCGCTACCTCGAGCGGCTGACCGGCCACGACGCCGCCTTCCGCGCGCTCGCGGAGCTCCGGGCGGGCGTCTACGAGCGCCTGGTGCCGGTCGCGCCGGACGGGCTGGGCCGCGTTCGCCGTGGCGACCTGGTCTCCCGGGTGGTGGCGGACGTCGACGCCCAGCAGGACGTGCCGCTGCGCGTCGTGCAGCCGCTGGTCGTCGCGGCGCTGGTCGCTGCGGTCTCGGTGGTCGGCGTCTGGCTGCTGCTGCCGGCGATGGGCGCCGTGCTGCTGGCGCTGCTGGTCCTCGCCTTCGCCGGTGGGGCCCTGGGCGCCGGCCGGCTCTCCGCGCAGGCGGATCGCGAGCTGGCGCCGCTGCGCGGGGAGCTCGCCGAGCGCCTCAACCTGCTGGTCACCCGCCTCGACGTGCTCATCGCCTTCGATGCGGCGGGTGACGCTCTGGCGGACGTGGCACGCGCGGAGGAGTCGCTCGCCCGGGCGGCGCGTCGGCGGGCGGCCTCCGCCGGACTGGCCGCGGCCGTCCTCGCCCTCTGCTCGGGCGGTGCGGTCTGGGCGGGCCTCGCGCTCGGGATCCCGGCGATCGGCGACCTCGGCGGTCCGGCGCTGGGAGTCGTCGCGCTCGTGCCGCTCGCGGTCTTCGAGGTCGCCGCCGCCGCGCCGCTCGCCGTGCAGGCGGCGCGCACCGCGCTCTCGAGCGCTCAGCGCCTGGCCGATCTGGACGCCGAGGCGGCGTCGCCGGCGCTCGCGACCGACGCGGACGTGGACCCGGATGCCCCGGCTCCCCGGGGCGCCGGCATCGTCCTGCGCGACCTGTCGGTGAGCTGGCCCGGCGCGCACACGCCCGCGCTGCGGGGCGTCTCGCTCGACCTGCCGGAGGGTGCGCGCGTCCTCGTCACCGGCGGCAGCGGGTCCGGGAAGACCACGCTCGCGCACGCTCTGGTGCGCTTCCTCGACCACTCCGGCAGCTACCTCCTGGGCGGAGTCGAGGCGCGCACGCTGCCGCAGGCGGAGGTGCGGAAGCGGGTCGGGCTCATGGAGCAGCAGCCGTACCTCTTCGACGACACGATCCGGCAGAACCTCCTCTTCGCGCGGCCCGAGGCCGATGGCGCCGTGCTCGAGGCGGTGCTCGAGCGGGTCGGGCTCGGGCCCTGGGTCGCTGCACGCGGCGGGCTCGACGCGCGGGTGGGGGAGCGGGGCTCGCTCGTCTCGGGCGGTCAGGCTCAGCGGATCGCCCTCGCACGCGCACTCCTGGCCGATTTCCGCGTCCTGGTGCTGGACGAGCCGACGGCGTCGGTGGACGCTCCCGTGGCCGACGCCCTGCTCGGGGATCTGCTCCGCGCCGCCGAGGGGCGGACGGTGGTCCTGATCGCGCACCGGGTCGATCCGGGCCTGGAGTTCGACACGCGGATCCGGGTGGCGGACGGCACGGCGGCTCAGGAGTACCGGGCCGCCTGAGCAGGCGTCCGGCTCCGCGGGGCGGTCGGTCCGAGCGGCCGTTCAGCCGTGCTCCGTCGGGACCGAGGCCCGTGCCAGGGCGGCCGCGCGCGCCAGGCGCCCGCCCTCCGCCTCCCAGCGGTCGAGGACCGCGTCCGCCCGGGTCCGCGCCGCACCAAGCAGCCCTGCCAGGAGCGGAGCGACGACGTCGCGGGCCAGCGGGTCGCTCAGCTCGTCCACGCGGGAGTCGCGGACGAAGCCCTCGAGCCGGGTGAGGTCGGAGCCGCGCAGCCACTCGGCTCGGGACTGCAGCAGCACGACGGCCGCCAGCCGCGGCTCGAACACCGCCGGCTCCCACAGCTCGGAGGAGAGGGCGGTCACGTCGTCGTGCTCGAGCGAGCGGAACTTCCTCAGCGCGTCGCGGACGGTGCCGCGGACCGCCCCGACCGAGGCGCCCGTCGAGTCGAGCCCTGCTCCCAGGCGCTCGCGCACGTCCTGCGCGCGCCAGACGTCGCCCTCGTACTCCAGGGCCGAGCGGATGAAGTCGCCGGGGTCGCTCACCCCTCCATCATGCGTCGCGCGTCAGCCCCGGCTGGCCCAGACGGCCCGTCCGATGCCGTCGTACTCGACGAGGCGGCCGTCGTCCTGCAGCACGAGGCGGTAGGGCGCGACGACGCCGCTCTGGCCGATGCCGAAGGAGATCCTCGGGAACCGCAGCCAGAGGATCCGGGAGTCGGCCACGTCGAGCCGGCCCTCGGAGCTCATCGAGAAGGCGGCACCGGAGGCGGAGGAGGTGTTCGTCGCCCAGTCCGCGCCGTTCGGCCCGTAGACGACGAAGTTGCCGTCGCGCTGCATCTCAGCCCGCCACTGCCCGCTCGCCGAGGTCAGCCGCGTGCCCGCGACGACGAGGCCGCTCGGGGAGAGCGAGTCGCGCACGACGAGCGCGGCACTGCTCCAGAGGACGCCGGAGTCGTCCGCGATCCGGAGATCGCCCTCGCGGAGGACCATCGTGGCGCCCGGCTCGCCGGACGTGTCCGAGGCCCACACGGGCGCGCCGTCCGCGGTGTAGACCACGGCGTTCCCGTCGTCCTGCATCCGGAGTACGTTGCCCCGGCCGCGGGTGCCGCTCGCCCAGAGAGCCCCGCCCTGTCCGTAGACGACGAGGTTGCCGTCCGCCTGCATGACCGCCGTGGTGCCTCCCTGAGTGGCGAGCCGGTTCCCCGCGTAGAGGGTGCTGCCGCGGCGGAGGGTGTCGGTGCGCGGCTCGTCGATCCGGCCGCCGATGCTGCTGGCCCAGGCGGCCGAGCCGCTGCGGCGGTAGATCACGAGATTGCCGTCGTCCTGCATCCGCAGCTCGCCGCCCGGGTCGGCCACCGTGCCGCTCGCCCAGACCGGGCGCCCGTCCGCGGCGTACACGACGAGGTTGCCGTCGTCCTGCATCCGCAGGCTGTCGCCGCGCCCCTGCGTGCCCGAGGCCCAGGTGGGACGGCCGCCGGCGGCGTAGACCACGGCGTTGCCGTCGGTCTGCATCACGAGGGAGGAGGCGCCGTCGGGGGACACCAGGCGCTCGCCGCGCGCGAGCTGCTCGCCGGCACGGAGGACCGCGGCGGAGGCGACGGCGGAGGACGCCGAGGGCGGGGCCTCGACCGCGGAGGCGGGCAGCGAGCCCAGCAGGAGCGCGCCCGTGGCGGCGAGCGCCGCGAGGGAGGCGGTCAGGGAGCGGCCGGAGGGGAGGTGCGTCATCGCAGGAGTCCTGTCGGGGAGGGCGGCGGGGTCGGGGGAATCGTCCCACGGCGGGGGAGACGACGACGCCCCCCGGTCCGGGGACCAGGGGGCGTCGTGGCGGAGGGGCGTCAGCCGCGGCTGGCCCAGACCGCGCGGCGGCTGTCGTACTCGACGAGGTTGCCGTCGTCCTGCATGACGAGCTTGTAGGGGCCGACCGACGCGGCGGGCGGGACGACCGACCATCCGCTCGTCGTCTCGGTGCCCACGGCGATCTGCCCGCTGGTGTCGAGGGCGAAGAAGCCGCCTGCGCGGGTGGTCTTCGACGCCCAGATCGGGCCGTTCTTGCCGTAGACGACGAAGTTGCCGTCCGCCTGCATCACCGCTCGGTAGACGCCGTTCGCGGAGCGGAGGAAGCTGCCCGCCTCGAGCGAGTTCGCCGCGTAGAGGGTGGTCGAGGGGAAGGCGGCCTGGCTGGTCCAGATCACGTCGTCGGACGGGTTCACGATGATCAGCGAGCCGGCGTTGTTGATGCCCAGGCGGAGGTCCTTGCCGCGCGTGCCCGAGAACCACTTGACGGAGCCGTCGGAGCCGTAGATGACGGCGTTGCCGTCCTTCTGCATGGTGATGCGGTTGCCGGAGCCGCCGGTGCCGGTGCCCCAGACGGCGCCCTGGGGGCCGTAGCCGACGAAGTTGCCGTCGTTCTGCATGACGGCGCTGAAGCGGCCGTCGGCGGAGGTGAGCTGGTGGACGGGGCGGAGGGTCTGCTCCGTGAACAGCGTGTCGGTCACCGGCTCGGCGATGACGCGGCGGACGCTGCTCGCCCAGGCGGGCGAGCCGTTCTCGCGGTAGACGACGAGGTTGCCGTCGGGCTGCATGATCACCGAGGCGCCCGCTTCGTTGATCGTGTTCGTGCTCCACACGGGGCCGCCCTTGGCGGAGTAGACGACCATGTTGCCGTCGGTCTGCATGACCAGGTGGTCGCCGCGGCCCTGGGTGTTCGTCGCGAAGGTGGGGCGGCCCTGCGGGTCGTAGACCACCGCGTTGCCGTCGGTCTGCATCCGGAACGAGTAGCCGTTCGTGCCCGAGACGATCCGCTGTCCGGCGGCCAGCTCCTTGCCGCCGACGAGGGCGTTGTAGTAGCTGACGGCCGCGCGGGCGGTCTGCTGGGCGGCCTCGGGCGACTCGCTCGCGGGAGCGAGGCCGGTCGGCGCCTCCTCGGAGGAGGACAGGGGCTTCTGCGGGTTCTCCGCGGCGAGGGCCGGGGTCGCGCCGAAGAGCAGGGCACCGGTCGCGACGAGCGCGATCAGCCCGGAGGCGAGGGGGCGGGGGGAGGGGGAACGCGTCATCGCAGGACTTTCTCGAGTGGCCGGCGGGGGCCGGAAGAGGGGGTACTCGATGCTCGCACGGCGGACGCACGAGTGCGACCGGAACGGGGGCCCTCCGTCTGGGGGACGCGTGGGAGCTGAGGTCCTCCGCGGGTCAGAGCGCAGGGAGGGGCCGCCTGAGAGCGTCCAGCCGCTTCCGCCAGGCGTCCAGGCGGCCCGGCTCCGCGGCGAGCGCCGGTCCGTCCGCCCAGGCGGTCGCCAGCCGCAGACCGTGCAGGGCGTTGGCCGTCCAGACCTCACGGCCCTCGAGCGACTCCGGCTCGGCCGGGGCCTCGATCACGTCCACGCCGAGCGCGCCGGCGAGCACCGAGACGGTGCGAGCCGTCACGCTGCGCACGCGGGTGCTCGTCGCCGGAGGGACGACCAGCGCGTCGCCCAGCCACCACAGGATCGCGCTGCTCGCTCCGTCGATGACGGCGCCCTCGGCGTCGAGCAGCACGGCCTCGTCCGCTCCCGCGGCGTGCGCGAGCGTTCGCAGGAGGGCGAGACGTGCGATGTCCGGCCCCTTCCAGGACGGTGTCCGGCGCGGATCCACGGGGCTCGTCCACAGCACCACCGAGCGGGTCGTCGGCGGGGCGGGTCGCAGCCGGAGCCGCAGGGCGCCTCCCGAGAGCTCGACGCGCGGGAAGGACCGGCCCTCGCGGGGCAGGGCGGCGATCGCGGCGTCGAGGAACGCCTCGACGTCCGGGTGCCCGCCCGCCGAGGCGACGGAGGCGGCGAACCGCTCGCGGTGCAGGTCGAGTCCGCGGACCCGGCCCTCGTCCACCAGCCAGGAGTCGGCCGCGTCCAGGGAGGTGCCGGGCGGCTCGGGAACGCTCGTCAGGGCCCGCCCGTCCCACTCCCGAACCTGCTCGCCGTCCACGACCGCCTACGCTAGCCCAGTGGTCTCGGAGGATCGGCACGTCCGCTCGGTCGAGCTGCCCTGGGTCGATCCGGAGCTCGCGCACCACGCCCTGTTCGCCACGGCCGAGGCGTCGTTCTGGCTCGACTCGGGCCTCGGAGCGACGAGCGGCCGCTCCTACCTCGGGGCGTGCGCCCGCGAGGACGTGCTCCTCGTCGAGGCCGGCGGCGACGTGGCGGCGGCGCTCGCCGCGGTCGACGACGAGGCCCCGGCGGGCGACCGCGCGCTCGGCCGCTACGGCTGGATCTCCTACGAGGCGGGAGCCGCCTCCGTCTCCCTGCCCTCGGCGCCGACCGGCCCCGCGGATCCGCCCGCTCTCGCCCTGCTCCGGGGCGACCCCGTGCTCGAGTTCGACCACGGCACCCGGACCGTCCGCCTGGTCGCGACAGGAGACGCGCAGGAGCTCACCGTGCGCCTGCTCGAGCTCGTCGGCGCGCTCGCACCCGCGGACCCCGCGGATCCCGAGCCCGCCGGCGTCCCGGTCCGCCGTCACTCCGCCGCCGAGTACACGGCGCTGATCGGCCGCTGCCAGGAGGCCATCCGCGCGGGGGACGCCTACCAGCTCTGCCTCACCGACGAGATCGTCGTCGAGGGCCGGTTCGATCCGGTCGAGGCGTACCGTCGCCTCCGCCGCTCCAGCCCGAGCCATCACGGCGGGCTGATCCGCCTCGGCCCGCTCGCGCTCGTCAGCGCCTCGCCCGAGCGGTTCCTCACCGGCGGGGCCGATGGACGCGTCGCCACGCATCCCATCAAGGGCACGCGCCCCCGGGGCCGGGACGCCGACGAGGACCGCGCGCTCCGGGACGAGCTCGTGTCGAGCGTGAAGGAGCGGGCCGAGAACGTGATGATCGTGGACCTCGTCCGCAACGACCTCGCCCGGATCGCCGCCCCCGGCTCCGTCGTCGTCGACCGCCTGCTCGAGGTGGAGAGCTACCCGCACGTCCACCAGCTGGTCAGCGAGGTCTCGGCCCGCCGGGCGCCCGGCGTCGGGATCGCCGAGCTGATCGCAGCCCTCTTCCCGGCCGGCTCGATGACGGGAGCGCCCAAGCGCCGGGCCGTGGAGCTGCTGCGGGAGTGGGAGGGCGGTCCCCGCGGCGTCTACTCCGGCGCCTTCGGCCGCCTGGGCTCGGACGGTTCGCTGGACCTCGCGATGACGATCCGCACCCTCGTGCTCGACGGCGAGCGCGCCCGCCTGGGGACCGGCGGCGGCATCACCGCGCTCTCGGTGCCGGAGGAGGAGGTCGAGGAGACGCGGCTGAAGGCGCGGGCGCTCCTCGCGGTGCTGGGCGCCGCCGAGGAGTGAGCGGGCGCCGCGTTCGTCTGCCGTGCGCGCGGGGCCAGTAGGGTTGATGGTCGAACGCAGCCGCCCACGCGTGCGCGTTCTCCCCCTCCTTCAGAAGTGAGAAGCACCTGTGGCAGAAGACACCTCCCGGCAGACCGGCGCGAGCGACGAGGAGCGCTACGACTTCCGAGCGCTCCAGGAGAAGTGGCTCCCGATCTGGGAGGAGACGCGCCCGTTCGCGACGGACGACCCCGACGACAAGCGCCCCCGTAAGTACGTGCTCGACATGTTCCCGTACCCCTCGGGCGACCTGCACATGGGCCACGCCGAGGCGTACGCGCTCGGTGACGTGATCGCGCGCTACTGGCGCCAGCAGGGCTTCAACGTCCTCCACCCGATCGGCTGGGACAGCTTCGGCCTGCCCGCCGAGAACGCCGCGATCAAGCGCGGGCTGAACCCGGTCACCTGGACCTACGACAACATCGAGCAGCAGAAGCGCTCGATGAAGCGCTACGCCGCGTCCTTCGACTGGGACCGCGTGCTGCACACCTCCGACCCCGAGTACTACAAGTGGAACCAGTGGCTGTTCCTCAAGATGTACGAGAAGGGCCTCGCCTACCGCAAGGACAGCTGGGTCAACTGGGACCCGGTGGACCAGACGGTCCTGGCGAACGAGCAGGTCCTGGCGGACGGCACCTCCGAGCGCTCCGGCGCGGTCGTGGTCAAGAAGAAGCTCACGCAGTGGTACTTCAAGATCACCGACTACGCCGACCGGCTGCTCGACGACCTGAACCAGCTCGAGGGCTCCTGGCCGTCGAAGGTCATCGCCATGCAGCGCAACTGGATCGGCCGCTCCATCGGCGCCGACGTCGAGTTCGAGATCGAGGGCCGTGACGAACTCGTCACCGTCTTCACCACGCGCCCCGACACGCTCTACGGGGCGACCTTCATGGTCGTCGCGCCCGACTCCGATCTCGCCTCCGAGCTGGTCGAGGGCTCCGAGCCCGCGATCCGCGACGCGTTCCGCAGCTACCTCGAGACGGTGCAGAAGTCGAACGAGATCGAGCGCCTGACCGCCGACCGCCCCAAGACCGGCGTGTTCCTCGGCCGCTACGCGGTGAACCCCGTGAACGGCGAGCGGCTGCCGATCTGGGCCGCCGACTACGTCCTCTCCGACTACGGCCACGGAGCCGTCATGGCCGTGCCCGCGCACGACCAGCGCGACCTCGACTTCGCCCGCGCCTTCGACCTGCCCGTGCGCGTGGTCGTCGACACCAACGCGTCCGTCACCGGGGCGATCCCGGTCATCCCCGAGGATCCGGAGGAGCTGGCCGCGCTCGAGAAGGAGTACTCGCTCGACCCCGCCACGACCGGCGAGGCGCTGACCGGCGACGGCCGCCTGATCAACTCCGGGCCGCTCGACGGGCTCTCCAAGCGCACGGCCATCGAGCGCGTCATCAGGATGCTCGAGGAGCGCGGCCGCGGCCGCTCGGCCAAGAACTACCGCCTGCGCGACTGGCTGATCTCGCGTCAGCGCTACTGGGGCACCCCCATCCCGATCATCCACGGAGCCGACGGCGAGCTCGTGCCGGTGCCCGAGGACCAGCTGCCCGTCGTCCTGCCCTCCACCGACGGCCTCGACCTGCAGCCGAAGGGCTCGTCGCCGCTCGGAGCGGCGGAGGACTGGGTGAACGTGCCGCACCCGGTGGACGGCTCGCCCGCGCGCCGCGACCCGGACACGATGGACACCTTCGTCGACTCCTCGTGGTACTTCCTCCGCTTCCTCTCGCCGAAGGACGACACGCAGGCCTTCGATCCGAAGCTCGCCGAGAAGTGGGCGCCCGTCGACCAGTACGTCGGGGGCGTGACGCACGCGATCCTGCACCTGCTGTACGCGCGCTTCATCACCAAGGTGCTGTTCGACCTGGGCTACGTGTCGTTCACGGAGCCGTTCACCGCGCTGCTGAACCAGGGCATGGTGCAGATGGACGGCGCGGCGATGTCCAAGTCGAAGGGCAACATCGTCCGGCTCTCGGACCAGCTGGACGAGTTCGGCGTCGACGCCGTGCGCCTGACGATGGCGTTCGCCGGCCCGCCCGAGGACGACATCGACTGGGCCGACGTCTCGCCCGGCGGCAGCGCGAAGTTCCTCGCCCGCGCCTGGCGCCTGGCGAAGGACGTCACCTCGAGGCCCGACGTCGAGTGGAAGTCGGGCGACGCGGCTCTGCGCCGCCAGACCCACCGCTTCCTCGCGGAGTCCCCGTCGCTGATCGAGGCGTTCAAGTTCAACGTCGTGGTCGCGCGGCTGATGGAGCTCGTCAACGCGACCCGCAAGGTCGTCGACTCGGGCGCCGGGGCCGGGGACCCCGCGGTCCGCGAGGCGGTCGAGGTGGTCGCGATGGCTCTCAACCTGTTCGCGCCGTACACGGCCGAGGACATGTGGCACCGTCTGGGCTACGAGGGCACCGTCGCGCACGCGCTGTGGCGCAAGGCCGACCCGTCGCTGCTGGTCGAGGAGAAGGTCACGGCGATCCTGCAGGTCGACGGCAAGGTCCGCGACCGGCTCGAGGTCTCGCCGAAGATCTCCTCCGACGAGCTCGAGGAGAAGGCGCGGGCCACGGCCGGCGTCGCCCGGGCTCTCGTCGGCCGCGAGGTCGTGAAGGCGATCGTGCGGGCGCCGCGCCTGGTGAACCTGGTGACGAAGGCGGTCTAGCCGCCGATCCGTCCCGACGGGGCTCCTCCTCTCGCAGGAGGGGCCCCGTCGTGCGTCCTGCCGGTGCTGCTCTCTCCTCCACAGGGAGGCGATCCGGCGGGCTGTCCCCGGATCGGTGTCGGCGGCCGCGCCGGGCGGTGACGCGGGTCCTACCGTCGGCGGATGCCAGAGACCAGCGGGACGGACGACGAGCAGTTGACGGCGCTGCTGCGGCCCCGCCGCGCCCGCCCGCGCTGGCGCGTGGGAGTGGGAGCGGCGGTCGTGCTCGTCATCGGCGCCGCGGTGGTCGCGGTGCTGCTCGCGGGAGCGCGGTCGAGCGGTCATGAGCGGGTCCTGGAGCCCGCCGTGTCGACGAGCGCGCCCGCTGCTGCGGCGGTCGAGTCGCTGTACGTTCACGTGGCCGGCGAGGTCGCCTCTCCGGGGCTGTACGTCCTGTCGCCGGAGGCGCGGGTGGCGGACGCGGTCGCCGCCGCCGGAGGGTTCCAGGAGTCGGCGGAGCGCGCGGCGGTCAACCTGGCCCGGAGGCTCGTGGACGGCGAGCAGATCGTCGTGCCGGCCGTGGGAGCGGCGCCGGCCGCGGCGGGAGCGGCTCCGGGCGGGGCCGCTCCAGGAGGAGCCTCCGCCGCCGGATCCGTGCTGAGCCTGAGCACGGCGACGGCGGCCCAGCTGGAGGAGCTGCCCGAGATCGGCCCGGCGACCGCGAAGAAGATCGTCGCCCACCGGGAGGCGAACGGCCCGTTCTCCTCCGTCGACCAGCTGCTCGAGGTCCCCGGGATCGGCGAGAAGACGCTCGCCGCGTTCCGCGACCAGGTCGCGCCGTGAGGAGCGTGCGGGCGGCGGACCTGCGGCTCCTGCCGGCAGCGGTGGCCGCCTGGACCACCGCGTGGGCGGCCGGGATGCTGCCGGTCGCGGCAGTGCTCGACGGGGGCCTCTCGTGGTGCGCCGCGGGCTGGGTGCTGCTCGGGGCGGCGTGCGTCCTGCTCCGGCGCGGCCTCGGCGGGCGGCTGGTCGGAGCGGTGCTCGTCGCGGGCGCGGGTGCCGCCCTGGCCCTCACCTCCGTCGTCGCTGCGGCGCCCGGTGGCCACCCGGCGTCGCTGCGGGAGGCCCAGGAGGATCGCGCCCTCACTCCGGTCACCGTGCGCGTCGACACGGGTGCCCGACCGCTCGCGACCGGGGGAGTGTGGTTCGACGCGACGGCGCTGCGGGTAGGAGACGCGTCGACCGCGGCCCCCGTCCGCGTGCTGCTCGCCGATCCCGGCGGTCGTCTGCCCGTGGGCGCCGAGCTCGACCTGGAGGCCCGTGCTGCGGCGCAGGAGGGGTCCGTCGGCGAGGCGACGATGCTGAGAGCGGCGTCCGTTGAGGACCGGCGCGGTCCCGGGGGAGCGGCGGCCGTCGCGGAGGTGCTGCGCTCGCGCTTCCTCGAACGCGCGGCGCTGGTCGGCGGCGATGTGGCGGGGCTGCTGCCGGGCCTCGCGACCGGCGACACGTCCGCGCTCGACGCGGGGCTCGAGGAGGCGATGCGCACCGCGTCGCTCACCCACCTGACCGCCGTCTCGGGCGCCAACTGCGCCGTGGTGGTGGTCGCCGGCTGGACGATCGTGGCGCTCCTCGGCGCCGGGCGCCGCCTCCGGACCGTCGCCGCCCTCGCCCTGCTCGCCGGCTTCGTGGTGCTGGTGACCCCCGAGCCGAGCGTGGTGCGGGCCGCCGTGATGGCGACGGTGGTCCTCCTCGCGCGGCTCGGGCGTCGCTCCGGAGCGGCAGTGCCCGCTCTGCTCGCGACCGTCGTCCTCCTCGTGGCCGCCGACCCCTCGATCGCGGGGAGGCTCGGCTTCGTGCTGTCCGTCCTCGCCACCGCCGGACTCCTGCTGCTCGCCGAGCCGATCGCGGGCGCTCTCGGTCGGGTGCTGCCCCGGCCTCTCGCCCTGCTGCTCGCGGTGCCGACCGCGGCGCAGCTCGCCTGCCAGCCCGTGCTGCTGCTCGTGGACCCGTCGGTGCCGGTGTACGGAGTGCTCGCCAACCTGCTCGCCGAGCCCGCGGCACCCGCCGCGACCGGGCTCGGGCTCATCGGCTGCCTGCTCGCTCCCTGGTGGCCCGGAGCCGCCGACGCGGCGATCCGGCTCGCCGCCGTCCCCGCCTGGTGGATCGCCTCGATCGCCCGCGCCGTCGACTCGTGGCCCGCCCCGAGGATCGCCTGGTGGCCCGGAGTGGGAGGAGCGCTCGCGCTCACCGTGCTGACCCTGCTCGCCCTCGTGCTGGTCACGCAGTCGCCGCGGCTCGCGCGGGTGCGCCGGATCGCCGCCGTCGGGCTGGCGTGCGCGATCGCCGCCGCCGGCGGCACCACCGTCGCCACGCCGCTCCTCCGCGCCGCCTCGGTTCCCGAGGACTGGCGTGTCGCGATGTGCGACGTCGGGCAGGGCGACGCGGTCCTCCTCCGCGGAGACGCGGGCGTGCTGCTCGTCGACACGGGGCCCGAGCCCGCACCGCTCGAGGCCTGCCTCAGCCTGATGGGGGTGGACCGGATCCCGCTGCTGGTTCTCACTCACTACGACCTCGACCACGTCGGCGGGCTCCAGGCCGTCCTCGGACGGACCGACGCCGCGCTCGTCGGGCCCGCCGCGGGCCGCGACGACGAGCGCGACCGGGCGGCGCTCACCGGCGCGGGGGTCGCCGTGCAGGAGGCGGTCCGCGGCGACAGCGGCGCGCTCGGCTCGCTGCGCTGGCGGGTCGAGTGGCCGGAGCGGCGGAGCGCGCTGCGGGGCAACGAGGCGAGCGTGACCCTCCGGGTCGACATCGGCGCGGACGCCCGCGGCGGCCCGCTCTCCGTCGCGCTCCTGGGCGACCTCGGCGAGCAGGAGCAGGGGCGCGTCTCCCGGCTGCCGGTCGGCCGGGTCGACGTCGTCAAGGTCGCGCATCACGGCTCCGCCGACCAGTCGCTCGCCCTCTACGACGCGCTCGGCGCGAGCGTCGGGCTGATCTCCGTCGGGGCGGAGAACGACTACGGTCATCCGAATCCGTCGCTCCTCGCTCTGCTGGCCGAGCGCGGGGTCGAGGCGCTGAGGTCGGATGTCGAGGGTACGGTCGTGCTCGCGTCCCGCAGCGACGGGATCGCGGTCTGGGTGAGCGGCGCGACGGCTCCCGCGGCGGCCTCGGGGCGCCGTGAGCGGGCCGTAGGGTGGAGGGCGCTCGGACGGGCGCGGCACGGAAGGACACGGCATGGCAGGCAGGGCCCCGGCGCGCGCGAAGGCAGCGCCCTCGAAGGCGGCGATCCCGCAGCTCGCCTGGAACCAGACCCGGCCGGCGCCGATCGTGCTGATCACCGGCCCGGAGCAGTTCCTCGCCGACCGCGCGCTGCGCTTCCTCCGCGAGTTCCTCCGGGCCGAGGACCCGAGCCTCGAGGTCAGCGACATCGACGCCGGCGGCTACGCGCCGGGGGAGCTGCTGACGCTCGCGAGCCCGTCCCTCTTCGACGAGCCCCGCCTCATCCGCGTCTCGAACGTCGAGAAGTGCACGGACGCGTTCCTCCTCGAGACCCTCGACTACCTCTCGGCGCCCGCGGACGGGGCGACCCTGGTGCTCCGCCACGGCGGCGGCAACCGGGGCAAGAAGCTCCTCGACGCCATCCGCTCGGGCACGGGCGGCGGCATCGAGATCGTCTGCGCCGAGCTCAAGCGCGAGAGCGACAAGGTCGACTTCGCGATCGCCGAGTTCCGCACCGCCGGCCGCACGGCGACCACCGGTGCCGTCCGAGCCCTGGTGTCTGCCTTCTCCGACGACCTCGACGAGCTCGCGTCGGCGTGCCAGCAGCTGCTGTCCGACGTCACCGGCGAGATCACCGAGGCGACCGTGGCGAAGTACTACGGCGGCCGCGTCGAGACCACGGCCTTCACCGTCGCCGACTCCGCGATCGCGGGCCGTCACGGCGAGGCGCTGCTCGGGCTCCGCCACGCCCTCGCCTCCGGTGCCGACCCGGTACCGATCGTCGCCGCGTTCGCGAGCAAGCTGCGGACCATGGCGAAGGTCGCCGGCTCGCGCGAGGGCTCGGGCCAGGTCGCCTCGCGTCTGGGCCTCGCTCCGTGGCAGGTGGACCGGGCCCGGCGCGACCTGCAGGGCTGGACCGGCGAGGGCCTCGGCACCGCGATCCTGACGGTCGCCGACGCCGACGCGAACGTGAAGGGCGCCACCCGCGACCCCGTGTACGCCCTCGAGCGCATGGTCTCCGTCGTCTCCGCCCGGGGCCTCTGACCCGCCCGAAAGACCCTGCGCCCGCGATCCGCACCGACCTCGTCCCCGGCGGTTCTCGATACGCCGCTCCGCGTCCACTCGACCAGCAGTGAGGGGATCACCTCCCCTCGCAGGGTCGCACCGCGGCCGACGAAGAGTCGGACGACGACCCTGCAGGGTCACCGGCGATCCGCGTGCGAGCGGATCGTCGTACCCGGAACGCTCCCCGCTCCTCCCACCGGGACCACCCCTGTAAGCCGACCGCGCGACGGGCGACGAGGAACGAGGAGCCCGTCGAGATCGGTGCGGGTCACCGGCGATCCGCGTGTCAGCGGATCGTCGTACCCCGAAACGCTCTCCGCTCCTCCCCCCGCGACCCTCCGCGGTAGCCGACCGGGCCGCAGCCGATCGAGAGCCGGACGATGCCCTCGCAGGGTCACCGGCGATCCGCGTGTCAGCGGATCGACGTACCCGGAACGGAACCCGCTCCTCCCACCGCAACCAAGCGCGGAAGCCGACTGCGCGACGGGCGACGAGGCACGAGGAGCCCGTCGACCGCGAAGCTGCAACGACGAAGGGCCCGGCCAATGGCCGGACCCTTCGTCGTTGCAGCTTCGCGCAGTACTACAGCGCGGCGACCTGCTTCGCGATGGCCGACTTGCGGTTCGCGGCCTGGTTCTTGTGGATGACGCCCTTGCTGGCGGCCTTGTCGAGCTTCTTGGCGGCGAAGGCGAGGGCGGTGCCGGCCTTCTCGGTGTCGCCGGCGGCGATGGCGGTGTGGACCGAGCGGATGGCGGTCTTCAGCTCGCTCTTGACGGCCTTGTTGCGCTCGTTCGCCTTCTTGTTGGTGAGGTTGCGCTTGATCTGCGACTTGATGTTTGCCACGTGGATTACCTTCTTCTCGGATGTGCGTGTGTGCAGCCGGCTACTCGACGGAGTGCCCCTTCCGCGGGCGTCTGAACGCCCTGCGGTGCGACTGGAGGTCGCCGGCTTCTGATCACTCCACGCCTGCCGGGTGTCCGGAGGGGGAGCGCAAGCCAACAAGGAACTTTAGCGCACCCGTCGTCACCCTTCAACCGCGCCGCGCCCGCGGGTGCGGCGCCGTCCGGGTCGGGGCCGCCGGGGCGACACGCCGGGGGAGGCGGACCGCCGTGGCGTCTCGCGGTCCGGGCCCGCCGGTAACGTGACGCCGGTGCCCCGTCTCGCCGATCACCTCTCCGCGGTGCCGCCCTCGGGCATCCGCCACTTGTTCGAGATCGCGCTGCGGCTCGACGGAGTCACCCTCCTCGCGGTGGGCGAGCCCGACGTGCCGACCGCGCCGCACATCATCGAGGCGGCACGGGCGGCGTGGGCGGCCGATGACACCCGCTACGGGCCCAACGGCGGAGTCCCCGAGCTCCGGCGCGCCATCGTCGAGAAGCTGGCACGAGACAACGGCATCGAGGCGGACGTCGAGCAGGTCTGGGTGACCGTCGGCGCCACGCAGGCGCTGCACCAGGCGATGACGCTCCTGCTCGGGCCCGGCGACGAGGTGCTCATCCCCGACCCGGGCTACACCGTCTTCACGACCAACGCGCGGACCATCGGCGCCGTGCCCGTGCCGTACACGCTGCGCGCCGAGAACGCCTTCCTCCCCGATCCCGAGGAGGTCGAGCGCCTGATCACGGACCGGACCCGCGTCCTGATCGTCAACAGCCCGTCCAACCCGCTCGGCGTGGTGTTCCCGAGAGAGGTCCTCGAGCGCCTGCTCGACATCGCCCGGCGCCACGACCTGTGGGTGCTCAGCGACGAGGTCTACGAGTACTTCACCTACGGGCGCCCGCACGTGAGCCTCGCGGCGATCGCGCAGGAGCGCGGGGACGACGCCGACCGCGTCCTCAGCGTCTTCTCCTTCTCGAAGACCTACGCGACGACCGGCGTCCGCGTCGGCTACCTCGTGACGCCTCCCGGCTTCACGTCGATCATGGTCACGGTGCAGGAGGCGGCGATCAGCTGCGTCGCCACTCCGGACCAGCGCGCCGCCCTCGCCGCTCTGACCGGGCCGCAGGACGCGGTGGCCGCCGCCTCCGACCACTACCTCGCCAACCTGCGGCTCGCGACGGGCGTGCTCGACGAGCGGGGGATCGCCTACCGCGAGCCCGAGGGCGCGTTCTACCTGTGGATCGACATGGCGCACGCGACCGGCGGGGACGTCGCCTCCTGGGTCGAGTCGTTCCTCCTCGAGACCCTCGTCGCCGTCGCTCCCGGCAGCGCCTTCGGCCGCACCGGCGAGGGCTGGATCCGCGTCTGCCTCGCCGCTGACCCCGCCGCGCTGGAGCACGGGCTGCGCGCTCTCCCGGCCCCGGTGCGCGGATGAGCGCCGCCGAGGTGCTGGTCCGGCGCGTCCGGGCCCAGGAGTACGACGAGGTCTCGCGCCTGCGGCTCGCCGCCTACGCCCACGACTACGAGCTGGGGGAGGAGTACGCCGCCGACGTCGCCGCGGTCGCCCGGCACGACGTCGAGGGCGAGGTCTGGGTCGCCGTCGAGGGCGACGGGCGGATCCGCGCGACGGTCACCACTGCGCGCCCGGGCGCGAACCTGTACGAGCTCGGCCGCCCCGGCGAGCTGGACTGGCGGCTGCTCGCCGTCGCCCCGGAGGCACGCGGGCGGGGTCTCGGGCGGCTGCTCACCGAGTTCGTCGTGATGCTCGCCGCCGAGCGGGGCCTCCAGCGGGTCGTGATGAACAGCGGCACGCTGATGACCACCGCGCACGCCCTCTACGAGAGCATGGGCTTCGTCCGCCTCGGCGAGCGGGAGAACCCGCCCGGCGTCGAGCCCACCCGCACCTACGGACTCGATCTGTAGCCGCCGGTCCCGGCCTCCGCCGCCGGGCATGGGACACTGGTCCCACGATGTCTCCACGTGCACACTCCGGGCTCGAGCCCGCCGCGACCGATCCGGCGTCCATCCGCAACTTCTGCATCATCGCCCACATCGACCACGGCAAGTCCACCCTCGCCGACCGGATGCTCGGCATCACGGGTGTCGTCGAGGACCGGGCGATGCGCGCGCAGTACCTCGACCGCATGGACATCGAGCGCGAGCGCGGCATCACGATCAAGTCGCAGGCCGTGCGGATGCCGTGGGAGCGCGACGGGCGCACGTTCGCCCTGAACATGATCGACACTCCGGGTCACGTCGACTTCTCCTACGAGGTCAGCCGCTCGCTGGCGGCCTGCGAGGGCGCGATCCTCCTGGTCGACGCGGCGCAGGGCATCGAGGCGCAGACGCTCGCGAACCTCTACCTCGCGCTCGAGAACGACCTCACGATCATCCCTGTCCTGAACAAGATCGACCTGCCGGCCGCGGATCCCGAGAAGTACGCGAAGGAGCTCGCGAGCCTCATCGGCGGCGACCCGGACGACGTCCTCCGCGTCTCCGGCAAGACCGGCATGGGCGTCGAGGCGCTGCTCGACCGCGTCACCGAGCTCATCCCGCCGCCCGTCGGCGACCCCTCCGCCCCTGCGCGCGCCATGATCTTCGACTCCGTGTACGACGCCTACCGCGGGGTCGTCACCTACGTCCGGATGATCGACGGCAAGCTCTCGCCGCGCGAGAAGATCCAGATGATGTCGACCCGCGCCACGCACGAGATCCTCGAGATCGGCGTGTCGAGCCCCGAGCCCGTCGCGACGCAGGGTCTCGCGGTCGGCGAGGTGGGATACCTGATCACCGGTGTGAAGGACGTGCGCCAGTCGAAGGTCGGCGACACCGTCACCACGGCGTCCAAGCCCGCGACGCAGGCGCTGCCCGGCTACACCGAGCCGCTCCCGATGGTCTTCTCGGGCCTGTACCCGATCGACGGCAGCGACTACCCGGACCTGCGCGAGGCCCTCGACAAGCTCAAGCTCTCGGACGCGGCGCTCGTCTACGAGCCCGAGACGTCGGTGGCGCTCGGCTTCGGCTTCCGCTGCGGCTTCCTCGGCCTCCTGCACCTCGAGATCATCACCGAGCGCCTGCAGCGCGAGTTCGGTCTCGACCTCATCACCACGGCGCCCTCGGTCATCTACGAGGTCTCGACGGAGGACAAGAAGACCGTCACCGTCACGAACCCGAGCGAGTTCCCCGTCGGGAAGATCGCCGCTGTCACGGAGCCGATCGTCAAGGCCGCGATCCTCGCGCCGAAGGACTACGTCGGCACGATCATGGAGCTCTGCCAGAGCCGCCGCGGGACCCTGATCGGCATGGAGTACCTGGGCGAGGACCGGGTCGAGATCCGCTACCACATGCCCCTCGGCGAGATCGTCTTCGACTTCTTCGACAACCTCAAGTCCAAGACCGCCGGCTACGCCTCGCTCGACTACGAGCCCGCCGGCTCGCAGGAGGCCGACCTCGTGAAGGTCGACATCCTGCTGCAGGGCGAGCAGGTCGACGCGTTCAGCGCGATCGTGCACCGGGAGAAGGCCTACGCCTACGGCGTGCTGATGACGGGGCGCCTGCGCAAGCTGATCCCGCGTCAGCAGTTCGAGGTGCCGATCCAGGCCGCCATCGGCGCCCGGATCATCGCCCGCGAGTCGATCAGCGCGATGCGCAAGGACGTCCTGGCCAAGTGCTACGGCGGCGACATCACCCGCAAGCGCAAGCTCCTCGAGAAGCAGAAGGAGGGCAAGAAGCGGATGAAGATGGTCGGCCGCGTCGAGGTCCCCCAGGAGGCGTTCATCGCCGCGCTCTCGGGTGACGTCGAGACCAAGGACAAGAAGTAGCGCGAGCCCCGTCGCCGGCGCCCGTCCCCCCTCCCGGACGGGCGACGCACCCCCCCGTCCGGGATATCGTGTCCTCGGGGATTGCGGCGCCTCACAGCGGACCGGTAGCTTTCGGACGCCAGGACGCGGCCGTGGATCGAGATCGATCCGCACGGGGGGCTGCAGCGTCGACGACCGGTCCTCCACCATGACGAAGGGTGGTAGTCCGTGGTGCCTACGAGCACGAGGAAGCGCTGGATCAGGACGGGGGCGGCGCTCGCGAGCATCGCGGCCGTCGCAGCGGGATCGCTGGTGGCGGCGGGACCGGCCTCGGCAGCGAACAAGGTGATCCCGGTCGCGCCCGCGCCCTACTCCTGGTCGGACAGCGCCCGGTTCGGCACCGACGTGCCGCTTCCGGTGCCCGGAGACGCGACCACGCTGACCGTCGAGCTGCCCGACTCCACCGCTCCCGACACCTTCACCGAGTGGTCGCACCCCGGCTACCGGGTCGTGACGTGGCAGCTGAGGAGCACCGCGACGGACCTCGCGAGCGGCGAATCCGTCGTCGACACCGCCACCAACTCGATCCAGATCCCGATCGGACGCGCCGCCGGCTCCTTCGGCGGCACCTCGCTCTCGCTCCTCCTGAACGGCGCCGAGGACGAGGCGGACGACGCGTACGCTCCGGCCGGCGTCGACCGGACCGGCTTCGTCCTCGCCCTCTCCGCCGACCTCCAGGTGACTGCTGCGAGCGGGTCCGCGGAGGCCGACCTCGACCTGTCGACGTCCACCTCCTCCGAGCGCGCCGGCGGCGAATTCTGGGCCGGCGGCGGCACTGTCACCGAGGCCGGCGCGGGCGACGTCATCGTCCTCGACTCCGGTATCCCCGGCTTCTTCGACCTCGCGGGCCTCAGCGCCACGGTCGGAACGGAGGACGGTGGCCGCCTGAAGGCCGTCCCCAAGGTCGTGCAGGACGGCCGGGGCATCGCGATCACCCCGACCCAGGAGTTCTTCGACCGCTACCTCACCTTCAGCGACACGACGCCGCTCGGCGCCCCGTCGGTCGAGGTGAAGGGACTCAGCCGCGGCGGGGAGCAGCCTTCCGGCACCGGCGTCATCGTGCGCGCGCCGCTGCGCGTCGTCCCGTCGACCACCACCCCGACGCCGGGCACCGGCCTGGAGGTCGTCCGCCTCGCGGGCACCGACCGCCAGGGCACCGCGGTCGAGATCTCGAAGGCGACCTTCGACACCCCCGGCGTCCCCGTCGTCTACATCGCCACCGGCGCGAACTTCCCCGACGCGCTCAGCGCCGGTCCCGCCGCCGCGAAGCAGGGCGGCCCGCTCCTCCTGGTCGACCGCGACTCGGTGAGCCAGGTCGTGCGCGACGAGCTCACCCGTCTCAAGCCCCAGCGGATCGTCGTCGTCGGCTCCGACCTCAGCGTCAGCGACGCCCTCGCGACCGACCTCGGCCAGTACGCGAACGGGAGGGTCTTCCGCCTCGGAGGCACCGACCGCTACGACACGTCGCGGAAGATCATCGAGAGCGCCTTCGGCACCTCGCCGAAGGGGGCCTGGCTCGCGACCGGCGAGAAGTTCCCCGACGCGCTCAGCGCCACCGCCGCCGCGGGCAAGAACTCCGCCCCCGTCGTCCTCGTGAACGGCGGCCTCCCGGCGGCCGACCCGACCACTGTCGGGATCCTGACGCGGCTCCGGCCGCCGGTGCTCACCATCGCGGGATCCGAGCTGTCGGTCAGCGCCGGCATCCAGAACTCCCTCACTGTGCCGGGGGGACCCACCGTGAGCCGCATCGGCGGGGTCGACCGCTACGACACCTCGGAGCAGCTCAACCGGGCGGCCTTCCCCCGCGGGTCGGAGACCGTGTTCCTGGCCACCGGAGAGAACTTCCCCGACGCCCTGGCCGGAGCCGCGGCCGCCGGGCGCACGGGGAGCCCCCTCTTCGCCGTGCCCCCGACCTGCGTGCCGGTCAAGGTGCTGCAGGGCATCAAGGCAGGCGGAGCGACGCGCATCGTCCTCCTCGGCGGCACCGGCACCCTGTCGGACGCCGTCGCGAAGCTGACTCCCTGCAGCTGACCCGACCCGCACCACGACGAGGGCCCTCCTCCCGCTCCGGCGGGGGAGGGCCCTCGGTCGTTCCCGGCTCGGGGCGCCGACGGTCGGATACGCTGGGTCGGATGGACAGCACCACCCGGCGCGCGGACTCGACGCGCGCCGCGCTCGAGGAGTCCGGGAAGAAGGTCGGGACGTGAGCATCCGCCGCTCCAACTTCGAGGGCCAGCCGCAGGTCACCTACGCGGCCGTCGGCGGCACTCTGGCACCCGACCTGCTCGAGTACCCGCCGGACGGCTTCACGGCCGAGCGCTTCGAGGCCCGTCTCGGCTCGGGCGACGAGCGCTTCGCCATCACCACCGCCTCCCTGATGACCTGGGGCGTGCAGCGCGGCAGCGGCATCGAGGTGACCGATATCACCAGCGGCAGCGGCGTGCAGTACACCGGCGTCAACTTCGACGCCGCGGGCACCCCGATCGACCTCGTCAGCCGGCCGACGGAGGAGCACTTCGCTCCCGACGGCACCCCCTACATCACCGCCGGCGTGACCGCCGTGCTCCGCGTGACCCTGCTCGGCCGCGTCTTCGACGCCCCGGTCCGCGTGGTCTACGTCGTCGACGAGCCCGACCAGGTCGGCTTCGCCTACGGCACCCTCGCGGGCCACCCCGAGAGCGGCGAGGAGTCCTTCGTCGTCGAGAAGCGCGCGGACGACTCGGTCTGGCTCGTCATCCGGGTCTTCTCGCGACCCTCCACCCGCCTCTACCGCCTGGGCGCGCCGGTGCTGCGCGCCGTGCAGAAGCGCCAGGTCGCCAAGTACCTGCGCGCGCTGCTGCCGGCGCGCGTCAGCTGACGTGGGGAGCGCCCTCCCGATCGCCGATCCTGCTCCGCTCGACGGCGGACTGCCCGCGTCCGTCGTCGACGGCGTGGAGCAGCGCGACCTCGGCCTCTACGTGCACGTGCCGTTCTGCCGGGTCCGCTGCGGGTACTGCGACTTCAACACCTACACGGCGACCGAGCTCCGTGGGGCGAAGCAGCAGGACTACGCCGACGAGGCGATCACCGAGATGGCTCTCGGTGCCGAGGTGCTCGAGCGCGCGGGTCTGCCCCGACGCCCCGCCCGCACGGTCTTCTTCGGCGGCGGGACGCCCACCCTCCTGCCCGCCGGCGACCTGGTGCGGATGCTGGACGGCCTCCGCACCCACTTCGGGGTCGCGCCCGACGCCGAGATCACCACCGAGGCGAACCCGGACTCCGTCGATGCCTCCTACCTCCGCGCGCTGGCCGAGGCGGGCTTCACCCGCGTCAGCTTCGGGATGCAGTCGGCCGTGCCGCACGTCCTCGCCACGCTCGAGCGCACCCACGACCCGGAGCGGGTCCCGCTCGTGGTCGAGTGGGCGCGGGAGGCCGGCCTGCAGGTCAGCCTCGACCTCATCTACGGCACGCCGGGGGAGTCCCTCGCCGACTGGGAGCGGTCGCTCGACTCCGCGCTCGCCAACCGGCCGGACCACCTCTCGGCCTACGCCCTGATCGTGGAGGACGGCACGAAGCTCGCCCGTCAGATCCGCCGCGGCGAGGTCGCGACCCCGGACGACGACCTCACGGCCGACATGTACGAACTCGCCGACGCGCGCCTGGCCGCTGCCGGGTACTCCTGGTACGAGGTCAGCAACTGGGCGCGCGACGCAGCCCACCGCTCCCGGCACAACCTCTCGTACTGGCTCGGCCACGACTGGTGGGGCGTCGGTCCCGGCGCGCACAGCCACGTCGGAGGCGTGCGCTGGTGGAACGTGAAGCACCCGGCGGCCTACGCCGACCGGCTGAGCACCGGGGTCTCGCCCGCTGCCGGGCGGGAGACGCTCGACGCGGGCACGCGGCGTGTGGAGGACGTGCTGCTGCGCTCGCGCCTGGCGGACGGGCTGCCCATCGACGCGATCGACGCCGATCGGCGCAGCGAGGTGGCGGGGCTCATCGCCGACGGCCTCGTCGACGGCCGGGCGGCGCTCGGCGGCCTGATCGTGCTGACCCTGCGCGGCCGTCTGCTGGCCGACGCGGTCGTGCGCCGCCTCACCGACGGCTGAGGCCGGATCCCGGGGCGGGCGACGCACGGCCGCCCCGGTGCCGCGGCTACTTGAAGAACGGGATGCTGAGCGGGTACGTGTAGTACTCGCCCGCGCTGGCGCGCACCGAGGCGATGATCGCGAAGACGATCACCAGGATCGGCACGACCAGGAACACGATGAAGCCGACGAGGACGAAGGACAGGATCGTCCCGGCGACGTAGGCGATCAGCGTCGTCAGATGGAAGTTGAGGGCCGTCTTGGCGTGCGCCTCGAGGAACGGTCCGCGCCCCTTGAAGACCAGGAAGACGATCAGCGAGGGCAGGAAGCTGAAGAAGATGCCGGTCACGTGCGTGACGATCGCCCAGGTCTTCTCGTCCGCCGGGTTCAGCGGCGGAGCCGGGGTCCCGTAGACGGGGGGCGGGGGAGGGGTGGCCGACATGATGGTCTCCGTTCCGGCGGCGGCGACGGGCGTCCCCCGTGCGCTCGGCGTCCATCGTGGCATGCGGCGACTCCCTCCGCACCGGGCCGCGCGGGACCTCCTCCTCGGGGATGACGGGGCTCCTCCCCGCGGCCCTGCAGGAGTGCACCCCGGCCGATCCCCGCGCAACCCCGCCGGGCGGTCCGCCTCCCGGTTATGATTGGCACTCAGAGTTGCGGAGTGCCAGGCTCCGCGCGGCGTCAGCGCCGCAGACGGTCGTGCCCGCGGGCACTCGGAGTCCGGCGGGAGGTCGGTCGTATGGTCACGGAGCGCGGTCTCCAGGTCCTGCGCGTGATCGTGCAGGACTACGTGGCGAACCGGGAGCCGGTGGGCTCCAAGTCGATCGTCGAGCGCCACGCGTTCGGCGTCTCGGCCGCCACCATCCGCAACGAGATGGCCCAGCTGGAGGAGGAGGAGCTGATCGCGGCTCCGCACACCTCGTCCGGCCGCGTGCCGACCGACAAGGGCTACCGCCTCTTCGTCGACCAGCTCGCCGACCTGCGCCCGCTGACCTCCGCGCAGCGCCAGGCGATCGAGACGTTCCTCGGGCAGAGCCCGGACCTCGACGAGGTGCTGGTCAAGACCGTCCGCCTGCTCTCGCAGCTCACCAACAGCGTCGCGCTCGTGCAGTACCCGTCGTTCGGGGCCGCGCGGCTGCGCCACGTGGAGCTCGTCGCCCTCGCTCCCCGCCGCCTCCTGTCGGTGCTGATCACCGACACCGGCCGGGTCGACCAGCGCGTGCTCGAGACCCCGGAGGACGTGGACGACGCTCTCCTGGGCGAGATCCGCGCGAAGCTCAACACGGCCGTGCTGGGCCTCGGGCTCCAGCAGGCGGCCGAGACGCTCGGCTCCGTCGCGGAGCGCTTCAGCCCCGAGCGGCGCCACGTGCTGACGCCGATCGTGCAGACCCTGCTCGAGCAGGTCGGCGCCAACCGGCAGGACCGCCTGGTCATGGCCGGCGCCGCCAACCTCGTCCGCACCGAGGAGGACTTCTCGGGCAGCATCTACCCCGTGCTCGAGGCGATCGAGGAGCAGGTGGAGCTGCTGCGCCTCTTCGCCGAGATGACCCCGGACCCCCGGGGCATCTCGGTGCGCATCGGCCGCGAGAACGCGCCGTTCGGGCTGCAGGAGACCTCGGTGCTCACGAGCGGGTACAACACCGCGGGCGGCCAGGTCTCGCGCCTGGGCGTGCTCGGCCCGATCCGGATGGACTACTCCGGCAACATCACCGCGGTGCGCGCCGTCGCCCGCTACCTCTCCCGCCTCCTCGGCGAGGAGTAGGCCCGACCTCCCGGCCCCCGCCGGATCCCCCCGGTGCGCCGTGCCCGGCCCACCGACCCACGAACGAAGGACGAAGCCACCTGTGGCCGATCACTACGAAGTGCTGGGCGTCGACCGCGACGCCTCCGCCGACGAGATCAAGAAGGCGTACCGCCGACTCGCCCGCGAGCTGCACCCCGACGTCAACCCGAGCGCGGACGCCTCCGAGCGCTTCAAGCTCGTCACGCACGCCTACGACGTCCTGAGCGACGCCCAGCAGCGGGCGCAGTACGACCGCGGGCCCCAGGAGGGCTTCGGCGGCGGCGGCCAGGGCTTCGGCGGGTTCGGCGACATCTTCGAGACCTTCTTCGGGCAGGGCGCGCAGGGCTCGTCCCGCGGGCCGCGCTCCCGCCGCGAGCGCGGCCAGGACGCCCTGCTGCGCGTGGAGGTCTCGCTCGACGAGGTCATCTTCGGCACCCACCGCGACCTCGAGGTCGACACGGCGGTGCTCTGCGAGACGTGCCAGGGCTCGTGCTGCCAGCCCGGCACCTCGCCGGTGACCTGCGACATCTGCCACGGCTCCGGCCAGATCCAGCGCACGGTCCGCTCGCTCCTGGGCAACGTGATGACGGCGAGCCCCTGCGGCACCTGCCGCGGCTACGGCACCGTCATCGCGACCCCCTGCTCCACCTGCCAGGGCCAGGGACGCGTCCGCGCCCGCCGCACCATCCCCGTCGACGTCCCCGCGGGAGTCGACACGGGCCTGCGCCTGCAGATGCCCGGCAGCGGCGAGGTCGGCCCGGCCGGCGGCCCCAACGGCGACCTGTACCTCGAGATCAAGGTCAAGCACCACGACGTCTTCAGCCGCAACGGCGACGACCTGCTCTGCACCCTCGAGGTGCAGATGACGGACGCGATCCTCGGCTCCACGGCGTCGCTCAAGGCGCTCGACGGCGACATCGAGATCGAGATCAAGCCGGGCACGCAGAGCACCGAGATCGTCACGATCAAGGGACGCGGAGTCACGCGCCTGCGGGGCAGCGGACGCGGCGACCTCCGCATCGGCATCCAGGTCGTCACCCCGACGAAGCTGGGCCACCGCGAGCGGGAGCTGGTCCAGGAGCTCGCGAAGCACTACAAGCCGCAGAAGCCCGCGCTGACCCACTTCCAGCAGGGCCTCTTCTCGAAGCTCCGCGACCGCTTCCTGGGCTGAGCCCGTGGCGCACCACTACATCGACGAGTCGCTGGACTCCGAGGGCTTCGTCGTCGGGGGCCGGCTCGCGCTCACCGGCGCGGAGGCACGGCACGCCGCGACCGTCAGCCGGATCCGCGCGGGCGAGAGCGTCCGGGTCGGTGACGGGCGCGGACTCGTCGCGACCGCGGTCGTCGAGAGCGCGGAGCCGGCGCGAGTGGTGCTCGTCGTGGAGTCGGTGCAGGAGTCCCCGGTTCCGTCCCCGCGCCTTGTCCTCGTCCAGGCCCTCGCGAAGGGCGACCGCGACGAGCTCGCCGTGCAGGCGGCGACCGAGCTCGGGGTGGACGAGGTCGTCCCGTGGCAGGCCGCGCGGTCGATCTCGCGGTGGTCGGGCCCGAAGGAGGAGAAGGGGCGCGAGCGCTGGCGGGCCATCGTGCGCGAGGCGAGCAAGCAGTCGCTGCGCCCCCGGGTGCCCGAGGTCGCGCCGCTCGAGCAGGTGCGCGGTCTCGTCGCGCGCGCCGCGACGTCCCGCGTGCTGGTCCTCGAGCCCTCGGCGCAGGCGCGGCTCTCCCAGGTGGTCCCGGACGGACGCGACCTGGTGCTCGTCGTCGGGCCCGAGGGCGGCATCGCTCCGGAGGAGCTGCGGCTGCTCGCGGAGGCGGGCGCCGAGGCCGTCGCGCTCGGCGACTCCGTCCTGCGCACCTCGACCGCAGGTCCCGCTGCCATCGCCGTCCTCTCGGCCCGCCTGGGCCGCTGGTGACGCTCCTCCACAGCCGCCTCGGGGCGCCGGAGCAGGGTGCCGTGGGCGAACGCGGCGCCCGTCGCGCACGGGCCCCGTTTAAGATGAGTGCATGAGCGAACCCACCGTCTTCACGCGCATCGTCCAGGGCGAGATCCCGGCCGATGTGGTGTTCGAGAACGAGCGCATCCTCGCGATCACCGACATCGAGCCGAAGGCGCCCGTCCACCTCCTCGTCTTCCCGAAGACCCAGGAGCACGCCACGGTCGCCGCCCTCGCCGCCGCCGATCCCGCCCTGCTCGCCGAGATGGTGCAGGTCGCCCAGTCGCTCGCCGACGCCCACAGCAACGGTCAGTTCCGCCTCGTCTTCAACTCCGGCGAAGAGGCGGGCCAGACCGTGTTCCACGTGCACGCCCACGTCCTGGGCGGCCACCAGACGGAAGGCTCCCTTGCCACCGGTTGAGAACACGGGCGCGAGCCCCGACGAGCGTCCCGCCCCCGGCGCGGACGCGTCCGAGACGACGCGGCGCGTCGTCGCCGTCGACGGAGTCGCGATGGTGCGACTCCTCGGACCCCAGGACCGCCTCATCCGAGCGGTCGAAGGACGATTCCCCGATGTCCGGGTGCACGTGCGCGGCAACGAGGTGACGCTCGACGGCGAGCGCGAGCCCGTCGCCGCGGCGACGCGCCTGGTGGAAGAACTGGTGCGCATGACCGCGAGCGGGCACGATCTCGACCCGGAGGGCGTGCGCGAGTCCGCCCGCATCCTGCAGAACGGCGGGCCGGTGAGCCCGGCCGAGGCGTTCGGCCAGGCCATCCTCACGGCACGCGGACGGAGCGTGAGGCCCAAGACGCTCGGGCAGCGCGAGTACGTCGACGCGGTCGATCAGAACACCATCGTCTTCGGCATCGGCCCGGCCGGAACCGGCAAGACCTACCTGGCGATGGCGAAGGCCGTGCAGTCGCTGCAGCGCAAGGAGGTCGAGCGGATCATCCTGACCCGCCCGGCGGTCGAGGCGGGGGAGCGGCTGGGCTACCTGCCCGGCTCGCTCACCGACAAGATCGACCCGTACCTGCGCCCGCTCTACGACGCGCTGAACGAGATGATGGACCCCGAGATCGTCCCGAAGCTGCTCGCGGCCGGCACGATCGAGGTCGCTCCGCTCGCCTACATGCGCGGACGCACGCTCAACAACTCGTTCGTCGTGCTCGACGAGGCGCAGAACACGACGCCCGAGCAGATGAAGATGTTCCTCACCCGCCTCGGCTTCGGCTCCAAGATGGTCGTCACCGGCGACATCACCCAGGTCGACCTGCCGACCGGCGCGAGCGGACTCCGCCTCGTGACGCGCGTGCTCGACGGCATCGACGACATCCACTTCTCGCGCCTGACCAGCGAGGACGTGGTGCGCCACAGCCTGGTCGGCCGCATCGTGGACGCGTACACCGAGTACGACCAGCAGAAGCAGGCGCAGCACTTCGAGCGCGAGCAGGCCCGGGAGTTCGCGAACCGCGCCGAGCGCCGCGGCCAGGCCGCCCGCCCGCCCGGCGACCGAGTCGACGTCGTCGTCCTCGAGGTCGAGCTCGAACAGCTCGCCG